>DASPNH010000215.1:0-13992 GCA_035626675.1 Binatia bacterium
GTCGTGGCCGGCGGCGAAGCCGGCCGCTTTTCGGCGGTTCTAGGGCCTTGGGTCGGATTCGGGCTCGGTTCCAGCATGACGAGCCGGCTCATCGACGAGGTATGACGATGCACGAATATGTAAGCCCCTTCGACGATCGCAGCATGGAGCCGGTCGCGCATGCAGCGCGCCTGGCCGGCCTGGCGGGCAAGCGCGTGACGCTGCTGTCGATCCGCAAGCCGAAGTCGGCCGAATTCCTCGACGAGCTCGGCCGCATCCTTCTCGAGCAGGGCGCGATCGTCACGCAGATGGAGAAGCCGACGTTCACGCGGCCGGCACCAGCCGACGTCATCGAGACGGTGCGCGCCGGCAGCGACGCCGTCGTCGAAGCGCTGGCCGATTGAGGTTCGTGCGTGTCGTGCAGTGTGCACGACGTCGTACGGTTGGAGAAGAACGGCATTCCCACGGCGGCCGTCGCCACCGAAGCCTTCCTTGACGAGGCCATCGATCAGGCGCGCCTGCTCGGGATGCCGGGATACGAGGTCGTCTACCTGCCTCATCCCGTGGCCATCGTCGACGAAGAGGGAATTCGGCGCCTGGCGCGTCAGACCGCCGCGACCATCATTGCGAGGCTCGTGACTTGACCCGAATCGTCACCTGGAACGTCAACGGCATCCGCGCCGTCATCAAGAAAGGATTCTGCGAGTTTCTGGAGCGCGAGCGGCCCGACATTCTGTGCCTGCAGGAGGTCAAGTGCACGCCCGAGCAGATGCCGGTGGCCGATCTCGAGCGCATCGGCAGCCTCGGCTACACGGTGCACTGGAACCCGGCCACCAAGGCCGGCTACAGCGGTGTTGCCACCTTCTGCCGCACCGATCCGCTGTTCGTCACGCCCGGCGCCGGCTTCGAGCGCGGCGAAGGCCGCGTGATCGTCACCGAGCACGGCGATTTCACGCTCTACAATTGCTACTTCCCCAACGGTCGGCAGACCGCGGCAGGTCCCGACCCGGCCCGTCTCGCCTTCAAGCTCGAGTTTTATCAGCACCTGCTCGAGCACATCGAGGAGGAGCGCGCCGAGGGCAAGAACGTCATCGTCACTGGCGACTGGAACACGGCGCTGGAAGACATCGACCTCGCCCGGCCCAAGGAGAATCAGGGGCAAACCGGCTTTCTCCCCGAGGAGCGGGCGGCCCTGCGGCGCTACGTCGAACACGGCTGGGTCGACGTGTTCCGTCACTTCCATCCCGCGCGCCTGTACGAAGGACGAAATCCCGAAGAGCGCGACTACACGTGGTGGAGCTATTGGCCGGGCGCGCGCGAGCGCAACATGGGTTGGCGCATCGATCACTTCTTCGTCAACTCGGAGATGCTGCCGCTGCTGACGGACTGCTCGATATGGGACGACGTCCAGGGATCGGATCACTGTCCGGTCGTGGCGGATCTTCAGGTTTGACGGATGGCAAGCGGGCGGGCGCGGCGGGGTCAGGTGGCCGGCCGCCGTGCGTGGCACGGCGACCGGCTCGACAGGAACTCGACAGGAAACGGTACGTTCTAGCGGACGCGGACGCTGCGCGTGCGGCGCATGGCGAGAACGGGCGGCTGGTGGGGATGGCGCGTGTCGCGGCGCAAGAAGGCAGCTGCGCACATGATCGCGAAAACGAGCAGGGAGAACACGACGGCTGCCGCGAAGATCGGCGGCATACTCTCGAGGAAACGTACGCTGACGACGAGGGCGATCATCGTGCTGAGCACGCCGATGGCGAGCATGCCGATGATGGCAGCCGCGTCGGCTTCGCCGCGGCCGTGAGGAGATCGGATTCTACGTGGGACTTCGTTCATCACATGCCTCATGACGGTATCGATCTGGTCCCTTTCTCGATGCGGAATCGCGCCATCCCTGACTTGCACGCTCAGGCTAAAGGGGGCGGTGTCGTCCAGCAAGGTCGAGACCTGCAAAAGCTCTCAAAAAGTCCGCCTGGGTGATTGCAGACACGCACGCTCTTCAGGCGCAGCCGGAGGCCTGAAACGCGCGTTCAGAATCCCGGTTCGCAGTTGGAGGAGCAGCCGTCTCCCGAAGTGTTGTTGCCGTCGTCGCAGAGTTCGCCGAGCCCGGCATGGACCGTACCGTCCCCGCAGTATTCGAGCTCGCAGGCGGGTGAGCAGCCGTCGCCGCTCTGATCGTCACCGTCGTCGCACTCTTCGGCGCCGGCGCAGCCGACCGCGTTGCCGCAGACGGGCAACGTACAGTTGTAGTCGCAGCCGTCGCAGCTCGTCCTGTTGCCGTCGTCGCACTCCTCGCCGATGTCGGCCTGCGTGGTGCCGTCGCCGCAGAAGGGCGGACCCGCGTAGAGCCGAATGAGGATGTCGTCCGACATCACCGTCAGCTCCTCCAGCAGCACCTGGGCAAGATCGGTGCGTCCGAAGACGCCGCCGGTGGGGTCGCTGAGCGGCTCCGGAAAGTTGATGCCCGCAAGATAGTCGGGGCATTCGGCGAAGACGCCCGCAGCGAAGCCGTTGTAGCTCTTGCTCACTGCCGTATCGGTGGCGGTCAGTCCGGTGGCGGGCCTGCCTCGCGAGGGCGGGACGGCCGGAGCCAGGCAATCGTAGCGCTCGGCGAAGGCGCCGCTGCCGAGCAGGCCGTTCCTCTTGAAGCACGTGGCCCGGTTCTTGAGCATGCGGCGGTAGTTGTATCGGATGCGGTTGCCGAGGGCGCGGCGGCACGCCACCTCGTCGACGGAAACGACTCGCTCCTCGGGATCGTGAGTCAGCCCCAGGAGCGCCTTCGAGTCGGCCAGTGCCAGTTGGTAGAAACAGACGTCGATCTCGGCCCAATCGTTGCTACGCGGACTGCACAGCGCGTCGACGCCGTGATCCTGCGGCGTCCCGCTCAGACGAAGGTTGAGCCAGGCTCCCGAGCGCGTCGAAAGCGCCTTCTGCAGCGCGGCATCGATACTCGCATCGCCGGTGCCCGCTCCGCCCAGTGCGACCGGGTCTTCCGAGCAATCCGTGGTCCATGCGAGCAGACCCGACTCGATCAGCGTCTCGCATTCATGTCGGACGGCGGCAGCATCGGTTGCGACCTTCCACAGCGCCTTGGCCGTGTTCATGCGGCTGGACAGCGGATTGAGGGCCGCCATCGATGGTGCCGGCAGCAGCGCTGCAGCCATGCAGGCGGCCACGGCAACGCCCGCGGTCCAGGAATGATGAAAAGCCGCGGCAGTGCGCAGCGTCGAACGACGGACCGGATACGAATCGAACATGCAGCTCCCCCCCCGAAGCCAGGCGGCCTCAAACTATGAGGGGAGGGGCGGCCTTGCAATAGGACATTCGGACAGTAGGCTCGCGCTTCGAACGCCGACGCACTGGAGGAGACGATGCGTGAGCTGTGGGAGCTTTCTGTCGAAGAGCAGGCCGGCCTCGTACGCAGCGGGGACGTATCGCCGGTGGAGACCATTCAGGCCAGCCTGGACCGCATCGAGCAGCTCGACGACGGTCTCAACGCTTTTGTCCACGTCTGCCGGGAGCGGGCGCTGGAAGAGGCGAGAATACAGGAGAAAGTGCTGAGGTCGGGCCAGGAGGTCGGGCCTCTTGCCGGGGTGCCTGCCGGCATCAAGGACCTCGAGGACGTGGCCGGCCTTCCCACGACTTTCGGTTCGATGGCCTTTCGCGACTATACGGCCAGCCGCGACTCGGTACAGGTCGAGCGTCTTCGCGCCGCCGGTGCCATCGTGGTGGGGAAGACCAACACGCCCGAGTTCGGCTACACGGGTTTTACCAAGAACCGGGTCTTCGGCGTGTCGCGCAACCCTTGGAATCCCGATCGCACGCCGGGCGGCTCCAGCGGCGGCTCGGCAGCGGCCATCGCAGCGCGCATGGTTCCGCTGGCAACTGCCTCGGACGGAGGCGGCTCCGTGCGCATTCCCGCGTGCTATGTTGGCGCGTTCGGGATGAAGCCCTCTTTCGGCCGCGTGCCCCTCGGGCCCGAGCCGCGCCAGATGCTGCACTGGATGGACACCGTCCATCACGGCCCGCTGACACGCAGCATTCGCGATGCCGCCCTGATGCTGGACCTCACGGCCGGCTACCATCCTGCCGATCCGGATTCGCTGCCCGCGCCTTCGACTTCGTACCTGCAGTGCCTGGACCAGCCGCTGCCGCGCCTGCGCATCGCCTTCAGCCGCGACCTCGGCTACGCGCGCGTGCAATCCGACGTCATGCGCGAGGTGCGCGCCGGCGTCGATGCGCTGGCCGCGCTCGGCCATGACGTCGAAGAGATATCGACGCCGTTTCCGGATCTGGGCAGAGGCTGGGCCTTCAGCGTGGGAGCGGAGCTGTACGCCGAGCTCGCGCGCGAAGTTGCGGGCAGGGAGCACGAGCTCGGCCGCAGCTTCTGGGACGGGACCGTTGCGGCCAGTCATCTGACCGCACTGCAGCTGGGCGACATTCAGCGCGAGCGTCACCGGCTCAACGAAGTGCTCTGGCGCTTATTCGAGCGTTTCGATCTGCTGGCGACGCCGACGCTGCCGACCGAAGCGTTTCCTGCCGCCGGCCCCTTTCCCTCGCACGTCGATGGCGAGGCCCTGGATTCGCCGCTGCACGCGGTAGCGTTCACCTACCCGTTCAACATGTCGGGTCATCCCGCTGCCAGTCTGCGGGCGGGATTCACCGACTCGGGCCTTCCTGCCGGCCTGCAGATCGTGGCACCGCGGCATCGCGACGACCTGATTCTGCAGGTGGCAGCCGCCTACGACCGCGTTCGACCGATGGACCGATGGCCGCTGTGACGGCCGCGAAGTCGCGGAAACGAGCGCCTAGGCCTGCAGCGGCTTGAAGGCTTCGTGCAGCTCGATGGTGCCGAGCACGGTCGAGAACGTGCCGCGAAGCTCGGGCGGAAAGAAGCCGGTGACCTTCAGGCTCTCGAGCACGTTCATCGGCCGCTTGTGCGGGAACATGTATCGGCGGACCAGATCGCCGGGGTAGGCGATGAGCGCGTGCAGCCCTTCGGGCTCGCCGATCCAGTCGGCAACCAGCAGGCGTCCACCCGGCCGCAAAACCCGCCGGCATTCGGTCAGCACTTCGTGTCGCAGAGAGACCGGCATCGCCTGGAGCAGCAGGGTGGCCGTGACGATGTCGAAGACGTCCGAGTCGAAAGGAAGTGCCTCGGCCACCGCCTGGTGAAGCTCGACCGGACGAAGCGTCCCGAAGATCTTTCGTGAGGCCAGCTCGAGCGCATCCTCGTCGGGATCGACGCCGAAGAGGACGGCCCCGGGCTCGCGCGTGGCGGCGGCAGCCAGCAGCTCGCCGCTGCCGCAGCCGACGTCCAGGAGGCGATCGCCCGATTTGAGCGCGGCGACCCGCAGGGTGTCGGCGAGGTAGGAACGCTCCGGGCTCGCCCACGACAGCAGGCGGTCTTTCAGATCGGTCAGGCGGTCGAGGCCCGAAAGCGCAAGATGAGTCGGATCGGTCATGCCGGAAGGGAGCCGGTTTCGGCCGCTGCCGACATCGAGTAAAGCATCCGGTCCCAGGGAAATCCATGCGGCGCGTACCATGTTGGCCCAATAGAACCGTGGTGACGGCCGTCTCGATCGCCGTGCTGGCCGGAGCGGTTGCGGCGGCATGCCGGCGCGAGCCGGCGCGTCCGGATGTCCTGCTCGTCACCATCGACACCCTGCGCGCCGATCATTGCTCCACCTATGGCTACGGACCGGAGACGACGCCGGTAATGACGGCGCTGGCAAAATCGGGCGTACTCTTTCGTCACGCCTACGCGCCTTCGGCCACCACGGCTCCATCGCACGCCTCGCTCCTGACGGGAAGACATTTCCGCAACCTCGGCGTCATGAAGAACGGTCACGGGCTGGCCGAGCCGACCGAAACCATCGGCGCGGTCATGGCGCGACAGGGATACGCCACGGCAGGCTTCGTCAGCTCGTTTCCGCTGCGCTCCAAGTTCGGCTTCCATCAGGGCTTCGAGTTCTTCGACGACGAATTCCTCGAGGAGCACGCCTCCATCGGCCGCCGCAACGGCGGCATCACCCACGACCGCATCGCGGAGGCGACCGTGCGGCGCTTCTCGGCGTGGCTCGACCAGCGCACCGATCCGCGGCCGCTGTTTGCCTGGGTGCATTTCGTCGACCCGCACTATCCGTATCGCGCGCCCGACCAGTTCGACGGCGGCTGGCCGGCCACCACGCCCGTGATGATCCGCAAGTACGACGGCGAGGTTCGCTACGCCGACCGCCAGCTCGGCCGCCTCGTCGAGAGATTCGAGAAGAGCGCGCGAGACGATGGTGCGCTCGTCATCGTCACCAGCGATCACGGCGAAGGGCTCGGCGATCACGGATGGAAGTCCCACGGCGTCAACCTCTACGAGGAAGCGGTGCGCATTCCCCTGGTCGCGCGCTGGAGCGGCCATCTGCCGGCGGGAAAGGTGGTGGAGCCGCCGGTGTCGCTGGTGGACGTCGCTCCCTCGATCCTGGCGCTCATCGGCCTGCAGCCCATGACCGTCGACGACGGTGACGACATTTTCGCGAAGTTGGACCCGGATCGGCGCATCTTCCTGCAGCGCCGGATCTTCCGGACCACGGAGGTGCGCAAGAAGGTCGTGCTCGGCGAGATGACCGCGGTGGTGCATCGGCGCAGCAAGTACGTCACCGCGCCCGAAGAGAATCGCCACGAGCTCTACGACCTGAGTGCCGACCCGTTCGAGATGCGCAATCTTCTGCCCCAGCCCGATGTCGTGGCGGCGATGACGCCGGCGGCTCCGGGTCCGGCAGCGGACGCCGCCGCTGATGCCACGACTGCGAAGCGGGCCGCGGAGGCTGCCGAGAAGGGTCGCCGCTACCAGACCGAGCTGGAGCAGTGGCGGGCGGCCACGCCGGTGCCGGACAACGAGACTCGTCTGGACCGCGAGTCGCTCGAGGCGCTGCGCGCGCTCGGGTACGTCGACTAGCGCGGACGCGGCGCTCCCTCGTCTTGCAATCGGGCGCCGCCGGAGAAATCTTCGGCGAATGGACGCCACCCGCATCGAGTCCCTGATCCGCGCCACCATTCCCGATGCGGAGGTGAAGGTGGTCGACACGCACGGCAGCGGCGATCATTTCGACTGCGTCGTCGTCTCGCCTGCCTTTGCGGGACAATCCCTGGTCGCCCAGCATCGCATGGTCTACCGCGCACTCGGCGACAACATGCGCCAGGCCATCCATGCATTGGCCCTTCGCACGATGACGCCGGAGCAGTACCGCGCCGAGCTCGTCTCCGACATCGATACCGAAGACTGACGCCTGCGGGCGAAATGGACGAAGCCATGGCCGAAGACATCTTTCAGAAGATCCAGACGCAGGTCGAGAAGGACCGCGTCGTCCTCTACATGAAGGGCACGCCCAACATGCCCCAATGCGGATTCTCGCAGCGCACGGCGATGGCGTTGCGTGCAGTCGGGGCCGAGTTCGCCAGCTACGACGTCTTGCAGGACCCGATGCTGCGCGAGGGCATCAAGCAGTTCTCGAACTGGCCGACGATCCCGCAGCTCTACGTCGGCGGCGAGTTCGTGGGCGGCTGTGACATCGTCATGTCGCTGTACGAGAGCGGCGAGCTCGAAAAGCTCGTGCATGGCGGGATGCCGGCCTGACGCCCGCCTACGCGCGCCGAATCCTCTTGTCCGCGCATCCCTTCACCTCCCAGGACCTGGCGGATCTGTCCGCGCGCGGCATCGCGATCGATGACGCGCGCGACCTTCTGCGACTGTACGAGTCGCCGCCGCCCGCGGCACGGCTCGCGCGGACGTGCACTGCCGGCGACGGGATCCTGTGCCTGGACGACGATCGCGCCCATGCCTACGCGCAGGCCTATGACGCCGCCGCCGCCGATCTGACGGTGGCCAAGTTCGTGCCGGCCTCGGGGGCGGCAAGCCGCATGTTCCGCGCGCTGCTGGCCACGGCCGCCAACCAGCGCGCACGCTCCCGTGACGATCTGGCCACACTGGCCGCTTCCGGCGACGCCGACGCCAAGGCCGCCCTGGAAGTGGTCGACAACCTGACGCGTTTCGCCTGCTACGAAGACCTTGCCGAGCTGCTGTCGCGCCGCGGCACCACGCCCGAGTACCTGGCGCGCAACGACGTTCGCGCCCTGCTCAGGGCGCTGCTCGCCGACGACGGACTCGGCTACGCCAACCTGCCCAAGGGCCTGCTGGCCTTTCACCGGGAGGGCAGCGAGCGCCGCACTCCATTCGAAGAGCATCTGGTGGAAGCCGCCATGTACGCGCGCGGCCGTGGCGGGGTTTGCAGGCTGCACTTCACGGTCTCGCCGGAGCACGAGCAGCGCTTTCGCGATCTGCTCGCGCGCGTGCGCTCCCGATACGAAGATCGCTTCGGCGTGCGCTATCAGGTCGAGTTCTCGCACCAGAAGCCTTCGACCGACGCCATCGCCGTCGACCCGTCGGGTGCTCCGTTTCGCGACCGCAACGGCCGCCTGCTGTTCCGTCCGGCAGGACACGGTGCGCTGATCGAAAACCTCGGCGAGGTCGACGCCGAGCTGCTCTTCATCAAGAACATCGACAACGTCACGGTCGATGCGCTCAAGGGCCTGACCAGCCTTTGGAAACGGGTTCTGGCCGGGGTGCTGCTCGAGCTGCGCGACCGGATCGCGGCCTGCGCGCGTGCGGTGGAAGCACGCCGCGAAGGCTCGGTCGATGCGGCCCTGGCCATGCTCGAGCAGCGCTTCGGTGCGCGCTCGCCGCACGGACTGGACGCCGCGCAGCGCCGCGAGCTCGCGCTCGAACGCCTCGGCAGACCGCTGCGCGTGTGCGGGATGCTCAGCGCCGACACCAATCCCGGAGGCGGCCCGTTCTGGGTGCGCGACGCTGCCGGCGACGTCAGCGCCCAGGTCGTGGAAGTCTCCCAGGTCGATCGCGCCGATCCGGCCCAGCGCGCGCTGCTGGAAGGCTCGAAGTTCTTCAACCCCGTGGACGTCGTCTGCACCACTCGCAACTGGAGGAACGAGCGCCTCGACCTGTTGCGCTATGTCGATCGTGAGGCCGTGTTCATCGCCGAGAAGTCCCAGGACGGGCGCCCGCTGCGTTCGCTCGAGCGGCCGGGCCTGTGGAACGGGGCCATGGCGGGTTGGAACACGGTGTTCGTGGCGGTCCCCGCCGACACGTTCCATCCCGTCAAGACGCTCAACGACCTCCTGGCGCCGGCCCACCAGGGCGCCGCGTCGAGCGCGAACCGGTAGCGCGATTCGCACGGAGGATGGCCTCGGCGCGCACTGGTCAGCCCCGGGGACCGGCTCCATCGCGGCGCGCGACGAATCTGCCTTGCGCCGTTGCTGCGGAACCGCCGCGCCGTTATGGACAATCCGTGGACGGCATTCACGACCTCGGCGGCACGTGCGGCTTCGGCAACGTAGAGGTGGAGCGCGACGAGCCGGTATTCCATGAAGACTGGGAAAGGCGCGTGATCGCTATCAATGCCATCGGCATTTCGGTGATCCGCGCCTTCAATACCGACGAGTATCGCCATTCGGTCGAGCGCATGGATCCGGTCCACTACCTGTCGGCGACCTACTACGAACGAATGCTGACCGGGATCGCCACGCTCTTCGTCGAAAAGGGCGTCCTGACTCGCGACGAGCTGGAACGGCGCGCGGGTGGTCGCTTTCCGCTGGCGCATCCTGTCGTGCACAATCCTCCCGACGCCATCGTCGCTTCGGAGACCGCCCGTTACGGCGTCGGCCAGGCGGTGCGAGTGCGCGAGCTCAGGCCCGCCGGGCACACGCGCGTGCCTCGCTACTGCCGGGGCAAACGCGGCCTGATCGTTCACGTCGCGCGGCGTTTCAGCTTTCCCGATGCGGCCGCCCATGGACGGAGCGAGCGGCACGAGCCGACCTACCACGTCGAATTCACGGCCGCCGAGCTGTGGGGCGATGCGGCCGAGCCTGGCAGCACCGTTCTCGTCGACCTTTGGGAAAGCTATCTGGAGCAGGCGTGAGCGGCCCACGCACGCGCATCCCTGCTGCACCGGCTGCCGATCGTGCACGCGCGCTCGAGGAAGCCCTCTCGGAGAGGGAGCTTCTGCCCGCGCCGCTGATGGACGAGATCGCCCGACGGCTCGAGCACGACATGCGCCCGCAAAACGGTGCCAAGGTCGTGGCACGCGCGTGGACGGACCCTAGCTACCGCGCGCGCCTGCTGGCCGATGGCACCGCGGCCTGCGCCGAGCTCGGATACTCGGGCCCACAAGGTGAATACATCGTCGTGCTCGAGAACACGGCCGAGCTCCACAACGTCGTCGTCTGCACGCAGTGCTCGTGCACGGCATGGCCGGTGCTGGGACTGCCGCCGGATTGGTACAAGAGCCCGGAGTATCGCGCGCGCGTGGTACGCGAGCCGCGTCGCGTCCTGCACGAGATGGGGCTCGATCTCCCTTCCGACGTCACGGTGCGGGTGTGGGATACGACTGCCGAGACCCGCTACCTGGTGCTGCCGCTACGACCGCAGGCAACAGAAGGCTGGAACGAAGAGCGTCTCGCCTCGATCGTCACGCGCGAAGCGATGATCGGCGTGGCACGGCTGTAAGGCGGGGTGGTATCGATGGGCATGCGTTCCGTCCTCTGGGTGGTGTTTGCGTTCCTCGCGGGCGCCATCGTCGTCGGCCTTGCAGGCCGATACCGCGGCGACGTCGAGTGCGAAGGTTTCCGGCACATCAATCCCGACTATGCCTGCGCGGAGCGACCGGTCATCCGCAAGACGTCGTACGCGGAGCTGGTGGCGCGGATCAACGACCTCATCGAGAAGGAGAGCGCGTCGGGGACCATGTCGGTGGCGTCCGTCTATTTCCGCGATCTGCGTGGCGGACCGGTGTGGGGAATCAACGAGAGCATCAATTTCGCACCTGCCAGCCTCCTCAAGCTGCCGCTGGTGATGACCCTGTTCTCCCTGAACGAGAACATCCCGGGACTGATCGACACGGAGATCACGTTCGAGATGGCCCGTATCGAGCGTTTCGAAAACCTCAAGCAGCACGAGCTTTCCGGGGTTCGTCTGGAGGAGGGGAAGAAGTACCGGCTTCAAGAGCTGGCGCGCAACGCGATCGTCCACTCCGACAACGTCTCGTACTACGTGTTGGTGGACTACTTTCACACGGTGGTTCCGGAGGGAGTATCATTCGTCACGCGGACGTTTCAGGAGCTGGGCGTCATCGCGCCGCGCAGCCTGGCCGAGGAGGTCGTGACGGCGCGCGTCTACGCAGCGCTCTTCCGTCTTCTCTACAACGTCTCTTTCCTGGACGCTCGATCTTCCGACACGCTGCTCGGCTGGCTGGCCGACGCATCGTTCGCGAAGGGGCTGGCCGCGGGCGTTCCGGAGGGAACGACGGTGGCCAACAAGTTCGGTGAACGCGATCTTCCCGACGGAACGCAGCATCTGCACGACTGCGGCATCGTCTACTATCCCGACAACCCCTACCTGCTGTGCGTGATGACGAAGGGTCGCAAGTGGGAGGAGCTGGCACGCGTGATGGGCACGATCTCGCGGATGGTCTGGGAAGAGGTCGACTCGCGCCGTCAGTAGCGGCGCGTGCGTGACACGAAGTCGTCCACGGCCGCTTCCAGGTCATCGAGCCGCACAAGACGGTAGCGCGCTCCCATCGGCAACGCGTCGAGGATGCGCCGGAAGTAGGGCTTGTCCGCACGCGGCTCGACCAGGACGATGATTCCGCGGTCGGTGGGCGTGCGGATCAGGCGTCCCATCATCTGCTTGAGGCGCAGCAGCATGCGCGGGATCTGGTAGTCGCCGAAGACCCGGCTGCCGCGGCCGATCAGCAGCTCGGCGCGCCGCTGCAGCAGCGGATCGCCCGGAACGTCGAAAGGCAGTTTCTCGATGACCACGGCCTGGCAGGCATCGCCGGGAATGTCGATACCCTGCCAGAAGCTGCGCGCTCCCAGCAGCACCGAGCTCGGCGTGTCCATGAAGCTGCGGACCAGCTCGTGCGGGTCGGTGTTGCCCGCGGCGGGCATCATCACGCTGATGCCGGAGTCGGCCAGCGTCGCGCTTGCCAGGTCGGCCACGCGGATCATCCGATCACGGCTCGTGAACAGACCAAGCGTGCGCCCGCCGAGCCTGCGCGCGACGATGGAGGTCGCGCGCACCATGCGGTCGACGAGCGCGGCCTGGTCGGTGGCATCAGCGATGAACAGCACCTCCAGGTTGCGCTCGTAGTCGAACGGGCTCGGCACCGGCGGGGCCACGCGGTAGCGGCTGCCGGCGTTCTTGCGCAGGCACAGCTCGCGCAGCGCGCCGTCGCCCTCGTCGCCGACCGCGAGCGTGGCGGAGGTCGCGAACATGGTATCGGCACGCTCCAGGACGTGGTCGCGAAAATCGTCGCCGGGCAGAACGGGCGTGGCAATGAAGCGCCACGAGATGGCGTTGGCGCGCGCAAGGCCGCGCAGCCGAAACACGTACACGTCGGACCTGGGATAGGGCAGGGCACGATCGAGCACCGCCGAGGATTCCTCGAGCACCTCGCGCATGCGCGCTCCCGGTGAGTCGGCCTCCTGACCGTCGGCGCCGAAGCGGCTGGCGAGCCAGCGCAGCTCGCGCGCCAGCTCCAGGGCCGCATCGATGACTTCCTTCCACTCCGGGCCCGGGCCATCGGGTGGAACCAGGAGCTCGTCGCGGCCGAACTGGAACTGCGGCTCGCCGCTCTCGCCGCGTGCCAGGCGCCGAGCGCTCTCGCCCACCGCGGCCACCAGCGTCAGCGCGCGCGCTGCGCGCCGCAGCGTCTCGTCGTCGTCGACGAGCCGCGGTCCGCCGCGCAGGCCCAGGATCTCTTCCAAGCGATGCGCCAGCTCGATGCCTTCGGCGCTGCGAGCGTAGGCGCCGTCGGCCTTCTCGACCAGCTCGTGCACCTCATCGAGAATCAGGCGCCGAAGCGGAGGGTAGTCGGGCGGCCATCGCAGCAAGAGATCGTGGTTGACCACCGCGACCTCGGCGGCTTCGAGGCGGTGACGCGCGGAGCGGAACACGCAGTGCCCGCCGGTGGTCTCGCAGCTCTGGCGCCGGCACTCGTCGGCGTCGGCGCTGGTGACCTCGCGTGCGAAACGCTCGAACATCGGATTGAGCTGATAGAGGACCGAGGGCACTCGATCGATCTCGCCATGGGTTGCACTGGTGGAGAACGCGGCGATCAGCGCGGTGGCGAAGGCCTCGTCCGGATCCATCGAAGGCCCCTGGCGCTGGCGCGACTCCAGGAAGCGGTCCAGGCGGCGCAGGCAGACGTAATTGCCGCGGCCTTTCATGACCGTAAAACGCAGCGCGTCGTGACCGAGAAGGCGCGCGGCCGTGGGAATGTCCTTCTCGAGCAGCTGCGTCTGCAGCAGCTTGCTCGAGGTGGAGATGACTACTTGCTGCCCGCTGTGACGGGCGAACGGGATTGCTACCGCAAGATAGGCAAGAGTCTTGCCAATGCCGGTTCCTGCCTCGCCCACGGTGACGGTGGCATGGCCGTCGGAGGCGAAACACTCGAAGACGTGGCGAGCGAACTCGAGCTGGCCTGGACGCAGCTCGTACTCCGGCAGGATGCGACGGACCTGCTCGACGTCGGAGAGACGGGCGGCAATGGCGTCCCACGAAAAGGGCACCGGCTCGAGCACGGGCTCATCGCTGAATGGCGGTGAAGCGACGTGGTCGACGCGTTCGGCGAACGTGAAGCCGACGATGTTCTCCAGCCTTTCGCGCCATGGCGAGGATGGATGAAAGTGTACGAGCGCGGCCACAGCATTGGCTGCAGCGGGAGCCCCCGCGCGCGATTCGCTGACGAGCCCGATGACGACCCGCATCATGTCGAGAGCGTCATCGAGCGCGCGATGTCTTTCGCCGCGCCCGAGCTTGTTGCGGCAGAAAGTATCGAGCTTCATGTTCGGGCTGTCGGGATAGACCAGCGCCAGCAGTTCGACGGTGTCCAGGAACCGATGCCGCGCAAATCGCGAGCTTACGGCGAGGTTGAGCCAAGTCTTCTC
>DASPNH010000216.1:0-4641 GCA_035626675.1 Binatia bacterium
CGGAGACGAGGAGTCGGTGCAGCTCCACTTCGATGCGCTGAGCATACAGGAGATCATGCTGATCTGGAGGGCGCTGCGGATGCCCTACCAGCTGTCGCTGCCATGTGTGGCTCGCATGAACATCGGCTCGCGGCCATGAGCCGGCGCAGCGTCGGCGCCGAAACTGCCGTTGGCGTCCGACCTGCGCCAATCGCAGACGGTTCGATGGCGACCGCGTGCACCGCGGCCGTGCGGGCCGGACATCAGTCATTTCCCAGAGCACGCCGCCACGGCTAAAAGCGGGGCACCATGAAAGTCGTCGTCGATTACGATCTGTGCGAGGCCAACGCGATCTGCATGCGCGTGGCTCCCGAGGTGTTCAAGGTCGATGAGAAGGACAACCTGCACGTCCTTCAGGAGAACCCGCCCGAGGAGCTCCGCGCCAAGGTCAAGGAAGCGGTGCGGCTGTGTCCGCGGCAGGCGCTGGCGATCCAGGACTGACGGCGCGGCCGAGCCAATTTTCGAGGGGACTGTCACATTTCCAGCTTAAGGGGACTGTCCCCTTAAGCTGGAGTCACCGGCCCTTGAACGCGGGCTTGCGCTTCTCCTTGAATGCGCGCGGCCCTTCCTTCGCATCCTCGGTGCCGAACACTTCCATTCCCAGGCGCATCTCGACCTCGCGCGCCTGATCCTCGGTCATGCACTCGGCCTCCAGCACCGCGCGCTTGATGTTGCGCACGGCCACCGGGCCGTTCTCGGCGATGCGGGCGGCGATCTCACGTGCCTTCTCGAGCGCCGTGCCGTCGGGAACGACGCGGCCGATCATTCCCATGTCGAGCGCCTCGGCGGCGCTGTAGTGATCGCCGGTCAGCAGGACTTCCATCGCGCGCGTGAAGGGAATCTGGCGCGGCAGGCGCGTGGTCGAGCCGCCTTGAGGGAACAGGCCCCAGCGCACCTCGGAGACGCCGAGCTTGGCGCCCTCGCCTGCCACGCGGATGTCGGTGGCCTGCAGGATTTCGACGCCGCCCGCGATGCACGAGCCTTCGATCGCGGCGATCAGCGGCTTGACGGTACGCCTGCTGCGCAGCAGCCCGCGGAAGATCACCTGGTAGTCGTCGCGGATGCGCTGCTCCCAGTCGCTTTCGGGCGGCAGGCCCTTGAGCGAGCGTGTCACGAGCTTGTCCAGGTCGGCACCGGCACAGAAGTGACCGTTGCTGCCTGTCAGGATCACGACGCGCACGTTCTCGTCGGCGTCGGTCTGGTCCCACGCGTCGGCCAGGCGGCAGATCATCTCGGGGTTGAGGGCGTTGCGCGCCTCGGGCCTGTTCATGGTCAGGGTGACGACGTGGCCGTCGCGCTCGACGAGCAGTGCGGGCTGTTCAGACACGATGGTTGCTCCTGATCGTTCGGTTTTCTCGTCAGCGCCGCCGCGCCGCTCTCCGGGAATGGGAAATCGTTCGGTTCTGGCGGCGTCGCTGCGCCGCACTCTCGGAACGAAAAAGGTGCCTGACCCCTATTCCGCCCCGCAATCGAGAAACTGCCTGCCCGCTTACTCGACGGCCGCCGATGCGGCCTGCGATGCGAACGTCTTGGCCCAGCGGTAGTCGGGCTTTCCGCTGGGATGCCGCTCCATCTTCTCGACGAACTGCACGAAGCGCGGGACCTTGTAGCCGGCGACCTTGGTTCGGCAATGTGCCTCCAGGTCCGCTGGCGCCGGATTGGTGCCGGGACGAGGCTGCACGAGCGCTGCCACGCGCTCGCCCCATCGCTTGTCGGGAATGCCGACGACGACGGCGTCCAGGACGTCGGGATGCGCCTTGAGCGCCGCCTCGACCTCCTCGGGAAAGATCTTCTCGCCGCCGCTGTTGATGCACACGGTGCCGCGGCCGAAGACGCGGATGGTCCCGTCGCTCTCGACCGTTGCCAGGTCGCCGGGCATCACCCAGCGCTCGCCGTCGATGTCGAAGAAGGTGGCGGCGGTCTTTTCGGGGTCGTTGTAGTAGCCGACCGGGATGTGTCCGCAGCGAGCGAGCTTGCCGATGACGCCCGAGCCGGGCTCGACGCGCTTCCTGTTCTCGTCGAGCACGCAGTTGGTCTCGTTCATCATGAACAGCGGACCGCTGCCGGCGCCGTGACCGGTGCCGGGCATCATCGATCCCTGATGCCCTGTCTCGGTGGCGCCGAAGCTGTCGACGATCATGACGTTGGGGATGGTCGCGCGAAGCTGCTCCTTGACGGCTTCGGACAGCACCGCGCCGGCCGAGCCGATGACGAACAGGGAGGAGACGTCGGCCTCCTCGCCCATCTCGGCGATCGCTTCGACCAGCGGCCGGGCCATCGCATCGCCGACCATCGTCAGCGTGTTGACGCGCTCTTCCCTGACGAGCTGCGCGACCTTGCGCGCATCGAAGCTCTTGCCCCGCTGCAGCACGGCCTTGCCGCCGCCGAAGAACGCGATGATCGATGCCCATTCGGCGGCGCCGTGAATCAGCGGCGCAGCGGGAAGGAACGTCAGCGCCATGCCGTTGCGCACGACGTCGGCCAGGTCCTCGCCCTTCTGGATGGGCGGGCCGCCCGGATTGCCGCCCTGAAGCCCGGCGTAGAAGACGTCCTTGTGTTTCCACATCACGCCCTTGGGCATGCCCGTCGTGCCGCCGGTGTAGATGATGTAGATGTCGTCGCCCGAGCGCGGCGCGAAGTCGCGCGACGGGTCGCCCGCGGCGATCGCATCGGCGTAGGCGACGGCGCCTTCGACGGTGCCGGCGGGCGCGTCGCTGGCGTCCTCGCACTCGACGAGGACCTTCAGCGTCGGCACCTGCGAGCGCACTCCGGCCACTCGCGAGGCCAGCTCGCGCTGGAAGAACACGGCCACCAGGTCGGCGTCGCGCATCAGGTAGGCGAGCTCGTCCTCGACGTAGCGGTAGTTGATGTTGACCGGGACGGCTCGCAGCTTGAACGTCGCGAGCATCGAGACCAGGTATTCGTCGCCATTGTACAGGTACATGCCGACGTGGTTGCCGGCCGCGACGCCGCGCTCGGCAAGGAAGTGCGCGAGGCGATTGGCCTCCTCGTCGAGCTGCCGGTACGTGAATCGCCGGTCGCCGCACACCAGCGCCTCGCGATCGGGCGCGGTGTCCACCACCAGCTCGAAGAGGTCGGCGATGTTCAGCTCCATGGTGAAAGCTCCGTCGTCGGAAAAGCGGTCAGGCTTTCTCGGATCCGACCATCCACATCGCGAAGAACTGGCTGCCGCCGCCGTAGGCGTGGCCGAGCGCCTTCTTCGCGCCTTCGATCTGATGCTCGCCGGCGGTTCCTCGCACCTGCATCGCGGCCTCGGCGAAGCGGATCATCCCCGAGGCTCCGATCGGATTGGACGAGAGCACTCCGCCCGACGGATTGATCGGCATGTCGCCGTCCATGGCGGTGGCGCCCTCGAGCGTCATCTTCCAGCCTTCGTTCTCGCCGGCGAAACCCAGGTTCTCCATCCACATCGGCTCGTACCAGGAGAAGGGCACGTAGACTTCGGCCACGTCGATGTCGCGGCGAGGGTCGGTGACGCCGGCCTGCCGGTAGACGTCGGCCGCGCACTCGCGGCCGGCGCGGGGATTCATCTGGTTGCGGCCGGGGAACATCGTCGGCTCGCTCTTCATTGCGGTGCCCAGCACCCACGCCGGCTTGCCCGGCGATTTCCTGGCCAGCTCCTCGCTGGTCAGCACCATCGCGCACGCGCCGTCGGAGGACGGGCAGCAATCCAGATAGTGCAGCGGGTCCCACAGCAGCGGCGAGTTGGCCACCGTCTCCAGATCGATGTCGGGCAGATGAAGGTGGGCGTAAGGATTCTTGAGCGCGTTCTTCCTGTCCTTGACCGCCACGTGCATCCCGACGTCGGCGGGCGCCTTGGAGCGGTCGATGTACGCGCGAATGATCGGCGCGAAATATCCGCCCGCGCCGGCCACCAGCGGCGGCTGGAACGGGATCTTCGGCGTGATGGCCCAGGTGGCCTCGCTCTCCGACTGCTTCTCGAAGGCAACCGTCAGCACGCGATCGTAAAGACCGGACTGCACCAGATGCGCGGCCACGATGGCAGTGGAGCCGCCGACGCTTCCGGCCGTGTGCACGCGAATCATCGGCTTGCCGGCCGCGCCGAGCGACTCGGCCAGGAACAGCTCGGGCATCATGACGCCTTCGAACATGTCGGGCGCCTTGCCGATCACGAGCGCATCGATGTTGCCCCAGGCCGTGCCGGCGTCCTCGAGCGCGCGCAGCGCGGCCTCGCGCACCAGGCCCGTCATCGAGAGGTCGCCGCGCTTGGCGGCATGGCGCGTCTGACCGATTCCAACCACAGCGCAAAGGCGAGACATCACTCTCCCTCCAGGACGCAGACCAGATTCTGTTGCAGGCAAGGCCCCGACGTCGCATGCGCCAGCGTCCGCTTGGCCTCGCCGCGATGAATGCAGGAGGCCGCCTCGCCGATGCGGATCAGCCCGGCCGCCATCATCGGATTGGCGGCCAAGACGCCGCCGGACGGATTGATGCGCGTGTCGCCATTGAGGCCGAGCTCGCGGCGCAGCAGGATCTCCTGATGCGTGAAGGGCGCGTACAGCTCGGCAACCTCGATCCCGCCCTTGCCGGCGCATGCCTTCTGTCCGGCGATGCGCGGCG
>DASPNH010000217.1:0-6838 GCA_035626675.1 Binatia bacterium
CCGCCGCCGCCGCGACCGTCGATGAAGCCGCGATCCGCGCGCAGGAGCGCCAGCGCCTCGCCGGCTTGCAGGTTCTCGACAGCGACTACCCCGAACAGAAGGCCCTGATCGAGCAGTGCCGCAATGACGGCACGTCGCTGCGCGATGCCGAGCACCTGGTCATGAGCGCGGATCGCAAGCTGCGCCGCAGCGAGCTCACCGAGCTCCGTTCCCGTGGTGTCGCGTCGACGCTGGCCAACGGGAACGAAGATGTCATCGCGTCCGCCGGCGCCTTCGACGAGGCGACTGTCCGCGCTCGGTACGCGAGCAGCAAGGAGATGCAGGAGCGCTACGGCAGCGCCGATGCCGCGGTTCGCTGGGAGCGCGCTCGCGCGCAGGTAGCGGCGGAGTAGCCCCTCGGGGCGAGATTCGGGCCTTCGGGCCCACGAAAAAACGAAGGGCTAGGAGGCAACAAGATGGGCGCTCTCACGGAAAGCACGACCCGGCAGTCGGGTCAGATCACGATGTTCACGGACCCGCCGGTCAAGGCGGCGACCAAGGTCTACCGGCAGGCTGCTGTCGGCGACGACGGCAGCGGATACGCGCGCGGCCTGGTCGCCGGCGATCCCTTTCTCGGCTTCGCGACCGAGGAAGTCGACAACAGCGCCGGCAGCAACGGCGACCTGCGCGTCCGCGTGGAGGCGGAGGTCTACAAGTGGCTCACCGTCAGCGGGATCGACGGCGTCGATGACGCGCTGAAGGCGGTCTACGCCAGCTCGGACAACGACTTCACCACGACCGCGACGGGCAACAGCTTCATCGGCGAAGCGGTCTTGTACGACGGCAACAGCGGACAGACGCTGGTGCGCTGCCGTACGACCAAGTCTTCGACCGCGATCACGGCTGCGCCGACGGATGCACCGACGGATGCGGCCACCGATGCGGCCACCGACGCGGCGACGGATGCGGCCACCAACGCCGTCACCGCGCACGCGGTGTCCGATCCGCCGACGCAGGCCGAGGTGAACAATGCGCTGAACGCGCTTGGCACGATCATCAACGCCAACGCGACGAAGCAGAACGCGATCGCCACCAAGGTGAACGCCAACGCGACGAAGCAGAACGCGATCGCGACGAAGCTCAACACCAACGGCACCAAGACCAACCTGGTCGCGACCGCCGTCAATTCGGTCCGCACGGCGTTGCAGGCCGTAGGAATCATCAAGGCCTAGGCCCTGCCTACGCCGATCTGAGGAGTGCGCCGAGAGGCGAGATAGACGGAAGAGGAGGACAGGGACGTGAAGACTTGGCTATCCAACACGCTCATCAAGCGAGTCATCATCAAT
The DNA here is from genome assembly GCA_035626675.1 of Binatia bacterium. Taxonomy (GTDB): domain Bacteria; phylum Desulfobacterota; class Binatia; order UBA1149; family CAITLU01; genus DASPNH01. The sequence goes on from DASPNH010000217.1 coordinate 1,326, forward strand.
GACATCGCTGCTGCCACGCTGCCGCCGTGGATGATGGGTTTGCTGCTCGGCGGCGACATTCAGGAATCGAACTCGAAGTCCGAGACGTACTCGGACCTGACCAACATCCCGGTCTTCCGGGAGTGGATCGGCGCTCGTAAGGCCTACGAGATCACCGACCAGGAAGTCGTGGTCAAGAACAAGAAGTTCGAAGCCACGACGGACTTCCTGAAGGACTGGTTCCGCTTCGAGAAGATCAAGCTGATCGACAGCAAGCTCGGCATGTTCCCGCGCCGATCGGTCCAGCACTGGCTGTCGGAGCTCTTCGCCCTCGTCAAGGACGGCAAGACGACGACGTGCATCGACAAGCAGTTCTTCTTCGATACGGATCATCCGGTCGGCCAGACCAGCGCCACGTACTCGAACAAGATCACCGTCGACATCAGCGAACTGCCTGTCGCGCAGCACGGCACGGTGACGGTCCCGTCGGTGTCGGAGATGGCGTGGGTGATCAACCGCGCAATCCAGCAGCTCATGTCGTTCCCCGACGACTTCGGCGAACCGATGAACGAGATGCTCGAGGAGTTCCTGCTGATGGTGCCGCTGACCCTGCAGCCGCAGGCAGCCGCGGCCGTCGCCGGCAATGACCTGCCCATCACCGACGGTTCCATCGAAGGCCTGCGCGCGATGAAGAAGCGGATCACCGTCGTGGGCACGCCGCGCCTTTCTTCGTGGACCGACGAGCTCACGCTGTTCGCGCTCGACGCTCCGCAGAAGCCGTTCATCCTGCAGCAGGTGGGCGACGAAGTGGAGGCCACGTCGATGGGCGAGGGCTCCGAGTACGAGCACAAGTACGATCGGCATCAGTACGGCGTCATGCAGTGGCGCGGTAAGGGCTACGCGGCGCCGCAGTCCGGCGTGCACGTGACCATGGTCTGATCATGCAGGGGATCAGGCTCACAGTAGCGAAGCAGGCGGTTCTTGGCGGCACCGAGCGTGCCGCCAAGACCGTGCTGTTCGAGGGCGTCATCGTCACCGGCGACCTCGATCGGCTCCAGTGTTGCGTGGTGGCGAGACTCGTTGGTTGCGCGGAGAACGCCGAGGGCCCTGACGGTCTACTGCTGAAGGACCGCATGGTCGTCGCCGGCGTCAAGTGCGAGCCGGGGCACGCGCTAGCGGTGGGCAAGTGCACCGCCGGTGCTGCCGTCGTTCGCGCCGCGATCGAGGATCGCATCTGCAACGTCGAAGGCTTCGACGTTCCGGACAGCGAAGGTCTCTCGGAGCAGGTCCAGGAAGCACTCCGGCTCTTCCAGCAAGGGCCGCCGGGGCGGCAGCCGGAACCCGAACCGCCGGCCGTAGCGGACGTGGCCGAGGGTGCGCCGGAGCCGGAAGACGAGGTCCAGGTCGCGTCGGCCGACCACTCCGTACCGGAGGCAGCTGTTGCATCTGATGCCGAAGCTTCCGCCGCGCCGCCGGCCACCGGTCCCGCGGCGGACATGCCCGCCGCAGTGGCCGCGGGTCCCGCGAGTTCGTCGGCGTCCAAGCGTAAGGGCAACGGCGGCAGAGGCCCGCGAGGCTAAGGCCTCGTGCGGTAGCGATGCAGTGGCGGGTTTGGCCGACATGCTCGCAGCGGACGCACAGCGCGTCTTCTGCAACACCGCCGACTTCGGCGAGGAGCTGACGTACTACCCGCACGAAGGTGCCTCCAAAACCGTCCATGCGGCCGTCACGCGCCATCCGGACGTGGCGGCCGCTGGCGGTCGGCACAAGGTCAATGACATCGAGATCTCCGTCGCGACCACCGGTGACTACGGCGTAGCGACGGTCGTTGAGGGCCGCGACCAGGTCGACATCGTTCCGAAGCTGGGCGGTGCGGCCAAACGATACGTGGTGCGAGAGATACTGCAGCAGGACGCCGGCATGTGGCGGCTGCTCTGCCGCGGGACGGTGCAGTGATGGCGGGCGATTTCGACATCCAGGTCAACGCGGCCGCCGTCGATCGAGCGATGGCGGAAGCGCCACGGCTACTGCACAAGGAACTGCGCAGCGCGATGTACCATCGGATGGGCAAGCCCTTCCGACGTGCAGTCGCAAAGAACTTCGCGAGCTCCAGCCCAGACAAGCAGCGCCAGGCCGAGTACTTCGTCCTGAGCCAGGTCCATCACTACACGAAAGGCACGCGTCTCCAGGCACTCGAGCTCGGCATCTTCTCTCGCTCGGAGAAGCTTGCAGCGCACGAGAAGGGCGCGACGATCACAGCGCGTGGCGGTGGTTCCCTCGCCATCCCGTTCGCCGACGCGGTCACGGAGAAGGGGCGCACGCGGCTGAAGTATCGTTCCTCCACGAACTCGCCGACCAACGTGAAGTCTCGAACCTACGGCGCGTTCGATCTGCGCAGCATCCCCGGGGCCACCGTCATCAAGGTCCGCGGCAAGCTCTACGCAGTGATCAAGGAAACCGAAGACGACGGATGGGAGAGCATCACGGCTTGGCTCGCACGCTTGGTCAAGAGTGTGACCCTGAAGCCGAAGCTGGGCTTCTTCGCGACGTGGGATCGCCTGGCGCCTGAGCGTGTCCGCGTGCTCAACAAGGTCGCAGAAGACGTCGTGCGCTACCTCGAGCGGATCAAGAAGTGATGCCGAAGCCGGTCGACAGTCAGATCCTCGACCAGATCGTCGAGCAACTCGGCGCGATCCAGACGCCGGAGTACAGCCACGACGTCGAAGACGTGCTGCGCTACAGCAGCGAGGGCGCCCAGCCGAAGTATCCGGGGATCGTCGTGATCGCTGGCGATCGCCGGAAGATCGGTGAGGACAGTGGTCGCGTGGAATGGGAGATGGACGTGCACCTGGACTGCTACGTCCTGCACGACCCCGAGACGGACGCGCGCACCTCCGACGAGGTGATGTCCGAGTTCGAGTCCGACGTCCACAACGCGATCATGGCGGACCGCCAGCTGGCCGGCCTTGCGACGCTGGCCGAGGTTGTGAGCTTCGCACCGCTGCCGGTAACCGCGAACGCAGGGCACGAGATCAACGTCGTCATCGGCCTACGAGTGCAGTTCAAGCACAAGGTCGAAGATGCGCGGGAGCAGTTCTGATGCCGGAGCTGACTCTCAAGCCGAGCTTCGAGTACGACGTGACGACGCAGTTCGCCGTGCTGCAGTCGCGCAACCCAGTGATGGTGCAGCGCCGCGTGATCAACGAGCATCAGCCGCGACGGCTGCGGCTGCAGTACAAGATATTGACCGCGCCGCACCTGAAGACCCTGCGCGACCTGTTCGCCGAATGCCGCGGCCGCGCGGGCACGTTCACGTACACGCCAGTCGACGAAGTCACGCCGGCGCAATGGCGATTCACCGCCGACAAGCTGGACTACCTTTTCAACAACGCGGTCGTCCGATCCGCGTCGATCGAGATCGAAGAAGACGTCTGAAGGAGCAAGGCAATGGGACAGATCAGGAAGATTCGGCAGCTCGCTCTCGCTCACCAGCGCGTGCTCGGCACCGCCGAGACGTTGGCGGCCACCGATGTACGCGAGGCGTCCGACTGCAGCTGGAATCCTCAGGTCGGTCGTTTCCAGAACGATCCGCATCGCGCGACGTACGGCCGGCGCAAGTCCCAGGTCGGCCTGAAGGGCGGCGGCTGGGGATACAAGACGAAGATCCGCGGATCCGGCAGCGCGACCACCGCGCCCGACTGGTTCGAGGATCTCGGCCTAGCCGGCTTCCGTCAGGAGCGCGCGTTCTCGCTGGCGATCGGCGCCATCACCCAAGGCCCCATCCCGGCTCTTTGCACCGTCACTGGAGGCACGAGCATGGCCACGGGCCTGGTCCTGTTCCAGACCGCCACCGGAGCGGCAGCGATCTACTTCATCCCGCTGACGGGAACCTTCCAGAACGCGGAGACGCTGACCTTCTCGGGCAGCTCGGCCACGTGCACCACTGGCGGGACGCCGGCGGCCCTCGGTGTCGTGGCGCGTCCCTGGACGCCGCGGCGGGTCAAGCAGATCACGATCGGCGCCATCACCGGAGGTCCGTTCCTGGAGGGCGAGCGCATCACCGGCGGCACCTCGAGCGCGAAGGGTCGCGTCCGTCGGCGCACCGTCACCGGCACCACGACTCTGTACTTCGACACGCTCTCGGGAACGTTCACGAACGGTGAGACGCTGACCGGCGAGAGCTCGGGCGCCACCGCCGCCGCGGGATCCGCGCCGTCGGACACCGCCGACATTCTGCAGTGCGTGTCGGGGACCGCGGCCGTCTACGAGGGCAACATCGCCCGCAAGGTCCGCGACGCGCGCTCCAAGGTGAAGCTGAGCTTCACCAACAGCGAGCCGGCCTTCGCCGAGTTCGAGCTGATGGGCGTCTACGAGGGCGTCACCGACGCGGGCCTGTTCACCTCGAGCGTGCCGACGGTGCCGAACGAAAGCCCCGTCTTCAACGGCGTCGGCCTGCTGATCGGTTCCTACTCGCCGATCTTCCGGACGCTGTCGATCGACATGGGCATGGGTGTCGAGATGGAGGAGGACGCCAACTCGGCGAACGGTCTGCGCCAGGCGTTCAACACGGCGCGTGAGCCGTCGCTGACCATCGACCCTCTGACCACCGCCGAGGCCACGCATCCATGGATCGCGGATTGGCTGGGCGACGTCGTCAGGGCGTACGACTTCAGCTACGGCAGCTCGGCCGGCAACCGCTTTCGCGTCCTGATCAATGAGGTGCAGCCGACCGAGATGCCCGAGGGCGAGCGCAACAGCCAGACGACGCACCAGCTCACGGGCCAGATCAACGATTCCACCGATTCAGATCTCGACATCATCATCCTGTCGTACTGAGGAGCCATGCCGGTAGTAAGCACAAAGAAGCGGTCCAAGCAGATCACGGTCGTCGCGCCCGCTGGCGACGACCCAGGTCTGCGCGTCGTCATCCGCCCGCTGACCAAAAGCGAGCAGGCGAAGGCGCTACGATTGCTGCAACCGTTCATGCGCCTGGACTTTCCGGAGGCCAGCGACGAGCAGATCGCCGAGTTGCGCGAAGCTGCTTCCGCAAAGGAGGACGCTGACCTCCTGGCCAAGTGCACCAAGGCGCTCGAGGGCGACATTGCCGCGCGCCGTCACTGCAGTGCCATCATCGACGGTGGATCCCTCCTGAGCGATGCCGCGGTGACTGCCGCTCCAGACCGCGCGATGAAGGCCTTTCAGCGAGTGGCTGCCATGGGCATCAAGGACTGGCGCGGCCTGAAGGATGAGGCAGGCCTGCCGGTCAAATGCCCGCCATCGATGCGTGCCCGCGTCAGGCTGCAGGACGATTGCTGGGAGTTCGACTGGTCGACGACGGTCGCACTGGAGACGCTTCTTTATTCGTGGGTCACGCCCGGTGACCGCCGGGACTGAGGATCGCCGCCCTGCTCATGGTCGGTGAGTTTCCAGAACACGCCGACGGATGCCCTCGGGATCAAGTGCAGCGGCGGCTGCTCGGATGCGACGAAGATGCGCCAAACGTGCAGCTCGAGATCGACGAAGAGCGGCTGCGG
>DASPNH010000218.1:0-39403 GCA_035626675.1 Binatia bacterium
GCGGCGCGGCCAGGAACAATACGGCGAAAGTCGCCGCTACGATCGATCGGATTCCCACGTTTCCCCCAACTCCTCGCGCCCGTTGCACGAGGCAGCCCCGAAGTCCTGGCGATGATCCGCATACGATGCGCGATTGTCGAGGAGTTTGTTGCCTTACCTTGCCGGCTGCATCGCAGCGTGGCGCCGATGCGGGGGTGTGACAGTTCTTTCGGCAACCGGAAGAGTTCGACGGCCGTGAAGCGTGCTGGCGCGCCGCTCCTCGTCGCTCGGCACTGGTGACTCACGGACACTACCGACTTTCCTGTAAACCCTCTTCTTCGCCTTCGGACGCGCAGCTAACGTCTGCGTCGGGGTCGTTCTTCGCGCACCGACGTCGATCGGTGCCACACAGTTTGGAGGGTCGTCGAATGCAGCGTCGTTTCGTTCGCGTTCTGTTCCTTTCGTTCATGGTTGCCGTGTTTGTGCCCCCGTTCGTGCACGCCGCTCCAGGCGATCTCGATACCACCTTCAGCACCGACGGCATCACCACGCAGACGTTCGCCGGCAGCGGCAATCAGACCGCGGCGGCGGTGGCCATCGACAACGCCGGCAGGATCGTGGTTGCCGGACAGAAGCTGACGAGCCCGGGTTCCGGAGCGCTCATGCGCCTGCTGCCGAGCGGCGCCATCGATACCTCCTTCTCCACCGATGGCATGCAGACGGTGATCGGCGGCTGCAGCTCGCTTGCGATCAACGCGATCCTGACCGATGCGAGCAACCGCATCGTGTTCGCGGGCCGCTGCGGCACCGACTTCATCATCGGGCGCTTCGCCGAGAACGGAAGCCTGGACACCACGTTCGCCGCGCCCAACGGCGCGATTTCGCCCACCAACTTCGACGGATTCGCGCAGGCGCTGGCCGTGCAGCCCGACGGCAAGTACGTGATCGCCGGCCTGATGGGTCCGAGCACGGTGCGCATCGCGCGCTTTACCGCCAACGGCAGCGTCGACACCACCTTCGACGGCGACGGCACGATGACCCACAGCTTCCTGAACTGCGACGCGCCCGAGCTGACGGGCATCGCGGTCCAGGCCGACGGCACCGGCCGCATCGTCGCGGTCGGTCACGGCGACTGCGACATCAGCTCGGTCAACGGCGCCGCGGTCATCATGCTGTTCCTGACGTCGAACGGCTCGCTGGACTCTTCGGCCTTCGGCAGCGGCGTCAAGATCGACCGCTTCGGCCAGACCGAAGCGCGCGCGCACGCCGTCGACCTGGGGCCTTCGACCAAGATCACGATCGCTGGCACGGCCTTCGACGGCAGCGGCAGCAGCTTCTTCTTCCTGGCCCGAACCACGTCGTTCGGAATCACCGACAACACGTTCGGCACGAGCGGGCGCGTCGTCACCAGCTTCAGCGCCAACTCGGGCGCCAACGCCATCCAGGTGCAGAGCCTGGACGCCACCAACGTCAGGATCATGGCGGCCGGCTTCGTCGACAACATCGACGACCAGGATTTCGCGGTGGCGCGCTACAACACCAACGGCGCGCTGGATACGACGTTCTCCGGCGACGGCAGGGTCATCACCAACTTCGCCGCCGGCACCGACGACCGCATCTTCGCGGCCGCCATCCAGCCCGACGATGCCAAGCTGGTCGTGGCCGGTGGCTCCATCGCTTCGGGCACCGACCGCTTCGCCGTCGCGCGCTACCTGACCGCCCAGTGCGGCAACGGCACCGTCGAGCCGGGCGAGGATTGCGAGAGCGGAGCGTGCTGCGACACCGGCACGTGCCAGTTCCGCACGACGGCGACCACGTGCCGCACTTCGGCCGGCGTATGCGACCCGGCCGAGACCTGCAGCGGAAGCTCGGCATCGTGCCCTGCCGACGTGTTGTCGCCGGGCTCGACGGTATGCCGAGCCGGCAACGGCACCTGCGATCCGGCCGAGAACTGCACGGGATCTTCGCCTTCGTGTCCGAACAACGCCTTTGCAGGCGCCGGCACGGCCTGCACCGACGACGGCCTGGCCTGCACGCTGGATCAGTGCAATGGCTCAGGAACCTGCGCGCATCCGACCGCGGCGTCGGGCACGGTCTGCCGCGCATCGAGCGGCGCATGCGACGTCGCCGAGACATGCAACGGCTCGGCCACCAGCTGCCCCGCCAACTCGTTCCAGCCATCGGGCACGGCCTGCGCGGCCGATTCCAACCCGTGCACGCTCGACCAGTGCGACGGCGCCGGCACCTGCGCGCATCCGGCCGGCAACGCCGGCGCCACCTGCCGCGCCGCCGCCAACGCGTGCGACGTCGCCGAGACCTGCACCGGAGCGAGCACGGCATGCCCGGGCAACACGTTCACCGGCGCCGGAACGCCGTGCGCGAGCAACAACGTCTTCTGCGACGGCGCCGAGCAGTGCAACGGCGCGGGCTCGTGCGTCAGCCCCGGCAATCCGTGCACGGGCGGCGCGTTCTGCGCCAACCTGTGCAGCGAATCGCTGGACACCTGCAACCGCGCGGCAGGAACCGCGTGCACGAGCGACGGCCTGTTCTGCACGGGCGCCGAACAGTGCAACGGCAGCGGTGCCTGCGTCAGCCCCGGCGACCCGTGTCCTGCGCAGGACGTCTGCTTCGTCTGCAACACTGTCACGCAGCAGTGTCAGGACACCGATCCGGACGGCGACGGCCACTGCCTTGCCGCCGACTCGTGTCCGGCCGAGTTCAATCCCGATCAGCTCAACACCGACTGTCCCGATCCCGACTTCCTGGCGCTCGGCGGGTGCGACGATCCCGCCCTGGTGCCGGACGGCCGCAAGGGCTGTTGCGACGGCGGCGACGTCTGCGATCCGTGTCCCGCCAACTCGATCAACGAGCGCTGCGACCAGGACATCTCGGGCGGACAGTCCATCGGTTCGGGTGGCGGCAGCTTCACGCTCGGCGGCTGCATCACGATCAGCGTCCCTCCCGGAGCGCTCTCGACCGACACCAGCATCAGCGTCTCGGTGGGCGAGGACGATCCGATCAATCCTGCCACCGGCCAGCCCTTCAGCGACCCGCTCAAGCTCAAGGGCGGGACGACCTCGGTCATGAAGATCATCATGCTGCCCGACAACCAGACCTTCGCGGCTCCGATCACCGTCGAGCTGTGCTGGGACGACCGCGACGGCGACGACGTGGTCGACAAGGGCGTGTGCATCGACAACGGCGCATGCGTCGAGACCGGCAGCCCCAGCTGCGATGCCAACGGCGACTGCGCCTGCGGAAACTGCGTCGGCGGCGGCGCCACGCAGGAGAGCAACCTGCGCCTGCGCCGCGACGGCGAGATCTTCGACCACGAAGGCTTCCATCCGGCGCCGCAGGACGAGTGCGGCGACGTCCACCAGCAGAACACCGCGTTCTGCAGCGCGGCGGCGGCGCCTGGCAACTGCGCCGACGCGCCGGGCACCGGACGCAGCAGCGTCGCCAACTGCTGCAACCGCGCAGCCAACACCTGGCCGTTCCAGACCTGCTACTTCTCGGAGTTCTACTTCGGCCGCCTCGAGGGCGCGCTGATTCCCGGACGCGGAAGCCCGCTGACCGACTGCCAGGCCGAGTGGTCGGTGGTCAATCCTTTCAACGAGCCGCCGACCGACAAGCGCGGGTTCGTCAACCTCGAGCAGACCTGCACCGACGGCGACGCCAGCTGCGACGCCGACGGCTTCGCCGACGGCGCCTGTACCTTCCAGATCGCCGTGTGTCTGAACGTCGACGATTCGCGGCTGAGCGACAAGGACGGCAACCAGCTCTGCGATCCGACCGACACCGCCAAGTGGGAGCTCAAGAAACCGCTGCCGATCAGCACGCGGCCCGCCGAGGCCGAGGCAGCAGGTGCGCTGCGCGACGCCGTGGCCGCACTCGGCGGCGGCATCGGCGGCACGCGTCAGAACATCGTCACGTTCACGAGCCCGCTGGCGAGTGAAGACACGTGCACCGAGACCACCGAAATCGTCGTGCCGCTGAGCGGACCGCTCGCCGATCGCGCCACACGGATGACCCTCAAGGCTTCGACGACCAGCGCCGCAGGCAGCAAGGATGCCGACCTGCTCAAGCTGACGTGCCTGGCGCCGACCGACTGAGAGCAGAGGCCATACCGCGCCGGCCGCTTAAGGGGACTGTCCCCTTAACCCTGTGGGCGGCGCATCACGGTTCGCATCTGCGGCGGCAGGCCCGCGGCCGTCTCCTCGGCGATGCGTGCGGCAAGCTCCGGCGTGACGTCGGCCGGCGCGATCTCGCGAAAGCCGAGGGTTTCGTAGAACGGCTGGTTCCACGGGACCTCGCGAAACGTAGTCAGCGTCACGTCGCGTCCCTGCGCCGCGGCGTGGCGGCACACTTCCAGGACGAGCGCGCGGCCGAGACCTTGGCGGCCGTGCATGGGATGGACGTCGAGCTCTTCGAGATGGATGTCCTGGCCCAGCCGCTCACACAGCGCGAAGCCGACGGGGCGGCCGTCCTCGCTCCGTGCGACCCACAGTAGGCCGGCAGCATGGGCGTGCTCGAACTCGGCCAGCTCCGAGTTGATCAGCGGAAGGCTCATCACCGCTTCGATGCCTTCGAACAGCGTCGTCGCCGCGGTCTCGATGTGCGGCAGCAGCGGCAGCTCGTCGGCTCTGGCAAGGGCGATCGTGTACGGCATCGTCATTCCCTCAGTACGGACGTCCATCCTTGCGGGTGAAGCGCCATTTGCCGTCGTCGTAGACGGCAGCCACGTCGTCGTCGGGATAGGACACTTCGTCGCCCGCGCTGCGGTCGCCGATCTCCAGATAGACGACGTCGGCGTCGGTGTGGTTGACCAGGTGGTGCGCGTTGCCGTTGCCAGCCGCAAAGCCGGCGCACATTCCCGGCGACAGCAGCGTCGGACCGTCGTCCGTTACCAGGGTCGGGGTTCCCTCGAGCACGTAGATCAGCTCGTCCTGGCGCGTGTGCGCGTGACGAAGGGCGGAGATCGCGCCGGGCGGCATACGGGTCAGATTGACGCCGAAGTTGGTCAGCCCGAACAGGTCACCGAGCGGCCGCTTCACGCGCGAGGCCACACGCGAGGCGAAGGGCTCCGGATAGTTGGAGGGTTTGAGCCGGGGCGGCGTCTCCTCGGCTCGGATGGCGATGGGTCGCTGGCTCATGCTCATGGAAGAACCTGTCCTTGGCGGCGGCTTTCTCCACCCGAGAGCGGTGCATACCAAGGGCCGAGCGAAGGAGACAAGCCGCCGAACGCCTTGATTTCCCGACCTCGGGCGACCTATGCTCGCCAGCATCGAGCTGGCTCACCGGTCCACTTTCGCGCTGCGACCGGCGCGGCGGCGGCGGCCCATCCTCGCCGCGGCCTGGTCGCGCCTGGATCGGCACGATCGCCGCGCGGTCGTCGCGTGCGTGTGGTCGGGTGTGACGGCGGATTTCCATAACGTCCGGTGCTGATCCGGGGAGACAAATGAAGAAAGCCAATTCCGTCCTGGCCGCTGCGGCCCTTGCATGTCTGTCTGCGCAGGCCCATGCCGACATCATTCCGGTCCTCACCTACAACGTTCGCGGACTTCCACCGCAGGTCATCGAGCCTCGAGCCACGCAGATCGCCGCGATCGCAGGCAAGCTCGAGGATTTCCACACCACCGGCGGCGAGTTCGTCGGCGGCGACTCGCTGGTGGGCCTGCAGGAGCTCTTCGATCCCAACTACTACAACACGATCATGAGCGGCGTCGCCTACGACGTCGAGACTGCCAAGGACAGCGGCGGGCCCGCCGGCATCGGCGACGGGCTCGACTTCCTGTCCGACTATCCGCTGACCGCAGTGACGCAGGTCGGATGGACGAACTGCTTCGGAACCTTCGGCGCCAACGGCAGCGACTGCGACACCAACAAGGGATTCACCGTCGGCACCGCCGAGCTGGTCGAGGGCGGTTCGGTCAAGATCATCAATCTGCACGCGGACGCGGGCCAGGACGAGGGCAGCCGCACGGCGCGGCGCGCGAACATCACCCAGCTAGTCACCTACATCAACGACAATCTGGAGGGCGAGGCCATCATCCTGATGGGCGACACCAACAGCCTGTTCACGCGTGCGGGCAACGACAACGTCCAGACGCTCATCACCAGCGCCGGACTGAGCGACGTCTGGGTCGAGCTGAAACGGGGCGGCGAGGTCCCTGGGGCGGGCACGGCCATCGACACGGGCTGCGCGGCAGACGAGGCGGGCGCCAACTGCGAGCGCATCGACAAGATCATGTACCGCAGCAGCGATACGGTATCGATCGTACCGGTGGACTATCAGGTTCTCGACGACTTCTTCGACGATTCGCAGGGCGGCGACCTTTCCGATCACAAGCCCGTCTATGCCGAGTTCGACGTCAACCTGATCATCGACACGTCGACCTCCTCCTCGACCACCTCCTCGAGCACGACGACGACCGAAGCGCCCAGCGGCGACTGCGGCGATCCGGCTCCGCCCTCGGGCAACGTCACTGCCAGCGATGCGCTCTTCGTGCTGCGCACCGCCGTCGGCTCCCTGAGCTGCGAGGTGTGCGTCTGCGATGCCAGCGGCAACGGTAGCATCACGGCCAGCGACGCGCTCCTCATCCTGAAGGCGGCCGTAGGCCAGGACGTCGATCTGGCCTGTCCCGCCTGCTGATTTGCCAGGGCGCAGGCTTCGGGGTCAGGCATCGCACTGCAGGGTTCGCCTGCGACGCGATGTCTGACCCCGTTCGTCGCGGCCACGCTGCCGTTACGATCTCCGCAGCCGCGCATGCACGCGCCACGCCGTCGCGCCGCTACTTCGCCCGCTCCTCCTCCAACACTCCGTCGTAGGAGAAATCCACGGTCCCCGTGTCCTTCAGGCCGTCATGGATCGCCTTGCGCGCGCGTTCGGCCAGCTCGCGGTACTTGAGCTGGAACGCCTGCAGATGTTCCTCGTCGATCTCTTCGAGGCTCAGCAGCGCGTTGTGCGCTCCCTTGGTGCAGCGGATCAGCTCGTCGAGCTTGAGCTGGAGCGCCATCGTGTCGCGGTTCTGGGTGTTCTGGATCAGGAACACCATCAGGAACGTCACGATGGTCGTCGTCGTGTTGATGACGAGCTGCCAGGTATCGCTGTAATCGAAGATCGGGCCGCTGGCGCCCCAGACCACGATCAACGAGACGGCGATCACGAAGGTGGACGCCCGTCCCATTCGCAATGCCAACGCTCTGGAAACCTTCTCGAACCAGTTCCGGTACACGGCGCAACCTCCCTGTCGACGATCCCTTCGTCCGTCCAGACTAGCCGGCCAGGGACGAGCTAGAAACGCTCTGCCCCGCATGTGCCGGTCGTCGCGAGCTTCGGTTACGCAACCGCTCCCGTCGCCATGCATGGCGCATCCTGGTCGGCAGCAAGCAGCACTTGCCGGTTCGTCGTTCAGCTTGCCGACGCGCCCCGCATGCTCTCGGCTACCGACGCAACCACCACGACGATTCCGCAGCCGATGACGTTGAACCACAGGAACCCGAGCTCCGAGAAGAAGAACAGCGCGATGACGGTCGCCTGCGCCGTCAGCGCGCCGATCAGCACGGGCGTGGCCGTGACGCGGCGCACGAAGAATGCGACCAGGAACAGTCCGAGCACGGTGCCGTAGAAGATCGAGCCGAGGATGTTGACCGCTTCGATCAGGTTGTCGAGGAGAGCGGCAAAGCTGGCGAACGCCACGGCCACCACCCCCCACAGAACGGTAAACGCCTTGGATGCCGTCAGGTCCCGCGCCGGAGACGACTCGCGCGCCACCAGCGTCTTGTAGAGATCGATGGTCGTGGTCGATCCGAGCGCCGCCAGCTCGCTCGCGATCGAGCTCATCGCCGCGCACAGGATTACCGCCACCAGCAGGCCGACGAGCCCGGCCGGCACGTAGCGCAGGACGAAACTCAAAAAGATGTAGTCGGCGTCCTGCGTCTCGGTGTCCGGCGATGCCCTGGCGATCAGGACCTTGGCCTCCTCGCGCAGAGTCTCGACCTGCGCGGCCGCCGAGCGCAGCGCCGCTTTCGCATGCGCCTGGGCCGCCTCGTCGCCGCGCGCGTCGACGAAAGCCGACGCGGCTTCGGTCTGGCCGTCCGAGGCCTCGGCATAACGCTGCTGCAGGTCGCTGAGCTCGGCGGCGTGCGCGCCGCTTGCGACGCGCTGGAGCGCGGGCTCGTTGAAGAAGATCGGCGCGGGCGTGAACAGGTGGAAGACGAACACCATCACGCCCGTCAGCAGGATCAGGAACTGCATGGGGATCTTCAGCATGCCGTTGAAGAGCAGCCCCAGCCGGCTCTCGGCAAGGGAGCGTCCCGACAGATAGCGCTGCACCTGCGACTGGTCGGTGCCGAAGTAGGACAGCGCCAGGAAGAACCCGCCGGTGATTCCCGACCAGAAGTTGTAACGGCTGCTGGCGTCCAGCTCGAAGCTGACCACGTTCATGCGACCGAGAGCGCCCGCCAGATCCAGCGCAGCAGGCAATGTCACGTTTCCCGGCAGCCGCACGAACACGGCCACCGCGGCAACGACCATGCCGGTGAGCATGACGATCATCTGCTGCTTCTGCGTCTGTGCGACCGCGTTGGTGCCGCCGGTGACGGTGTAGAGCACCACCGCCGCTCCCATCGCGATCACCGTCAGCTGCAGGTCCCAGCCCAGGATCGCGCTCAGGATGATGGCGGGAGCATAGATGGTGATCCCGGCAGCCAGGCCTCGCTGGATGAGGAACAGCACGGCACCCAGGTAGCGAACGCGCGCATCGAAGCGGTGCTCGAGCACCTCGTAGGCGGTGTAGACGTTGAGCCGGTAGTAGATGGGCACGAAGACGGCGCTGATGACGATCATCGCCAGCGGCAGCCCGAAGTAGAACTGCACGAAGCGCATGCCGTCCTCGTAGGCCTGGCCCGGCACGGACAGGAACGTGATGGCACTGGCCTGGGTGGCCATGATGCTCAGCCCGATGGTCGGCCATCGCAGCGTGTTGCCGCCGCGGAAGTAGGTGTCCATGTCGGCGGCGCCGCGCGTCTTCCACATTCCGTACAGAACGATGAAGGCGATGGTGCCGATCAGGACGACCCAGTCCAGGCTGCTCACGAAGCCCACCTCGTCAGCAGCGCGAACAGGGCCACGAGCACGACCAGCTCGCCGAGCACGACCAGGTACAGGTTGCGCCACGTGCCGAGCAGCGGCGGCGGATCCTCGGGGCCCTCTGGACTCATCGCGGCCGCGGCGTGGCCAGGAAGTTGGCGAGCAGACGATAGGCGCCCGGCACTCCGGCCGGCAGCTGGCGGAAGAACGAGAGGCCCGTGTAGATGTAGCGCCCTCGGCCGTGCGTGGTCACCAGCGTCGCGCCGCGCAGCGGCTTCTCTCCCGGATCGGCGCACTCGAACACGGGGATGTAGCGGTCGTCCCAGCTCTCGGCGAAGTAGAGGCCGCGCTCCTGCACCCACCCCGCGAAATCGGGCTCAGTGATCTCGTTGGGCGCATGCAGGAGCGCGAGCTGACGGTCGAAAGGAATCATCGCCGCCGTCTCGTCGGTGACTCGCTCTCGGCCAATGGTGATCGGATAGGGACCGATGGGCGTGGCCAGCGGCGCCACGCGGCTGTTGGTATTGTACTGCACGACCACCGTACCGCCGTTCTCGACGTAGCCCATCAGTCGCTCGTGCGCGCTGCGCAGGACGGCCCGGGTGTTGTAGGCACGGATGCCGACGAGGATCGCCGAATAGACCGAGAGATCGCCGGCGGAGATCGCGGCATCGTCGAGCAGCTCGATGGACATGCCGACGTGCGCGAGATCCTCGGCCACCGTATCGCCGGGACCCTGGATGTAGCCGATGCGTCCCTGCGGCAGCTCGATCTTCAGCGGCACCGCCGAGAGCCTGGCCGGCTGCAGCACCACCTGCATCGGAATGTGCGGATAGTCGATGACGTCGCGCCGCAACGACCAGCGCCTGCCCTGCTCGGCCCAGTACGGCCGTACCTCGACGGCGGCGGCATCGGCTGCCGGCGGAGTCAGCGTGAAGTGCACCGTGGTCTCGTCACCGGCCTTGGCCATCGTCACCGGCATCGAGGCTGGCTGGGCGCTCCATCCGGATGCGAGCTCCAGGCCGACCTCGCCCGAAAGCTCGTCTTTGCCTGCGCGAACGTGCACCGCGACGGTTGCAGCAGCGCCGGGGCGTACCATGACGGCCTGTCGTGCGGGCGTCACCGTGGCCGGCGGCACGATCAGCATCTCCCTGGCGCGCTCGCCCTGCACGTTGTCGACCCACGTGTACTGCACCGGAACGTCGTAGTGCACGGCGTGCCCGCCGATCTCGACGTCGACGCCCACCGACATCGCCGCTCCGGCCTTGGGCTCGCCGATCATCGCACCGTCCTCGACGACCTGATGTCCCGCGCGCGACGGCGCGGCCAGCCAGTACGGCGAGGAGATCGGCGCGTCGGTCGGGATCGGCACCACCACGCTGATCTCCTTCTTCTGACCGGGTGCGAGCTCGCCGTCGTCGCCAATGACCTCGCTGCCGGGGAAGGCGACGCGCGAAAGACGCATCGGCGCCGGGCGCCGAACCGTCATCTCGAGCTTCACCTTGACGCTGCTGCCGGGCACCACTTCGGCACGCTCGGCCGTGGCGCGCAGATACAGGCCCGATGCCGCCGCCACGATCGGATCGAGTCGCGCGCGGGCGTCGCGCACTCGCACGTCGTCCTGCGGCAGCGCCTGCAGAGCCGCGCGTGCACGCAGCAGGGCCGGCACCGCGCGCTCGGGCTCGTCGCGGTGCAGATCGCGCTGCGCTTCTTCGAGAGCGCGCACCAGCGGCGTGGCGGCCGCGCCGTAGCGCATCCAGCTCGCGTCCACGCCTTCGAGAATGTCGGCGCCCAGCGGCGCGCCCGAGATCGGCAGGAATCGCTCGAGCACCGGACCGCGCTCGCCGGCGGCTCCGAAGCCCTGGCTCTTGTGCAGGCTGCGCGACTGCGCGGCCAGGTCCGAATAGCCGACGCCGAGCCTGGCATCGTACTGTCCCACGTCGAGCACCAGCGCATCGGCCGGAGGCGCAGGCGCCTCGCTCCACGACGGCACGTTCTGGATCAGCCGATGCGGTTTCCACACCTTGGCGCCGCGCGTCAGCTGCTCGGGGAATCGGCCGGCATCGGCCGCGGCTTCGGCGGCCTCGCGGGCAAGGATGGCCGAAGCGGTGTGGTGGCCATGATTGGGCGGGGTCTCGGTGAAACGCGCGACCACGACATCGGGCTGGAACGTGCGGATGACCCAGACGACGTCGGACAGGGCCTCGTCGTGTCCCCAGATCGACAGCGTCTCCTGCGCGCTCTTGGAGTAGCCGAAATCGCGCATGCGCGTGAAACGCTGCCACGCGCCGTCGACGCGGCGCGCGGCCAGCAGTTCCTCGGTCCGAATGACGTCCAGAAGCGCGTCCTGCTCCGAGCCGATCAGGTTCTGTCCGCCGCCGCCTCGGGTCATCGACAGATAGGCTGCGGTCCAGTGCCGGCCATTGGCGAGATACGCGAGCAGCCGGGTGTTCTCGTCGTCGGGATGCGCGGCCACGTAGAGGACGCGGCCGGTGACGGCGAGCCTATCCAGTGCGTGCGCGAGCATTCCTGCATGCATGACGGGCTCCTGGGCATCAGCGGCAGCGCCGGCCAGCACGACCGCGGCGATGGAGGCGACCTTTGCGAGAACTCGCAGCCAGCCGCCGCCTCTGTCGCCTCTGTTCGAGCGTCTCACGGGCGGGCCGGCTCCTGCGCGAGCACGGCGCGATAGTAGGCGACGTAGCGTTCCAGCGCCGTCTCGCAGCGGAACATCTCGACGGCTCGTGCGCGCGCGGCCTGCGCCATCCGGTCGTGGCGGCTCGGATCGCGCAGCACCTCCAGCACTGCACCGGCCAGTGCATCGACGTCGAAGGGCTCGACCAGCGTGCCCACTTCGGCACTGACCACTTCGGGCAGTCCGCCCACGCGGTAGCCGAACACCGGAACGCCCGCGCTCATGGCTTCCAGAGCAGCCACGCCGAAGCTTTCGCTGTGGCTCGGCAGCAGGAAGGCGTCGGCGTGTCGCAGATGCTCGACGAAGTCGCCGCGCTTGCCCAGAAAGCAGACCGCGCCGGCCAGCCCGAGCTCGCGCGCACGCTGCGCGGCATGGCTTCGTTCGGGACCATCGCCCACCAGCACCAGCCGTGCAGGCACGCTGCGCCGGACGCGCGCGAGCACTTCGAGCAGGTCGCCGACGCGCTTGACCGCGCGAAAATTGGAGACGTGGAACAGCACCGGGCCGCCGTGCTCGCACCTCGGACCCGCGGCCGCCGTGAACAGGTCTTCGAGGCGGCTGCGGTCCGAATCCAGAGCCGGGGTGAAGTGACGCGTATCGACGAAGTTGGGGATCACCTCGATCCTGGTCTGCGCCTCCAGACCGAGCTGCTCGAACGCGGCGGCGCGCAGGAACTGCGAGGGCACCGTCACGCCGTCGCATGCCGAGACCGCAAAGCGCGTGATCTGTCGATAGGCAGGATCGCCGCCGGCTCGCGTGACGTCGGTGCCGTGCAGGGTGCAGATCATGCGCGGCACGGCCGCCGCATCGCCGTTGCCACCGCCGCGGTCGTTGCCGGCGCCGTTGCCCGCGGCGTCGCCGCGGCCGTTGCCAGCGCGAACGCCGTCGCCAGCGCGACTGCCAGCGCCGGCAGCACTCAGGACCTGCCGCGCCAGCCAGGCACTGGTCGCGTGCGGAATGGCGTAGTGCACGTGCACGATGTCCAGTTGATGGTCGTTGCACACGCCGACGATGGTCGCGGCCACCGCCATCGCATACGGCGGATTCTCGAATAGCGGCGTGCTGGAGACGGCGACCTCATGGAAGAAGAGCCGGTCCGATTCGGGCAGCACCCGGCTCGGCGGCGCGCTGGCGATGACATGAACGCGGTGGCCAGCACCGGCCAGCCCTACCGCCAGGTCGGCGGCGATCACGCCGCTGCCGCCGAGCGTGGGAAAGCAGACGATGCCGACGGCCAGCTTCCCGCTCATCGCGCCACCGCCGCAGCCGGCGCCGGCGCGTCCTCGTGCAGATCGACGTCGAGCGGCGTGGCATCGAATGGCCGCTGCGCTGCCAGCACTGCATCGATCACCCGGCGCTGTCCGTAGCGCGCCGCGAAGTAGGAGATTCCGTAGACGCGTTCCTGCGGCTGCCCGTTCGGCTGCAGCCATGTGTGCAGGCGGCGCACGTCCTCGACCAGAGCCTGGTCATGATGCAGGCGCGCGCGCTCGATCTTCTCGGCCAGCCGCAGGAGCGAGCGTTCCACGCTGGCGTGGGTCTTGGTGACGGCCTCGCCAAGGCCGCCGCCTTCGGCCTCGATGGCAGCGCGGCAGCTCGCGAGAGCGGCGTCGAAGCGCGCGAGCAGCTCGGCCGCAGGATTGACGCGCGCCCCTGCGGGCATCGCCGCCGCCAGCAGATCGTCCTCGCTGCACGATGCCTGCGCGGGCGTCAGGCCGAGACGCGAAAGAACGCGGCGGGTGCGGTCCTCGACCAGCCGCATGCGCGCGCGCGGAATCACCATCGGCATGCTCATGCCATGGGCGCGGTAGAGCGGAGCGAGCTGCGCGAAATAGGCGACCTCGCCAGGACCGCCGACGTAGGCCGCCGTCGGCAGCAGCGTGTCCTGCACGATCGGCCTTTGCAGCGCGCTGGTGCTGAAACGCATCGGGTCGCGGTCCAGAGTGGAAAGCAGCTCGGCCCGCGTGTGCTCGCCATGGCCGCCGACTTGGCAGTAGCCGTCGCTGCGAGGCTCGAGCCGGTAGCGCGGGCCATCGGGCCCGTGGGGATGGAAGAACGACAGCGGCGAGCCTTGGCGCACGTGCACGGTAGCTGCAAAGCCGGCCTCTTCCAGCTCGCGCGTGCGCTGGCCCAGCATCGCGGCGATGCGCCCGGCATCCTCGATTGCGCGCCGGTGCACCGGCGCCGCCAGCTCGGCCAGTGCCGGCTCGCGCGAATCGATCAGCACCAGGCCTTCGTGTGCGAACAGCTCGGCGAGCGCGCCGGCAAACGCCGCGACCCAGCGCTGGCCCGCAGCGTAGTGTCGCTGCAACAGGTCGACGTGCTCGGCCGCGTGCGGCAGTCCTTCGACCAGGTCGGCCAGATGCGACAGGCATTGGCGCACTTCGCCGGGCAGCGACAGGTGCGCGAGCGAGACGCGATTCTCGGCCGACGTAGGCAGGCTCAGACGCTGCGGCCGCGCCGCCGGCGCGTGCACTTCGGCGATCTCGGGCAGATCGTGATCCTCGCTCTGGAGCCAGAACACCGGCACCACGGCAGTTCCCGACTCGCGCGCCATCTCGCGCGCTGCGGCGATGGCGGTTGCGGCCTTGTAGAAGTTGAACAGCGGGCCCAGGAACAGCCCGACCTGCTGCCCCGTCACCACGGCCGCGGCGCCGGCCGCCAGCGCGTCGATGTTGGCTTCGCGCGCCGGACTCGCGACGAAGCGCGCGTTCTGCACGCGCAGCGCCTCGGCCACGCGCGCGTCGAGTGGCCGCGCCGCCCGCCGAGCTGCGGCAACGCGCGCGGCCGCATCGGCGAAATGCGTGTCGTAGAAGCGCGCGGCCTGACCGGACAGGTAGGCCTCGAAGACGGAAGCTGCCACGAGCGCTCCGACTCAGCGCACCGGGCTCAGGGCTGCCTCCACTCGGTCAGACTCTTGTTCACGTCGTCCTGAAACGCGGTCTCGTAGATCACGTCACCTTTGCCCAGGCCCTGTGCCTGCTCGGCCGCGACCACGGCCTCGGCCTTCTTGCCCTGCTTGGCCAGGATCTGCGCCTTGACCCAGTGGTTCCACCAGATCGACTTGATGCCGATCGACGTGTCGATGTAGCTGATCGCCAGGTCGAGGTCGCCGCCGCTGTCGAGAAGATAGCGCGCCGAGGCCCAGTGCGGCCGCCACGCTTCGGCCAGCGTCTTGTCGATGCTCTCGCGCGCGTGCGCGGCCGTATCGACGGTGATCGGAATCGAGATGCGCTGTTTCTCCCACTCCAGGTCCAGGCGCGTGGTGCTGTCGGTGGTGTCCGAGAACAGGAACGTCAGGCGCTCGCGATGCGGCGCCGCTTCCGGCTGCACGGTCACGCGAGCGACGTCCTTGGTCTGATCGTAGCCGCGCGTGCCCTGAATCTTCAGGTCCGAGTACAGGATGAACGTCCACTGTCCGGCCGTCGGGATCGTCAGCATGACGTAGCTGCCGGCGGGGACCTTCTTGTCGCCGAACGTGAAGTCGCGGCTGGCCGTCAGCTTGGTCGGCGCATTGGCGCCGGTGCGCCACATCTCGTCGTGCGGGACGAGGTCACCCCACACCGTGCGGCCCTTCACACCCGGGCTGGAATACTCGATGGCGAAAGTGGTGACGCCGACGCGCTGCTCGATCTTGGCCAGCGGGCTCGGCTGCGGCAGCTCGGGTGCGGCCGTCTGCGCATGGGCCGAGGTCGAGACGATGGCGAGTGCGACCAGAGCGGACCGCGCCAACCGGAGGCGGGGAACAAAGACCTGCTGCATCGGTGGTGACTCCTCGAAACGGATTTCGAGAAAGTGTGCCATGGCGCGGCGTCAAGGAAAGGTTCGGTGCCAAGAAAAAGGCAGGTCGCGTCAACGAAGGCGCGACCCCGTCCCTTGTGCGCTCGAGCGGTCGAGCGTCTGGAGCAGCAACCGATGGTGCCGAGGCCGATGGTGCGTTTACGCCGCGCGCGTCCCCTGCATCAGCGACAGGAGCGCGTCGCGCAGATGTGCGGGAGCCTTTTGCGGCGAGCCGCAGTCGAAGGGAGGCTGCGGATCGTATTCGATGCCGAGCTGGATCATCTTGGCGAATTCCTCGCCCGCTTCCTCGGCTGCAAGTGTCAGCCCCATGTCGATGCCGGCCGACACGCCAGCCGCCGTGATGATCTTGCCGCGGCGGACGACGCGATCGTGCATGTATTTGGCGCCGTACGATTCGAGGCGCTCGACGCTGGCCCAGTGCGTGGTGGCATCCAGGCCGCGCAGAAGACCGGCAGCGCCCAGCACGAGCGCGCCCGTGCACACCGACGTCGACCATTTGCTCGTCTCGTGTGCGCGCGCGATCCAGTCGACGATCTCGCCGTCGGCTGCGGCGGCCTCGTCGCCGGGCCCGCCCGGCACCAGGAAGATGTCGGGCCTGACGACGTCCTTCAGCGCGACTTCCGCGTTGATCGACAGCATGCCCGTGTCGGTGACGACGGGGCCGGCCTTCTTGGCCGCAAAGCGCAGGCGCGCACCGGGCAGACGGCTCAGGATCTCGTACGGGCCCATGCAGTCGAGGGCGGTGAACTGGTCATACAGGACTACGCAGATCTCCATGGCTCTTCTCCGTTCGGAACCGCGCGCGATAGGCGCTCGGGCTGACTTGGACGTTGCGAAGGAATGCCCGCCGCATGGTCTCGGCGGTGCCGAAGCCGCAGCCTGCGGCCACCTGCTCGACGCCGCCGCCCGCCTGCTCGAGGCGCCGGCGCGCCGCCTCGACACGCACCCGCTCGACGAAACGCACCGGCGTCGCGCCGACTTCGCGCGTGAAGACGCGTGCGAAGTTGCGCGGGCTCATCGCCACGCGTCGCGCCAGGGCCTCCACGCTGAGGTCGGCCTCGGGATGCTCGACGATCCACGCCTGCAGATCGCGAATCGGCTCGCGCTCGGCGAACTGCGAAGCGAGCTGGGTGCTGAACTGCGATTGGCCGCCGGGACGCTTGAGGAAGAGCACGAGCAGGCGCGCGGTGGTCAGCGCGACCTCCTTGCCGAAATCCTCCTCGACCAGCGCCAGCGCCAGGTCCATGCCGGCGGTGACGCCGGCCGACGTGAACACCTTGCCGTCGCGAACGTAGATCGAGTCGGGCTCGACCTCGATGTCGGGATGCTCGCGGGCCAGCTGCTCGCAGAATCGCCAATGCGTGGTGGCGCGCTTTCGTGACAGAAGGCCCGCGCGCGCCAGCAGGAATGCGCCCGTGCACACCGAAGCGACGCGCCTGGCAGCGCGCGCGCTGCGCCTGAGCCATTCGATCAGCACGCCGTCGAGCATCGCCACGACGGTGCCCTCGCCGCCCGGAACGAAGAGCGTGTCGATGGGACCGCGCACGCCGCGCAGCGAGCGCGTGGCGACGATCTGCAGTCCCGAGGCCATCGTCATGCGCCCGGGCGTGCTGGCCACGGTCTCGACGACGTAGGCCGGGCCCGAAACGCGCCCGCTCTGCTCGAGAAAGCGCGAGGCCACCGAGAAGACTTCGAGCGGCCCGACCACGTCGAGCATCTCGGCCTGAGGGTAGGTCACCATGACGATGCGGCGGGGCTGGCGCGGGCTCGGCCGTGACGCCGAAAGGGAGCTTGGGCTCATGGCGCCGGAGTATGCGCCCCGGCCGGGTTGGCCGCAATGACATCGGCCCCACCGATCCTGCCAGCGAAACGGGATGCGGCACCTTCTTCGGCCCGCCGTTTTAAGGGGCCGTTTTAAGGGGACGTTTTAAGGGGACGTTTTAAGGGGACAGTCCCCTTAAGCCGCTTAAGGGGACTGTCCCCTTAAACGCCGTGTCCTTTGGAACGCATGCGCTGGAGCTGCTGGCGGAACTCGATGCACGGGTCCTGGCGCTCCACGCGCGGCGTGAACCATGCGTAGTCGAACGCGCGTTCTTCGCCGAAGGAGCGCAGATACTGCGCGGGGTCGTCCATCTGGCCGTCCACTTCGAGGAACGCCACCGAAAGGACGCGCAGACGCGGCGAGGCATGGCGCAGATACATCGGCACCCCGCGGTCGCGGCGCACGTGGCCGAAGCCGGCCATCAGCACGCACGGCGCTGCCGCCGCATCGCCCGGCGCCCTACCGCATCCCGACGCCAGCACCTCTGCCATCGCGGCGTCGCGGTGGCGCTGCATCTGGATCATCGCGTGGGCCATGTGCTCGCTGGCGTATCCGCAATGCGCATCGGCGATCTCGGCGGCCATGGCGTCGCGGAAGCGCGCCGGCAGCGGCACCTCCAGCTGCGGCAGAGCCGAGGGCCCGTGCAGCCGCGCGCGCGACAGGTTGGCAGCGCGGATCGTCATGCCCTCGCGCAACGCGACCTCGAACACGGGCCGATACATTTCGAAAGGCGGCCACCCGCTGCGACTCCATTGCACCGCAGCTTCGAGCGCCCCCGCATCGCCGCCGCTTCGCACGACCTCGTCGACCGTGTCCTGGTCCTCGAAGTCGAGCTGCTCGAAAGCGACGAGCGCCGGCGGGACGCCGCGCGCCGAAATCATTTCCAGCATCCAGGCTTGCAGCCGGTGATGGTCCGGATTGTCGTGCTGCTCGCCGAGCAGCACGACGTCGGCGCTGGCGGCCGAACGCGCGAGCGTTACCGGATCGAGAAATTTTTGCGCGGCGACATCCCAGACTTTCCCTGACAGGCTATGATCGGAAACGGTGGCGAATGCGGGCAAAACAGGCGTGGAACTCGAGCAGCCCCCCAGGACAACCGACGCAGTGAGCGCCATCCACGGCCAGACCGCCGCGCGCGCCGCCCGAGCGCGCATCTTCGCCGCAGCCGCGAAACGCCAGGCCGCCGGCGGCGCCACCGAAACGCGATCCGCCGTCACTACGGGGAACCAGGTCGCGCGACGCAGAAAGGGAGGCGCACCATCGTGAACGTCCTGAGCGCGCTCCGAACCACCGCGCAAGCCGAGCCAGCCGCCGATGCGCAGACCATCGACGCCGCCGCGCCCGCGGCCGACGAGCTCGTGCGTCCGCACCGGGTCGTCATCGTCGGCGGCGGTTTTGCCGGCCTCAACGTCGCGCGCGTGCTGGCGGGGACCGATCTCGACGTCACGATAGTCGACAAGCGAAACTTTCATCTGTTCCAACCGCTGCTCTATCAGGTGGCCACCGGCGCCCTGTCTCCCGGCGACATCGCCGCACCGCTGCGCGAGATCCTGCGCAAGTCGTCCAACGTCCGCACGCTGCTCGCGGAAGTGACCGACATCGATCTGGAGGCGCGCCAGGTCCTGTTCGGACAGCAGGGCCTCTCCTACGACTCTCTGATCGTAGCCATCGGCATGGTCAACAACTACTTCGGCCATGACGAATGGGAACGTCTGGCGCCCGGCCTCAAGTCCATCGAGGACGCCACCGAGATCCGCTCGCGCATGCTTCTGGCCTTCGAGCTCGCCGAGCGCAACAGCGATCCGAAGGAGCGTCAGGCCCTGCTGACCTTCGTCGTCGTCGGCGGCGGCGCTACCGGCGTGGAGATGGCAGGTGCCATCGCCGAAATCGCTGCCGATACGCTGCGCAGCGAGTTTCGCAGCATCGCGCGCGAATCGGTGCGTGTCGTGCTCGTCGAAGGCGCCGGGCGCGTGCTGACCGCGTTTCCGGAGGCATTGTCCGCCAGCGCCGAACAGACCCTGGCACGCATGGGCGTGGAGCTGCGCATGCACGCGATGGTGCGCGACATCGATGCCGAGGGCGTGACCGTCGAGCTGGCAGGGACGCAGGACAGGATCCCGGCGCGCGTGGTGGTATGGGCGGCCGGAGTGCGCGGGCATCCACTGGCCGCCTCACTGGCCGAGCAGACCGGCGCCACACTGTCGCGGCAGGGAACCGTCCCCGTGCGCGAGGACCTGACGCTACCGAATCATCCCGAGGTGTTCGTGGTCGGCGACCTCGCCTACCGCGAGCAGGATGGACGGCCGCTTCCTGGCGTCGCGCAGGTCGCCATTCAGCAGGGACGCTACGCGGCCGAAACGATCCTGGCACGACAGACCGATAAGACGCCGCCGCCGTTTCGCTACGAGGACAAGGGCTCGATGGCCACCATCGGCCGCGCCAAGGCGGTGGCCGCCATCGGGCGTCTCGAGCTCAGCGGCTTCGTGGCGTGGCTGGCGTGGCTGTTCGTGCACCTGCTGTTCCTGGTCGGCTTCGAGAACCGCGTTCTCGTCCTGCTGCAGTGGTCCTGGTACTACTTCTGGCGACGCCGCAGCGCGCGCCTGATCACGGCGTGGTCCGGGGATTCCCGAGCTCCCTCGCGCTTCTGACACTGCACGAAGTATCGGCTCGCCGGCATTCGGCAACGGGTCCTACCGAACCGGCTCGAGGAATGCGACGTTCGTGGACGCGCGCGTTCGCACCGCAGCACCGCTGCGCTACAACGACGAGCTCAGGAGGCGAGGCCATGGCCATCGTTCCCGCAGGACAGAAGCTCGTCCTCGATCCCGCAGACGAGTACTGTCACGAGCCCGAGTCGGCGCAGAACTACAACGAGAGCATGTACTTCAACGTGTTCGACGCCGACCAGAAGATCGGCGGTTGGATGCGTCTGGGCAATCGGGTGCACGAAGGGCACGCCGAGATGTCGGTATGCCTGTACCTGCCCGACGGCCGCGTCGGCTTCGCCTACGCGCGGCCGCGCATCGAGCACAATCGCGAGATGAACGCCGGCGGTCTTCGCATCGAGGTCGTCGAGCCGTTCCGCCGCCTGCGCGTACACTATGAAGGGCCGGTCCTGCTCCTGAAGAACCCGCTCGAGATGGCCGAGCCGTCCTGCGCCTTCAAGAACAATCCGCTCGAGGCCTGCCTCGTCGATCTCGACTACGAAGGCGTCTCGCCCATGTACGGCGGCAGGGCCGTCCACGAGGACGGCAGCGACATCGAGCTCGACTCCGAGAAATCGTTCGCCCGCGCGCACTACGAGCAGCACATGAAGGCGACCGGTACCATCGAGGTCGCCGGGCACGAGTGGACCGTGGCCGGCCTGGGCCTGCGCGACAAGAGCTGGGGACCGCGCTACTGGCAGGCCATCCACTGGTACCGCTGGCTGCCGATGAGCTTCACCTCCGACTTCGGGATGATGATCTCGGTGATCGCCGGCGAGGATGGCCGCATCCGGCGCAGCGGAATGGTGCTGCGCGATGGGCAGTACGCCGCCATTCGCGATGCGCGCGTCGAAAGCGTCTGGGACCGGCACGGCTACCAGACCTCGGTGCGCGCCTGGGCCAGGACCGACGAACGCGAGTACACGGTCGAAGGGCGCGTGATCTCGATGATCCCGCTGCGCAACCGCCGCAAGCGGCCCGATGGCGGCCAGATGCTCACCCGCATCACCGAAGGCATGACCGAGTACCGCTGTGACGGGAAGATCGGCTACGGGCTCTCCGAGTATCTGGACCAGATCGTGGACGGACAGCCTGTCGGGCGCGATGCAGTGTGAGCGTGAAGGCGCCGCAACAGGGCGAGTCCGTCGCGCGCGATCACGATCTCGAAGAGCGTGTCCGCGAGCTGACCGCCGCCAACGAGAAGCTGCAGGCAGACCTGGCCGAGCGGCGCCGCATCGACGCCGCCACCCGCCGCCAGCGCGAGATGCTCGAGGCCATCTTCGACCACATTCCGGTGATGATCGCATACTCGGGCACCTCGGGACGGCTCGAGCTGGTCAACCACGAGATCGAGCGCACGCTCGGCTGGAGCCTGGCCGAGATCAGGCTCGGCAACGTCGACATCTACGCCGAATGCTATCCGGATCCGCGCGACCGCGAGCGCGTGCTCGATTTCATCGCCGCGGCCGACGGACGCTGGACCGAGTTTCGCACGCGCACACGCGACGGACGCGTCCTGGAAACGCTATGGGCGCGCGTCAAGCTCTCGGACGGGGCCAGCATAGGGTTCGGCCAGGACGTCACCGAGCGCAGGCGGGCGCTCGACGATCTCCGCCGCAGCGAAGGCTACCTGAACGAATCGCAGCGCCTGAGCCATCACGGAAGCTGGGCGTGGGACGCCCGCACGCGCAGTTTCACCTACTGGTCGCGCGAGTCGTTCCGGATGTTCGGCTTCGACCCCGACGGTGATCCCGACGTGATGCATCGTGCCATCGAGCTGGTACACCCGGAGGACCGCGCGATCATCGAGGCCAGCGTCGAGACTTCGCTGCAGAGACGGCAGGATGCGCAGCTGGATTTCCGCATCGTGCTTCCCGGCAACTCGGTGCGCTACATCCGCTCGATCGGCAACCGGGTGCTCGACGATTCGGGCGAGCTGGCGGGCTTCGCCGGAACCTGGGTCGATTGCACCGAGAGCAAGGCGGTCGAGAGCATGCAGCGCAGTTTCTCGCGGCAGCTGGTCAGGGCGCAGGAGGCAGAGCGGCGCCACATCGCGCGCGAGCTGCACGACGAGATCGGGCAGGCGCTGACGGCGATCAAGCTGGAGCTGCGGTCGATCGAGCAGGCCTGGACCGGCAGCTCGCTGTCGCTTGCCGAGAGCATCGCCATCGCCGATCGGACCATGCAGCAGGTGCGCGACCTCTCGCTCGACCTGCGCCCTTCCCTGCTCGACGACTTCGGTCTGTACCCTGCGCTGCGCTGGTACCTGAACCGGCACACGCAGCGAGCCGGCCTGCACTTGCACCTGACCGGCGCCGGCAACGGCCCGCGTCTGCCGGTCGATCTGGAGACGGTGTGTTTCCGCGTCGCGCAGGAAGCGCTCACCAACATCATGCGTCACGCGGCGGCGACCAATGTCTGGGTCGAGCTTCGCCGGCGTGGCCGCCGCTTCTACATGACGATCCGCGACGACGGCGCCGGCTTCGACGTCGAAGCGGCGCGCGAGGCGGCCGTGCGCGGCGGCAGCATGGGTCTGCTCGGAATGCAGGAACGCGTCCGGCTCGTGGGCGGAAGGATGAAATTGACATCGTCGGCCGGCGGCACCGAGCTGCGCATCTCGCTGCCCATTGCCGACGACGATCCTCCCGCCACCGGCCTTTGAGGAAACCATTCTTAAGGGGACTGTCCCCTTAAAATCCTAGCGGACGCGTTCCAGGTATTGGCCGGTGGAGGTGTCGACGCGGACGCGCTCGCCTTCCTTGACGAAGGGCGGGACGCTCACCATCAGGCCCGTCTCCAGCTTGGCCGGCTTGGGGCTGTTGGAAGCGGTGGCGCCGCGCATCTCGGGCGAGGTCTCCACCACCGTCAGCTCGATGATGGCCGGAGGCGTGATGCCGATGGGACGCCCCTCGAACATCTCGACTTCGATCGAGATGCCGTCGACCAGGTAATAGATGTTGTCGCCGAGCTCTTCCAGATTGAGCGTGATCTGGTCATAGGTCTCGGTGTTCATGAAGTGGAAGTCGTCGCCCTCGCGATACAGGTACTGCATGTCGTGCTGCTCGAGGGTGACGCGCTCGATGGTCTCGGTCGAGCTGAAGCGCGCCTCGGTGGAAAGGCCCGACTTGAGGTTTCGCAGCTTGGCCTGAACGAACGCGCGCAGGTTGCCCGGGGTGCGGTGCTGGAAATCGAGGACACGGTGCGGAGCACCGTTGTACATGATGACGTTGCCGCGGCGGATGTCGCTGGCGTTCATACGAGGCTGCCTCCTGCGATGTGATCCGGGCGCCGTTTGCCGGCAGCCGAACCGGGGGAGGATACACGAGCGCCATGGCAGGCAAAACGGCTGCGGGCCGCTGGCTCCGCCCGCGCATGCGGACTATGAACACCGAATGGCCGAGACGATCGAGCTGCTGCAATTCCCGCTCTCGCACTTCAACGAGAAGGTCCGCTGGGCCCTCGACTACAAGCGCATCCCGCACACGCGCATCAACTATCTGCCCGGTCCGCACGCGCCGCAGATCAAGAAGCTGACCGGACAGACCTCGGTTCCGGTCCTTCGCATGGACGGCCAGCTGCTGACCGGATCGGCGCGCATCGTGGATGCCATCGAACGCAAGCATCCCGCGCCGCCGCTGTATCCTTCCGGCGCCGCCGAGCGCGACGAAGCGCTGGCCCTGCAGCAGCGCTTCGACAAGGAGCTCGGCCCCACCGCGCGGCGCATGGTGTTCTCGGCGCTGCTCGCCGGCGAGCCCGACTACATCCCGCGAATGTTCTCGCCCGGAAAGCCGCAGTGGAAGCGCCTGCTCTACCGCGCGACGTTTCCCGCCGTGGCGCCCCTGCTGAAGAAGGCCAACGGCGTCACTCCCGAGAAAGTCGCAGCCGCCGAGAAGATCGTCGACGGCCTGCTCGATTTCATCGCGCAGAAGACGTCTGTCAGCGGCTATCTGGTCGGCGACGCGTTCACCGTGGCCGATCTGACAGCGGCTGCTCTGCTGGCGCCCATCGTCGACCTCACCCATCCCGACATGGCCAAGCCCGAGCCGCTGCCGAACCAGGCGCGGGCGATCATCGACCGTCTCGCGCCGCATCCGGCCATCGCGTGGGTCAAGCAGCAGTACGCCAGGCACCGCCCGCCATCGTGCGGGACCGTGGTCGTCTGAGTCGATGTCGGGGGGGGCGCCGCGAGTCGAGCTGCACCAGTTCCGCTACTCGCACTACAACGAGAAGGTGCGCTGGGCGCTCGACTACAAGCGCATCGAGCATGAACGCATCGACTATCTGCCCGGTCCGCACGCGCC
Organism: Binatia bacterium; assembly: GCA_035626675.1. Lineage (GTDB taxonomy): Bacteria > Desulfobacterota > Binatia > UBA1149 > CAITLU01 > DASPNH01. The sequence goes on from DASPNH010000218.1 coordinate 24,392, forward strand.
GCAGATCCTGCGCCTGAGCGGTCAGCGTGCCACGCCGGTGGTGCGCATCGACGGCCGCGTCATCAGCGGCTCGGCCGCGATCATCGCCGAGCTGGAGAGCCGCTTTCCGCAGCGCCCGCTGTATCCATCCGACGCCGCCGCACGCCGCGAGGCTCTGGCCATCGAGCAGCGCTGCGACGAGGAGCTGGCGCCGGCAAGCCGCCGCATGGTCTACGACGGCATGCTGGCCACGCCTTCCTACATCGCCTCGATGTTCTCGAGCGGGAAGGAACGGTGGAAGAAGGTGCTGTATCGCGCGGCGATTCCGCTCATCAAGGAGCTGATGCGCGCCGGCAACGGCGTGACCGACCAATCGGTGGCGCGAGCGCGGATCACGGTGAGCGAATTCCTGGACTGGGTCGCGCAGAAGAGCGCGCGCACGGGCTACCTGGTCGGCGACTCCTTCACCGTCGCCGACCTCGCCGCGGCCGCGCTGCTGAGCCCGATCTTGCGCACGAGACACGTCGACGTAGCCAAGCCCGAGCCGATGCCGCAGCGCCTGCGAGAAATCATCGACGGTGTCGAAGCGCATCCGGCCGCGGCCTGGGTGCACGAGCAGTACCGCCGCCACCGCACGCCGTAGAAAGGGTCCGGCACCTTTCTACAAGTCCTCGCGCAGCCAGACGTGTCGTTCCGCGCCGAACTCGGCGTCCCAGTCGAGCTGGTCGTAATTCTCCTTGAGCCAGCGCGCGTAGCCGATGACCATCGAGAGGCGTCCTTCCCGCCGCAGCATGATGACGGGAGTGGCGGCGTCCTGGCCGGTGAGCTGCGAGAGCCTCAGGTAGCCGGACCGGATGCGTGCGACCGAGGTATCGCACAGCGCCGGCGGAGCCATCCGGCCTGCCAGATACACCGAGATCGGATCGTCGCTGACGACGAGCTCGTCCTCGCGCGTGTTCTCGGCCAGCCACTGCGACATGCGTTCCAGGCCCGGCCGCGACTTGGGCGCCTCGACGAGCTCGCGGGCGCGGCGACCAGGCTCCCAACCCGGCCGCAGGCTGGCGTCCAGGGTAACGCCGAGGAGCAGCAGCAGCGCCGCCGGCGCGATGATCCGGATTACGCGCAAGCGGCTCTGCGCCGCCGCGGCCACCGCCATGCCAGCGGCGATGCACAACGGCGGCAGCAGCAGCGAGAGGTGTCGCCAGAACAGCGGTGACTGGCGCAGAATGACCAGCAGCGAGGCCGCCAGCCAGGCCAGCAGCCACAGCGCTGGTGTGGGACGTCGTCGCAGCAGCAGCACCAAGCCCGCCGCACCGATCAGGCTCACTCCGATGCTGCGCCGAAGCTCCCCTTGAACCAGGCTCCAGTTGAACGAAGGGTTCAGGCGAAATTCGTCGAGCTTGGCCAAGTGGAACGCGACAGCCTGGTCGAAGAACGGCTCGTGCTCGTAGACCAGCAGCGGCACGACCGCCACGATCGCAGCGCCGGCTGCCAGCACGCATGCGCGCTGCAGTGTCCGCCGCAGCAGCGGCCACCCGCGGCCGTCCAGTGACCACGATTCCGCGTTGGTTGCGGCCTGCGGCGCCAGCAGCAGGAGCAGGACCAGCGGCACCGCGATGGGAACCACGTAGAGCTTGAACAGCGCCGACAGCCCATACAGCGCTCCCGATGCGAGCAGCCACCGGCGCTGCCAGCCGCGACCGCGCGCGTGCAGGCACAGCAGGAGCGAGCACGATGCCAGTGCCAGCGCGGGCAATTCGGCCTGGACCAGGCCCGACAGCTCCAGCATCGTATGGACACATGCCAGCGCGGTCACCGCTCCGGCAGCCGCCCATGGTCCGGCAATGCGCCGCGCCAGCTCGCCACAAACCGCAAGCGTGACCAGACCGAAGAACAGGATGTAGACGTGGGCGGCCACGAGCGTGTCCCCGGCCACGCGCATCATCAGCGCCAGCGATTCCAGGAACGCCGGCGGCTGCGAGGAAAAGATCTCGGTGAAGAGCTCGTAGCCGCGCAGCAATGCACGCGCCGAGCAAAGGTAGACGCCCTCGTCGTATTCCCATTCGGTGGCCGCCGCGGCCACGTGCAGCTTGACGGCGGCGAAGAAGCCGAGCACGGAGGCAACGATCAGCCACGGTGCGCGACCCATCGGCCGCTCACAGGCCGATGGCAGCCACGACGAACAGGCCCACGATCGCGAGCGTCCCGGCCACGAAGCAGATCGATCGCGGGATCCTGGCGTCGGCGTAGTAGCACAGCATGTGCGCGGTCCGCGCCAGCACGTACATCCAGGCAAGGCCGTTGACCCAGCGCGGAGTCGCGGCCGTCAGCACCGCGAACGCCAGCACCAGGATGAACGCGGCGATGCTCTCGTTGGTGTTGGCATGGGCGCGAACGGCACGGAAGAAGAAGTTGCCGTGATCGGCGACGACGCCGGCGCCCGGCACGTGGCCGGCGCGGATCCCGGCAACGTCGAGCACGACGATCTGCGCGATCAGGAGCATCGCCGTGGTTCCTGCCGCCCAGATCGATGGTGTGTAGGGCACGAGCCATTCCTGCATGGGAGCTCCTTTGCTGCGACGCTGCCGCATCACGTGCGGGCGCGAGTATGTAGCGCGGCGGGCGGGGCCGCGCCACTCAATCCAGCATGCGAAGCGCGTTCAGCACACGCTCGGGCTCGGAGCGGACGGCGTAGTCGGCGGCCTGGTCGATCCAGCGAACGATGCCGCCGGCATCGACCAGGATCGTGGTGGGAATGGGAAGGTGCCGGATGCCGCTCGGAGTCACGCCCCGATGATTGACCAGGTTGTACCTGGCAGTGACCTCGAGCTGCGGATCGGCCAGCAGCATCGCGCGAGCGCCGTGCTTGTGACGACCGGTGCGGATCTGCTCGGGCGTGTCCATGCAGATGGCCACGAGCGCAACACCGCGCCGGTCCAGCTCAGGCCTCAGCTCTTCCCATCGCCGCAACTCGGCGACACAGAATGGTCACCAATGGCCTCGGAAGAACTTGAGCAGGAACGGCCGTCCGGACATCGAGGCCAAGTCGAAGGGATGGCCATCGGCGTCGGGCGCGGTGATGGGAAGGATGGCCGAGCCCACACGAACCGCCGGTGTCTTGCGTGATTGCCGGCCGAGCGCGACCAGCAGCAGGAAGCATGCGCCGCCGGTGATGCCGGTGGCCGCCGCGACCTGGGCGGCGCCTGCGGCGCCCTGCGTGGTGGCGGTAACGCCCAGTGCCAGCGCGCCGGCGGCCATCATCAGCACCAGAGGCCGTCCCTGCCCCACCCGAACCCGGCGAATGAGGTGCAAGAACCTCAGCCCGGCAGCGGAGGTCAGGGCCAGGGACAGGATCGCGAGAATCGCAGCGGTTTCCATGTTTCGGTACACTGTACGGAAACTGGGACAGGAGCAAGCCGCATGGCACGACCCCGAAAATTCTCGCGAGACCGTCTCCAGGAGGCGGCCCTGGCCATCGTCGACGAGCAGGGAGCCTCGGCCCTTTCGATGCGGGTCCTGGCCGCCCGGCTCGGCGCCGGTCCGATGACCCTGTACGGCCACGTGGCCAGCCGCGAAGAGCTGGACGTGCTGGTGGTGGAGGCCGTGCTGTCGCAGGCGTCGTGGTCGCGCGAGCCGCACGCGGACTGGAGACAGGAGGTGCGCGAGATCGCGCTGGCGTCGTGGCGAGCTGTGCGCGCCCATCCACACGCGATCCCGCTGATTCTGACCCGGCGCACGCGCTCGCCCGCCGCGCTCGAAGCGGGCGAGGCGCTGCTTGCAGCGCTGGCGCGCGGCGGGCTCGGCGGGCGGCGGCTGCTGCACGCGTTTCGCGCGATCACGGCATTCGTCACCGGTTTTGCGCAGGCCGAGCTGGCCGGGCCGCTGGCTGCCAACGCCGGGCAGACGGCCGCCGAAACGATCGAACGTGTGCGCGCGCTGGGGGACGAGCGCTTCGCGCAGCTCGTCGCGCTGGCGGACCAGGCTGCCACCAGCGACCCGGAATCGGAATTCCTCGGCGGCCTGGACATCCTGATCGCAGGCATGGCGGCCTTCGCCGAAGTGGACCGGCGCTAGCATTCTCCAGCAGCGGCGCTGCAGCCGGCGTCGAGGCTTTGTCGTCGTACTCCGGGATCCATGGCCGTGGCCAATCTCGCCGACTCGTGCGCATGCACTTCGCTGCGCTCGAGGCCGCCCACACCGCTATCTGCACGTGGCGGCCCGGCAAGCGGCGCTTGCCGCCGCTCGGCACGGTCCTGTGCGTCACGTGGCCGGCGTCCGCACCACCATCAAGCGGATCTCCGTCATGTCCTCGATGGCGAAGCGCACGCCCTCACGCCCGAGGCCGCTGTCCTTGACGCCGCCGTAGGGCATGTTGTCGACGCGCCACGAAGGCACGTCGCCGACGACCACGCCGCCGACCTCGAGCACGTCCCACGCGCGCTGCGCCTTGTAGAGGTCGCGCGTCAAGATGCCGGCCTGCAGGCCGAAACGTCCCTGGTTGACCTGCGTCAGCACCTCCTCGAAATCGCGAAAAGGTGCCAGCACCGCAACGGGCCCGAAGGCTTCCTCCGCGCACAGCGGGGCATCCATCGGGACATCTTCGAGCAGCGCGGGCGAGATCATGACGCCCTGGCGCTGACCGCCGCACAGCAGTTTCGCACCGCGCGCCACCGCCTCGCCGATCCACCCTTCGATACGCTGGGCCTCGCGCTCCGAAATCATCGGGCCGATGAACGTTTCCTCCTTGCGCGGATCGCCGACGACCAGCGCGCGAGTACGCTCGACCAGCCGCGGTCGGAGCGACTCGTACACGTCCTCGTGCACGAAGATCCGCTGCACGCTGATGCAGCTTTGCCCCGACTGGTAGAAAGCTCCGAAGACGATGCGCTCGACGGCATCCTCGACGTCCCAGTCGCGATCGACCACGACCGCGGCGTTGCCGCCGAGCTCGAGCACCACCTTCTTCTTGCCGGCCCGGGCCTTCAGGTCCCAGCCGACGCCCGGCGATCCGGTGAAGGAAAGCAGCTTCAGCCGCTCGTCGGTGGTGAAGAGGTCGGCGCCGTCGCGATGCGCCGGCAGGATCGAGAAGGCGCCTTTCGGAAGATCGGTCTCGGCGAGGACCTCGCCGATGATGATCGTGCCGAGCGGGGTGCGGCTGGCCGGCTTGACGACGAACGGGCAGCCGACGGCGAGCGCCGGAGCGATCTTGTGGGCGGCGAGGTTGAGCGGGAAGTTGAACGGCGAGATGAAGCTGCACGGCCCGATCGGAACCCGCTTCCACATGCCCTGATAGCCCCTGGCGCGCGGGCTGATGTCGAGCGGCTGGACCTCGCCCGTCATCCGGACGGATTCCTCGGCGGCGATCCGGAAGGTGTCGATCAGGCGGGTGACCTCGCCCTCGGCGTCCTTGATCGGCTTGCCCGCCTCGACGCAGAGCGCGAAGGCGAGCTCGTCGAAGCGCTCCCCGAAGCGATCGACGCAATGCCGGAGGACGGCCTGGCGCTCGTAGCTCGCCATCCGGGCCATCGGCTCGGCGGCGGCGGCCGCGGCGGCGATTCCGGCGTCGATCGTCGCGGCGTCGGCCTGGGCGACCCGAAACGCGACCGCCCCGCTATATTTGTCGGTGACCTCGAGGTCGGCGTTGGGCTGCTCCGCCCGGTTGGCGAGATAGAGCGGGTAGACGTCCTTGAGCTGCACCATGAGACCTCGCAAAGGGGACAGTTTCTTTTCCACTCGGAAGCGACTTCATTCCAGAACCGGTGGGAAAAGTAACTGTCCCCATTCCGGCCGCTCAGGCGGGCGTCGGCCGAGGCGCGGCCGTCTCCGTCTCCGACGGAGCCTCGGTCATCGGGCGCGCGCGGGCGCCGATGTCGACGGCGGCGCTCAGCTCCTTGATCTCGCGATTGAGGATTCGGTCGTTGTCGGCATAGTCGACGGGGCAGTCGACGAGATGGACCCCCGGCGTCGCGAGGCAGTGGTCGAGCGTTCGCCCGAGCATGTCCGCGGCCTCGATTCGGTATCCCGAGGCGCCGTAGCTCTCGGCATATTTGACGAAATCGGGATTGCCGTAGGTCAACCCAAAATCCTCGAAGCCCATATTGGCCTGCTTCCAGCGGATCATCCCGTAGGCGTCGTCGCGAAGGATCAGGACGGTGAGGTCGAGCTTGAGCCTGACCGCGGTCTCCATCTCCTGGCTGTTCATCATGAAGCCGCCGTCGCCGCAGATCGCCATCACCTTGCGGCCGGGATAGATCATCGCCGACGCCATCGCCGAGGGCAGCCCGGCGCCCATCGTCGCGAGCGCGTTGTCGAGCAGCACCGTGTTGGGCTGGCGGGCGGCATAGTTGCGAGCGAACCAGATCTTGTAGACGCCGTTGTCGAGGCAGATGATGCCGTCGGCGGGCATCGCCTCGCGGATCCTCTTGACCAGGCAGGCCGGGAAGATCGGGAAGCGCATGTCGTCGCACAGGGTCGCGGTGTGATCGACCTCGGCGGCGCGGGCGCGCATCATCGGCTCGAAATTCCAGGTGCCGGAGGGGACGATGTCCTCCTTGATCTGCCACATGGCGTTGGCGATGTCGCCGATCACCTCGACCTGGGGGAAATAGACCGGGTCGACCTCGGCCGTCCTGGTGCTGACGTGGATCACCTCGGTGCCGCCGTCGGCCATGAAGAACGGAGGCTTCTCGATGACGTCGTGGCCGACGTTGATGATGAGGTCGGCCGCCTGGATCGCCCGGTGGACGAAGTCCCCCGCGGACAGCGCCGCGCAGCCGAGGAAGCTGGGGTGGAGCTCGTCGAGGACGCCCTTGCCGAGCTGGGTGGTGATGAAGGGGATTCCGGTCTTCTCGATGAACTGGAGAAGCATCCGGGAAGTCATCTTGCGGTTGGCCCCGGCGCCGATCACGAGCACCGGGGAGCGCGCCTGCTCGATCTTCCGGACGGCGGCCCGCACCGCTTTCTCGTCGGCGAGCGGGCGGCGCACGAGGCTCCGCTTCAGCGGCTTCGATTCGGTATGCTCGTCGGCGATGTCCTCGGGAAGCTCGAGGTGGACGGCGCCGGGCTTCTCCTCCTCGGCGAGTCGGAAGGCCTCGCGCACCCGGCTCGGAATGTTGTCGGCCGAGGCGAGCTGGTGGGTATATTTGGTGATCGGACCCATCATGTCGACGACGTCGAGGATCTGGAAACGGCCCTGCTTGGACTTCTTGATCGGCTTCTGGCCGGTGATCATCAGCATCGGCATTCCGCCGAGCTGCGCATAAGCGGCGGCGGTGACGAAGTTGGTCGCGCCGGGCCCGAGCGTGGCGAGGCAGACCCCTGTCCGCCCGGTGTGCCGGCCGTAGGTGGCGGCCATGAAGCCGGCGCCCTGCTCGTGGCGGGTGAGCACCAGCCTGATCCTGGACGAGCGCGACAGGCTGTCGAGGAAGTCGAGATTCTCCTCGCCGGGGACCCCGAAAATATATTCGACGCCTTCTTCCTCCAGGCACTGGATGAAGAGGTCAGAGGCTTTCGTCATCTTCGCCGGCTCCGATCGATTGCTTGCCCGCGGCAAGGGTGATGACCGGGAATTCGGCGAAAGGCCCCGCAACCGCCCCCGCCCCGGCGCAATTCACCGCTGTACCGGGGATTGTTTCGGCTGTCATCAGCGGCTTGCGGGGCTGCCTTTCGACGGCCCCGCAGCCATCGGGGCAAGCTTTGCGGGTTGCAAGGAGAAGCCGTTTCGGTCCATAGATTCCGCGCAGGTTCAGTGACCGCTGCGCCCCCCGGGCGAGGCGGCGTTGGGGGGCAGATGGGGGGCATCCGCAGCATCGCCGTGGCCGTTGGCGCGTCGGCGTTCCTTGCCCTGCTCGCTTTCCTGCTGGTCCTTCCGGGAGGGGCCCTCGCCACCGCCCAGGGCGAGACGAAAGCGGCCACCTATGTCGGAGTCGCCAGCTGCGGCGGCACCACCTGCCACGGCCGCAGCGAAGCCGACGGCCCGCTCATCCGCCAGGACGAGATCATGCTCTGGCAGGACCCGTCGAGCGCGGCCGGCGCCCACAGCCGCGCTTATGCCGTGCTGAGCGAGCCGCGCAGCCAGGTCATCGCCCAGCGCCTCGGCATCGGCGAGGCGAGCAACGCGCCGATGTGCCTGGGCTGCCACGCCACGCCGGCCGGCCAGCGCGGCGCCCGGTTCCAGATCTCGGACGGAGTGGGCTGCGAATCCTGCCACGGCGCCGCCTCGGGCTGGCTGTCGAGCCATTATGCGGTCGGCGGCACCCACGCCAACAACGTCTCGCGCGGGCTGGTCGCGCTGGAGAATCCCCGGGTCAGGGCCGGGATCTGCCTCGACTGCCATTTCGGAAGCGCCGACGAGGGCCAGTTCGTCACCCACCGGATCATGGCCGCGGGCCACCCGCGAATCTCCTTCGAGCTCGACCTGTTCACGACCCTTCAGCAGCACCACCAGGAGGATGCCGATTATCAGCGCCGCAAGGGCGCCGTCGATTCGGTCCGGATGTGGGCGATCGGCCAGGCGATGGCGCTCGAACGCTCGCTCACCCTGTTCGCCTCGCCCGCGCGGGGGACGGAGGGCATCTTCCCCGAATTCTACTTCTACGACTGCCACAGCTGCCACCGCCGGATCTCCGACGATCCCAATTTCCGGCCGACCGCGGTGGCCAATCCGGGACGGCCGATCCCGACCGGAATGCCCCCCTATAATGACGAGAACATCATCATGCTCGCGGCCGCGGCGCGGGTGGTGGCGCCCGACCTGGCGCAGCGCTTCGAGCGCGACAGCCGCGCCTTCCACCAGGCGATGGCGCGCGACCGAGGCGCCGCCGTCGCCGCCGCCGGCACCCTACGCGAGACGGCGCGGGCGCTGGCCACCGCCTTCACCGGCACCCGGATGAGCCGGGCGCAGACCTTCGCCATCATCGACACCATCACCAGCGAGGCGATCAGCCCGCGCTTCACCGACTATGCCGGAAGCGTCCAGGCGGTGATGGCGACCGACACCCTGCTCTCCGCGCTGGTCGACGAGGGCCAGGTCACCGAGCAGGCGGCGAACGGGATCCGGGTCGACATCAACTCGGCCTATCGGGCCGTGCGCGACCCCAACGCCTACAGCCCAGGCGATTTCCGGGCCAGCCTCGGCCGCGCCGCCGTCGCCATCCGGAGGCTGAGGTGAAGGCTGACGCCATATCCTCGATTGCCATTGCCGCCCTCCTCCTCGCCTCCTGCGGCGGCGGCGGCGGAGGCGGCGGGACCCCCCAGCCGCAGCCGGAGCCGCCGCCGCCGCAGGCGCAGCCGGTCTTCCAGACCCCGGCGCTCGAGAACCTCACCGTCGCCGACATCGAACGGATCATCGCCCAGGGCGTGGCCGAGGCTCAGGCCCAGGCCCAGCCGTCCGGCTTCGTCGTCATCGACCGCGTCGGCAACGTGCTGGCGGCCTTCGCGATGAACGGCGCCGACCTCACCTTGCGCACTCCGCCGGCGCCGAACGGCCAGAACAGCGACCTGCAGAACCTCAACCTGCCGGCGCCCGCCGCCTTCGCCGGCGGCATCTCCAAGGCGCTCACCTCCTCCTATTTCTCGTCGGTCGGAGCCGCCTTCTCGAGCCGGACCGCCAACGACATCGTCCAGGAGACCTTCCCGCCGTCGATCGGCACGCGCGGCCTGGAGAGCGGGCCGCTGTTCAGCGTGCAGTTCAGCCAGCTGCCCTGCTCCGACGTCGTCGAACGCTTCCCCAACCGCGCCGGCACCCATCGCGGGCCGCTCGGCGTGGGCGCCGATCCGGGCGCCTTCCCGCTCTACAAGAACGGCGCCGTGGTCGGCTCAGTCGCCGCGATCGGCGACGGAGTCTACGGCTTCGACCGCGAATATCTCGACAATGACGGCAATGTCGAGGAGATCATCGCCTACGCCGCCACCGCCGGCTTCCGACCGAGAGCGGAAATCCGGGCCAACCGGATCTCGGTCGACGGGACGCTGCTCCGCTATTCCGACGCGACCGACGCCGACGTCAGGAGCAACCCGGCGCAGGCAGCGCCCTTCGCCCAGATCAACAACGTCGCCGGAAGCCTGGTGTCGGTGCGCGGCTATTTCGACGCGGCCGGCGGAATCGTTCGCGGCACCGTCTACGGCGCCGAGGAATCGGGCGTCCGCCCCGCCACTCCGGCCGAATTCGGAGTCGCCGAGGCCTGGGTGCTGAGCGACGGCGCCGGCAACCAGCGCTACCCGATCCGAGCCGGCACCGACGGCGCCGAGGCGCTCACCGCCAACGAGGTCCGGGCGCTGCTCGAGGAGGCCTTCCTGGTCCAGCGCGCCGCCCGAGCGCAGCTTCGCTGGCCGCTCGACAACCGCGCCCAGAACACGATGGTCGTGGTCGACACCAACGGCGAGATACTCGGCATGGTGCGCGGGCCCGACGCCCTGGTCGACGCGATCGACGCGGTGCCGCAGAAAGCGCGAACGACCGCCTTCTTCTCGAGCCCGTTCGCGGCCGGCGACCTGCTCGCCCATCCCGATCCGGAGGTCCGCAATTACGTCGCGGCGGTGCGCACCTTCCTCGGCGATCCGAGCGCGCTGACCGGCAACGTCGCCTTCTCGCTGCGGGCGATCGGCAACCTGTCGCGGCCATGGTTCCCGGACGGCGAGGTCGGCCGCCCGCCGGGGCCGCTGTCGATCCCGTTCGAGCGCTTCAACATCTTTTCGACCGGGCTGCAGTCGCGGCTGATCACCCCGGACATCCTCGCCCACGTCAATTTCGTGCTCGGCGCGAGTGCCGCCGACGTGCCGCGCTCCTGCACCCGGCTTCCGGAGGTCAGGCCCGGCCTCAACCGGGTCAATAACGGCCTCACCCTGTTCGCCGGAGGGGTGCCGATCTATCGCGCCGGCCGGCTGGTCGGGGCGATCGCCTCATCGGGCGACGGCAACGACCAGAGCGACATGATCGCCTTCCTCGGCCTCTACAATGCCGGGATCCGGCTCAACGGCGCGATCGGCCACGCCGATCCGGACCGCCGCTCGGACCGAGTCGAGATTCCGGTCGGAAGCACCACCACTCGACTGCGCTACGTGCTGTGCCCGTTCAACCCGTTCGTCGGCACGAACGAGCAGAATGTCTGCCAGGGGAAATGACCCTCACCGCCGCCCTCTTCTCGCTGCTGTCGTCGGCGACGCCGGCAGCGGTGGCCGCGCCCGCCAGTCATCCCGGACTTGATCCGGGACCTATGAACATGGTGATTGGTGAGCAGTCGCCGTCGGCGTTCATGGATCCCGGCTTGCGCCGGGATGACTCGGTGGTGACGGCATCCTTGCAGGACCTTCCTGCGGCCGATGAGCCGGCGGAGGACGTCGGGCCCGCGAACGAGCGCGGCGAGCCGCCGCCTGAGCCGGTCGAGGAGGAACTGATCGAGGGCCGGCGCCGTCCGGACATCCTTCGCGATCTTCCGGACGCCGTCGAGCAGATCAATCCGGGCGCGATCCGCTCGCCGCCGCCCGAGGCCTTTCCGGCCGGCCACATCCCGATCCCGGACCGCTGGCGGCTGATCGAATCGCTCGGCATCGTCCGCGAGCGCTGGTGGGACCCCTACAACCAGAACACCCTGAAGGGCGACCGGCCGCTCTGCATCCCGACCGAGGAGGAGCAGGAACGGCGCCGAGCGGCCGGCGAGCCGCGCTGCCGGACGCCGCGCTTCCTCGGCCTCCAGGGCAATGACTGGTTCTTCGTCGCGAGCGCGGTTTCCGACACCGTGTTCGAGCCGCGCACCTTCCCGATCCCGACCGGCGTCCAGACGACCCAGCGCCCGGACAGCAACGACGTGTTCGGCCGCCCGAACAGCATCGCCGCCGTGCAGACGTTCATCTTCGGAGTCGCCCTGATCAAGGGCTCGACCGCCTACAAGCCCCCCGACGTCGAATGGCGCCTCACCCTCGCCGCCCAGGCCAATTATGTCGACGTGCCGGAGCGGCGAGTCCTCGACGTTCGACCCTCGGTCGGAAGCAACCGCTTCGACTATGCGCTCGGCGTCCAGGAAGCGTTCGTCGACTACCACCTCGCCAACACCTCCTACCGCTACGACTTCTACAGCCTGAGGTTCGGCATCCAGCCGTTCAACCTCGATTTCCGCGGCTTCCTCTTCCAGGACCAGCAGCTCGGCTTCCGCCTGTTCGGCAATCGCGACAACAACCGCTTCCAGTTCAACCTGGCGGCGATCTGGCGGCTCGAGAAGGACACCAATTCCGGACTCAACAACATCACCCAGCGTCCGCGCGACGACTGGATCCTTCACGCCAACCTCTACCGGCAGGATTTCCCGATCATCAACCTGACCAGCGAATTGAGCCTGACCTGGAACATCAACCGGGAGCGCGGCGAGATCGAGGTCGACGACAACGGCTTTCCGGTCCGCCCGGCGCTGATCGGCAATCTTCGCTCGCGAAGCTACGACGCCTTCTACATCGGCTATAATGCCGACGGCCATATCGGGCGGATGAACCTGTCCGCCTCGGCCTATGCGCTGTTCGGATCGGACCGCAACAGCATCTTCACGGGCGAGCCGGCGCGGATCGAGAGCTATTTCGTCGCCGTCGAGCCTTCCTACGACCGCGACTGGATAAGGGTGCGCGGGGCCGCCCTGTTCGCGAGCGGCGACGGCGACCCCTATGACGACGTCCAGCACGGCTTCGACGCCATTTTCGAGAATCCGATCTTCGCCGGCGCGGACACCAGCTACTGGGTCCGCCAGACCATCCCCTTCGCCGGCGGCGGCCGGGCGGTGTCGATCAACGGCCGCAACGGCATATTGAATTCGCTTCGCTCCTCGAAGGAGCAGGGCCAGTCCAACTTCGTCAATCCCGGCACCATGCTGCTCGGCGTCGGCGCCGATTTCGACCTGACGCCCGAGGTCAGGCTGTCGGGCAACGTCAACCATCTCTGGTTCCATCGCACCGCCGTTCTCGAGGCGCTGAGGATGCAGGGCACGATCCGGCGCGACATCGGCTGGGACGTCAGCGCCGCCGCGATCTGGCGGCCGCAAATGATCCAGAACGTCGTCTTCCGGCTGTCGGCGGCGGCGCTGCTGCCCGGCACGGGCTTCCGCGACCTGTTCGAGAACGAGCCGCGGCACCGCGCTTATTATTCGATCCTGGCCAACGCGATTTTCACTTACTGAAGTGGGGGCGATGCAGATAGCCGAGCTGTCGAGAAAGGTGCTGATCGGGGCGGCCCTCGCCGCTTCCGCGATCGTCGGCACGTCCCAGCTCGGCGCCTCGGAAGGCGAGAAGGCGGTGGTCCGCGACTACAGCCTGGTCCGCGCCGCCCCAGCCCCGCGCACCCAGGACTGGGCCGAGGCGGAGGCGAAGAGCGCCGGCTGCCAGTCCTGCCACACCGAGAGCGACGCCCACACCATGCACCGCTCGCCGGCGGTGGTGCTCGGCTGCACCGATTGCCATGGCGGCAATCCCCGAATCGCCGGCGACCCGAACCTGCCGCACGACGACCCCGCTTACGTGGCCGCGCGCGACTACGCCCATGTGCTGCCGCGCTATCCGCAAGCCTGGCACTGGCCGTCGAGCGCGAACCCGCGGCGCAGCTATGCCCTGCTCAACATCGAATCGCCGGAATTCGTCCGCTTCAACAACCCGTCCGACTATCGCGCGGTGCGCGATTCGTGCGGCGCCTGCCATATCGAGATCATCGAGGCCGCCGAGCGCTCGATCATGGCGACCGGCGCCATGCTCTGGGGCGGCGCCGCCTACAATAACGGCATCCTCCCGTTCAAGAACTACCTGCTCGGCGAAGCCTATACGCGCGACGGCCAGCCGGCGCGGATCCAGTCGCCGATCGGTGGCCAGATCACCCCCGAGCAGCGCGCCCGCGGAGTGCTCGCCGAGCTCTATCCGATGCCGACCTGGCACGTCGTCCCGCCCGGCGACGTGTTCCGGGTCTTCGAGCGCGGCGGGCGCAACATCAACACCCAGTTCGCCGAGGTCGGCCTGCCCAACCCGACCGGATCGATCCAGCGCCTCGAGGAGCCGGGGCGGCCGGACCTGCGCCAGTCGAACCGCGGCCCCGGCACCGGACTTCGAGTCTCGATCCCGGTGCTCAACGTCCACAAGACCCGGCTCAACGATCCCTTCATGTGGTTCATGGGCACCAACGACCAGCCGGGCGACTACCGCCATTCGGGCTGCGCCGGCTGCCACGTCGTCTACGCCAACGACCGCGAGCCGAGGCACAGCCTCGGCTACGCCCGATATGGCCGCGACGGCCAGACCGCGACGGTCGACCCGACGATCCGCGACCTGACCCAGCGCCAGCCCACCCAGGACGGCCCGCACAGCGGTGAAGAAGGACATTCGGAGGAAGGCGCGCATGGCGGCGAGGCGCACGCCGGCGAGGCGCACGGCGGCGGCAACGGCCATGAAGCGCCCGCCGATTCCAACCATATGGCGGTGCGCGAACGCGGCCACCCGGTCCGCCACGTCTTCACCCGGGCGATCCCGACCGCGCAGTGCATGAACTGCCACATGCACCAGCCCAACATCTTCCTGAACTCCTATCTCGGCTACACGATGTGGGACTATGAGTCCGACGCCGACCTGATGTGGCCGGGGCCGGAGAACCGCCTCCCCGCGCGCAACGCCGAGGAGGAAGCCCGCTTCCGCAACCAGCGCTATCCGACCGAGGACGAGGCCCATTACGTTCTGGAGCGCAACCCCGAGGCCGCGTCGGTTCGCGGCCTGTGGAGCGACGTCGAGTTCGTCCGCGAGGTCTACGACCGCGTCAATCCGCTCGCGCGCAATACCCAGTTCGCCGACTATCACGGCCACGGCTGGAACTTCCGGGCCATCTTCCGCCGCGACCGCGAGGGCAACCTCGTCGACGCCGACGGCAACATCATCCCGCCCGGCGACCCCGATACCTTCCGCCGCGACGGCGAGGGGCTGTTCGTTCCCGTCGGCACCAATCCGGGACGCTCGGTGCACATGATGGACATCCACGCCGAGCGCGGCCTGCAGTGCGTCGACTGCCACTTCGCGCGCGAC
>DASPNH010000219.1:0-14141 GCA_035626675.1 Binatia bacterium
TCCGCTCCATCAAGGCGCGCTTCTCGGCACCGGTCATGCCGGGCGAGACCATCGTGGTGGAGATGTGGAAGGAGTCCGACACCGACATCCTGTGCGAAGCCAAGGTCAAGGAGCGCGGCCTGGCAGTGGTCAAGAACGCCCGCGCCACCGTCCGCTAGCGCCCGAGACGGATCGTTTGGCAAAGAGCACCACACCGGCCAAGGCTGCGCGTGCCGGCAACGGTACGCGCAGCCCTCGCCCTCGCAACCGCGAGCAGACCATCAAGGACATCCTCGATGCCGCCGAGGCCCTGCTCGACAGCAAGGGCCCCGACGGTTTCGGACTGGCCGAGCTCGGCCGCGAGGCCGGCATCTCCTTCGGCCTGATCCATCACTATTTCGGCGGCAAGGAAGGCCTTCTGCGCGCGGTCCTGCAGCGGACGATGCGCGAGATGGGCCGCGAGATCCGTCGAATCCAGGACGGAGGGCATTTCTGGGATCCGGACGCGCCGGCCGTGCGCGTCGTCTTCGACACCTTCGCTCGCAAGCCCGGTCTTGCGCGGCTCCTGGCGTGGGGCCTGCTGACCGGGCTACTCAGCGTCGAGGAGTATTCGCACGAGCCTGACCGGGTAGCGCTGGACGCGATGATCGACAAGTTCCGGGAAGGCATGCCGGGCGCGACTCGCTCGGATGCTGCCGCGACCACGACGCTGCTGATGAGCGCCGTGCTCGGCTTCAATCTGCTGCGGCCGCTGCTCGCACGGACATCGGGCTGGACCTCCCGTACCGACACCATCCTTCGCGATCAGCTCGTGCGTGCGATGGGCGCGCTGGCCAGGCCTCGAGGCCCTGCCTCTTCCTAGACAGCATTGCCCGCTGGTGGACTGGATGGTAATACTCGCAGGTCACCCCGAAGTCTCGATCGCGTGACCGGCAGCCGGCAAGGACCGCGGCCGCCGCGCCACACAGCACATTCCAGGAGGAGATCGATGAAGAAGAGGGCATGGGTTCTAGGCTCGTCGCTTCTTGGGCTGACGCTCGCCTTTGGCGCGTCGGCCGAGGCAGCCGACGACATCGTCGTCGAAGGCGCCGGCGTCACCGTGGAAGGAGCTGCAGCTCCGGGCGAGCCTGCGGTCGGCCAGACCACGGCCAAGGAAGAGGAGCCGAAACAGCGAGGATTCTACGCTGGCGGCGGCGTGGGCTGGAGTTTCTGGGAAGGCGAGGACAACTCCGAGGCGTTCGACTCCACCTTCGACGTGGACGACGTCGACGACGACAACGACTTCCTGTGGACCGTCTTCGGCGGCTACCGGATCGCGGAGTGGGCGGGCCTGGAGGTCGGCTACACCGGCCTCGGCGGCTTCAGCGCCACCGACGATTACGTCTTCACCGACGATCTGCTCGTCGATCATACCGGCCGCGACGAGGCGGACGTGGAAGCCAACGGCATCGAGGCACGCGTACGTTTCTGGCATGACCTGGGCACTCCCTGGGTCGCCGGCATCGCCGGCGTAGGCGTCTTCATCTACGACAGCGATCAGCAGGTGGACTGTTCGGTCGCCGGCGTCAGCGACCGGTGCCGCGACCTGACCGGCCGCGGCCGCGCCATCTCCCCGCAGGAAGACAGCGGCGAGGCGCTGACCGTCAGCGCGGGCCTTCAGTTCCGGGTGCACCGCAACGTGCTGATCCGAACCGAGTGGCAGCGCTACTTCGACGTGCTCGATCAGGCGGTCGACACCGTGCAGGCAACGGTGGTGTTCGGGTTCTACGACTTCTTCGGCCAGGGCGAGGGCGGCGGAGATCTCGGCGGCATCATCATCGAGTAGCGCTGCGGCCGTGCTCGCACCGGTGCGAGCAGACGAAAAAAAGCCCCGAGGCACATGCCTCGGGGCTTTTTTCTTGCGCGCAAGACGCGTGAACCGATTCGCTCCGGTCAGCTCAGAAGTGAAAGCCCAATCCGCCGGTCAGGCCGAAGAAATCGTAATCCTCCAGCTCACCGAACGGAATGTTGTAGGCGGTCTCGATGTTGAAGGCCAGCCACTCGGTCACGTAGAAGTCTGCGCCGACTCCGAAGCGGACCATCCACTCCAGGTCGCGATCGGTCGGCAGATTGGCCGTGAGCGATACGGACGTGCCCTTCTCGTCGCGGAACGAGCGTGCGCCGCGCATCAGACCTACACCGAGGACGCCGAACGGCTGCACCGAATGCGTGCCGTAGATGGCCTTGCCGTTGACCGTTGCCGTCCAGGCCTCGAAGTGGCCGTGATCGTCGAAATCCCACTCGACGTAGTTCTCCCACAAGGCCTCGACGGCCAGCCAGTTCAGGAAACGGTAGCCGCCGCGCACGTTGTAGCCATTGCTGGAGCGCTCGTCGGTGATCTCGGGGCCGGGGCTGAAGCTGTCGATGCCCAGCGCATAGCCGAGGCCGAAGTACGGACCCATGCCGTACTCGATATCCTTGGGAGCCGACGTCTGTGTCACCGCAGCCGGAGCTGACGGAGCGGCGGGCGTCTCTACCGTGGTCTCCTCTTCACCGTAAGCGCCGGCGAAGGCGAGCGTGCTCGAGGCGACCAATGCCGCCGTGCAGAGCAGGGAGATGTACCTGGTCCTCAACCTCATCTTCTTCGATCCTCCTGTCGACGATTTCGCGCAGCCGCCGAGCACGGTCGGCATGACCGCTTCACGAGCCACCCTCGCTCTGCGCGCGTAAGCGAAGTCTAGCTATCGGAGCGCAGGAGGGCAATGCAGCCGCCTCGCTGCCCTGGAGCCAAAACAAAAGGCCGACCCGGTTTCCCGGGCCGGCCTTTTTGGAACCAGACTTCTCGCTTCCGTTAGAAGCGGAAGAAGAGGCTGGCGCTGAACGGCAGGATGTCGATGTCACGCGGAGCCGGATCACCGGCCACCGGCCAGATGTACGCGACGTCGAGGTTCATGCCCATGTTGTCCATGAAGTAGATGTCGACGCCGACTGCCGGACGCAGGGCCAACGCATCGCCGTTGAAGCCGCGAGGACGGCCGAACACCGGAGCCTGCTGATCCTTGGCATCCGTGTACTCCCAGCCGACGCCGAAGCCGATGTACGGCTCGACCATGCCCTGGATCGGGAAGAACTTGCCGCCAACGCTCAGCATCCATGCGTACTGGTCGGCACCACGATCGGGCTTCGGACCTTCATCACTCCTGAAGTTCAGGAAATGCTCCCACATCGCTTCGACTGCGAACATCGGCGCCATGCGGTAGCCAGCGTAGGCCTTGTAGCCCCAGCTGTTGTCGTAGGTCTCGTCGCCGTCGCGAGGACCGACGGTTCCAGCGCCGCCGTTGCGACGGGGAATGTCGAAGAACTCGAGGGCATACAGACCACCGACGCCGAAGTACGGCCCGGCGCGGAACTCTTCCTCGACCTCGGTCCGCTGCGGTGCAGGCCGCGGTGCTGGCGCTGGCGCCGGCATCTCCGTCGGCTCCTCGCGCTCGCCGTACGCGCCGGCGAACGCCATCGAAGCGGAGCCGACCATCAAGGTGGCACAAAACAACGAGGCGAATTTCTTGTTCATGATGATCTTCCCTTCCCTTGCGATTTGCAGCACGGCGACCGGCCTATCGGGAAAAGGCCTCCTTTTCAGGACGGTCGCGATGTTGGTGATTCGATCTCGGAAGCGTCTCCGCTCTATCGATTTCGATCGGACTCTCCTAACTTAACAGGCAAAAGGCATGAGGATCAATTCCTGCCCACCCGTAAGTCCCAGCAGAGGACTCGTCAACCTCTGCCATGACCGACACATCCGAGGAGTGGCGGATGCGCCGGGCGCTCAAGGCCGATTCGGATGATGCCGAACCGACCCTGCGGCACCTTTTTCCCTACATGAAGCGCAAGAAGATGCTCGCGTTCACAGGGATTATGTTGACCTCTTCGGCATCGGCGAGTTGTGAGCTCACCGGCCACACGTAGCCTCCCTCGACGGCCATGCCGACGTTGGAGGTGAAATACACGTCCACACCCGCGCCAAAGCGCAGGGCAAGCGCATCCTCTTCCAGGCCGCCTCTCTGCTCGGCGCTCTGCCATCCGGCGCCGGCAAGGACGAACGGCTGCACGCGCCCGCCAAGAGGATAGAGCTTCCCGTTGAAGCTCAGGATCGAAGTCTCCACATCTGCTTCGCTGCGCCCGCGTGCTCGCTGCGAGCCCGGTCCGGCAAAGCTGGGCAGATGCTGCCACTGCACTTCGGTCGCAAGCCATGAATGGGAACGATATCCACCGCGTACGTCGTAGCCCCAGGCGTCGTCCCACTCTCCGGTCACGTCGTGCATGGCAAAGTCTTCGAACGCGTACGCTACACCGAGATGCAAATACGGACCCGATCGTGCCGGGTCTTCGATCCTTTCGATCCGGCGCTCCTGGTAGGTCCGCCGCGATTCTTCCTGACCGGCATCGCCGCCAGCGAACGCGTGAGCGGCTGCGCACATCAGAGTGGTGACCGCGAGCACGCGAAAGGAACGCTTCCTTCTCG
This sequence comes from Binatia bacterium, assembly GCA_035626675.1. Classification (GTDB taxonomy): domain Bacteria; phylum Desulfobacterota; class Binatia; order UBA1149; family CAITLU01; genus DASPNH01. The sequence goes on from DASPNH010000219.1 coordinate 4,481, forward strand.
CCCTCGTCGAGGCACGTCGTCGAACTTCGCTGGATCCGTTCCGCTCCATCCGACGTTATCAGGCAAATCCCAGCGAGCAATTCCTCTCAGGTGAGCAAGTCCTCACGTGAGCACCGTCATTCCGGTATGCACCTGCCTCATCGTCAAGGCGCGCGAACCCGCCCGGCCTCGCGGCCGGGCCGGCGCGACTCTTACAGGAACCTTACGAAGAAGCTCAGACTGACCGGAATGATCTCGAAATCCTGATCCGACAGCTCGCCGGTGACCGGCAGCACGTATCCGGCTTCGGCCGCCATTCCGATCATGTCCGTAAAGTACACGTCCAGGCCGGCGCCGAAGCGGAAGGCCAGCGCATCGTGATCGAAATCATCGGTCCCGCCCGGCGCGAGTTGGCTGCGTTCCATTTGGCCGTTTTGCCAGCCCATACCGATCAGCGCGTAGGGCTGAAACCGACCGTGTACGGGATAGACCTTTCCGTTGGCCGTCAGGATGTAAGACTCCAAATCCTTCCCGACGCTGCGCGTGCCCGGGTAGCCGCTGGCACTGTCGAAGTCGAAGTCCAGGTAGTGCTCCCATTCCAGCTCGACGGCGACCCAGGGATTGACGCGGTAGCCGCCGCGAATCTCATACCCCCAGCTGTCGTCCCAGTTGCCACCGACGAACTCACCGCCCGGAGGAGCCGGAAAGCCCGATACGAACACGTCCGCATCGATGTTCTCGAAGGCATAGACGCCGCCGACCTGTAGATACGGTCCACTGCGCGCGAAATCGGAAACTCTCTCCCGTCGCTCCACACGCCTCGTCGGCCTGCGCGGAGCAGGAGCCGGGGCCGGGCTCTCGTACGTTTCCTCTTCCTCGCCGTACGCGCCGGCCTGTGCCATCGATGCCACGCCGAGCATCAGCGAAGTGCAGATCAGGGAAACGACCGTTCTCTTCATCATCATCTCGCGTCCTCCTCCTCAGGCGTTCGGGAAACGGCTTTCGTTCGTGCGGACGTCATCGACCAGCGCGGCGCGCGATCAGAAGAATCGCCACTGAATTCCGAGCGTGATCGGAATGGCGCCGAGGTGATCGAGCTCGCCGAAGGGAAGCACGTACCCGGCCTCGGCGTAGATCACGAAATTGCGGGAGAGATAGAAGTCGACTCCGCCGCCGAAGCGGGCGCCCCAGGCCTCCGTGCTCTTGTTGTCGGGCGGCGTTGGCTGGGGTGTATCGCTGCCGGTGTACCCGATGCCCACCAGCACATAGGGCTGAACCGGTCCGGGAAGGATGAATCCCTTCCCGTTGACGCCGATCATCCACAGATCGGGCTCGCCCGGACCATCGAAACCGACGAAGTGCTGCCACTCGGCTTCCAGGGCGAAATAAGGGTTGAACCGGTAACCGGCCTTGATGTCGTAGCCCCAGCTGTTGTCGTAATCGCCGAGGGCGTTGCTGTCGATGCTTTCGATGGCGTAGGTTCCGCCCGCGCCGATGTAGGGGCCCGAGCGACCCTGCTCTTCCTGGGCCGAGGCCGTAGAGGCCCAACCCGCCACGAACAAAGCTGTGAGCCCTGCTGCAAATCGTTTCACCGAAGTGCCTCCTGCCTCCGTCCAAGTTGTGTCGATGCGGAGTGATCCTTTCTGAACGGCCTCGAGGCCTGCGGGATCGCCACCACCACCACTCATCCACTCGCCGGCAGCGGGCTCACCCGCCTGCGCCGGCATGGGACCGCTCACTCCGAGCGCTGTCCCGATAACCGCGGCAAACTATATGTTGCGAAGGAAAGGGGCGCAATGCACCCCCACCCCGGCAATCGAGGCATTTGGCTACATGGAGCGCCCGCGGACTCGAACCGCGCCTCCGCTGCGACCCAAAGTTGCGCGGGTCGGTGCGCGTGGCGTACAAGCCTGCCGCCGCCCTGCGATTCGTCAGGAAAGTCGGGCCCAACCCTGATTTCCGAAGCGGAACAGGGACATTCCCTATGCGCTTCCGGATCGCATCCATCCTTCTGGCCCTCGGGCTGTTTCTGGTGACGCTCGAGGCCGCCCTGCGCCTGATCCCCTCGGCCATCCCGCTCGAAGTCCTCGAGCAGTTCGAGCCCGAGCTGAGGTCCCGAATCGCCTCGGGCCTGAAGATTCCCACCCGCAAGGACACGATACTGGTGCCTCGAGGCGACGGCGGGCCCGCCGACGTTCAGTGGATCTATCGGCCCGGCACCGAGGTTACCTGGGCGCTGGATGAGCCGGGAATCGTCAAGACCGTCCGCATGGATGCCGCCGGCTTCTGCAATGCGGCCTCGGTCCCCGCCGGCCACAGGGTGGACCTGCTGGCCATCGGCGACTCCCTCACGTTCTGCACCGCGGTAGGATCCGAGGCGACGTGGGTGGCCCGCATCGCGGGCATTCTCGAGGCCTCCACCTACAACATGGCCCTGCCTGGCCGCGGGCTCTACGAGTACCTGCATCTGCTGGAGACCTTCGGCCTGGCCAGATCGCCGCGCGTGGTGGTTGCCACGATCTACGAAGGCAACGACTTTCGCGATGCCCACATGTACCGCCTCTCGCGCGAGGGCCGCAGGCAACGCGACGTATGCCCGTTTCGGAGCGACTCCATCTGCAGCATCGTGGCCGGCATTCGAGACGGCGAACCGGGCCGGCGCAGCTATGCGATCAACTTCCTGGCCGGCTCGGCCTGGCGCATGGCGATCAAGTCCGGCAAGCGCGAGATCGACTTCCGGTATCAGGCCACGCTCGCCGACGGTGGAGTGCTCGAGCTCAACTCGCGCAACGGCGATCGCGACGAGGTCACCTTCGCCAAGGCACTGTCCGAAGGCCGCCTCGGCACCGACGTCTTCGACGAAGGCCTGCAGCGCTTCCGCGAGTTGGGCGTCCGGCACGGCTTCGATCCGCTGATCGTCTACCTGCCCTCGGCCTATACGGCCTATCGCTCGGTGGCCCGCTTCGAGGATCCATCGATCGAGAGCGTCATGCGAAGCTACAGCGATCGGCTGCGCGCGTACTTCGCGCAGAGGACGAAAGAGCTGGGCCTGCCCTTTCACGATGCCACGCCTGCCCTCTCGGCAGCTGCCACGCGCGCTCGCGCCTCCGAACCGGTCTACTTCCCGGCCAACGTGCACCTGACGAATTCGGGCCACCAGGTCGTCGCCGAGGAGATCGCGACGTTCTTGCGCCAACGCGGGTTGCTGGGAACTTTGCGGTGATCGAAGAGGCGGCGCGCAGCCCGGAGCTGCCATGCTCCGGGCTGGCGCGCCGTGGAAGGATCAGGGCCGGTAGGCGACGCCGAAGCCGAGGGCGATGACGTCGAACTCGTTGACGTCGGCGACGCCGAGCACGTAGCTGATGTCGGTGGTGACGAGAACGGTCTGGGTGGCGTAGAGGTCGATGCCCACGCCGAAGCGCGCAGCGAAGCCGTCGTGGGTCTCCTGCCTGTCCGCGCGTGGTACCAGGTCGTCGTTGTTGGTCAGCTCGTAGTCCGCGTAGCCTGCACCGATCAGCGCGTAGGGCTGGAACCGGCCCGGGTTGGGAAGGAAGTATCCCCTGCCGTTCAGTCCGATGATCCAGCCGTCGACTTCGGCGTTGTCGCCGTCGAAGCCCGAGTACTTCTCGACCTCGAGCTCGAGCGCGAAGAACTTGTGCATGCGGCGTCCGAGCCGGAAGTTGAAACCCCATCCGTTCTGAAAGTCGCCGCCGATGCTGAGATCGCCGAAGTTCTCCATGACGAAGGTGCCGCCGACGCCGACGAAGACGCCCGTGCGACCAAGATCGGCAAGGTTCTCGGCCGACGTCTGCTGCTTCTTCGCTGGCCGCTTCGTCGTCAATTCCCCCAGGTCATCATCCTGTGCCAGCGCTCCCTGAGCCGTGAGCAGGAGCGCCGCCAACGAGAGTGCAAGAGCTCGTCCGATATGCATTCGGTCCTCCTTTTGATCGGAAACGGGAGCGCAGCCCGGAACGGCCGTGCTCCATGTTCTTTCAGCGGACCAGCGCCCAGGTGTCAAGCCTGACGGCCGTTCCTGTTCTCAAGCCCGCGTCTCAAACCGCTCGGGCAGCCGGTGCGACCTCTTCGGCGAAAGCCTGCACCTCATCCTCGAAAACCGGTCCGAACTGCATGAAGATGAAGTGACTGATGCCGACCTTGCGATACTGGTCGATACGGTCGAGGCACTCGTCCTTCGAGCCGATCATGATGCGGCCTCGCGCCTGCTCGGCGCTCATCTGATAGGCATGCCCCACCATCTGACAGACCATCTGCTGGCGGTCGGCATCGACCGAGTAGCACAGCGGCAGAGCCACGCTCTTCTCGATCTCGGCGGTGTCGCGGCCCACCTTGTCGCCATGCCGCTCGATGACCTCGACCAGCTCGGCCATGTCGGCAGGGGATCCGAAGTAGTTCCACATGTCGGCCCACTGCGCGACGATGCGCAGCAATACGTTGCGGCCCGCTCCGCCGATCATGATGGGCGGCCCTCCGGCCTGCACCGGCCCCGGCACGGCCATGGCCTCGTGCACTTGATAGTGCCTGCCCTGCAGCGTGACCTTCTCGCCGCGCATCATTCCCTTCAGGATGCGGCAAGCCTCGTCGAGGGCCTCGAGCCGCTGGCGGATCGCCTTGAACTCGATGCCGAAGCTCTTGTGCTCGAGCTCGAACCAGCCTGCGCCGATGCCGAGGTTGAGTCGCCCGTGCGAGATGTGGTCGAGCGAAACCGCCATCTTGGCCAGCACGCACGGGTTGCGGTAGCTGTTGCCGTTGACGAGGTGACCGATGCGAGCGCGCGTGGCCACCTGCGACAGCGCCGTCAGCGTCGTCCATCCCTCCAGGCACGGACCGGTCGGATCGGTGAAGATCGGGTAGAAGTGGTCGAAGTTCCAGAGCGAGTCATAGCCCCAGCGGTCGAACTTCTGCCACAGGTCGACGAGCTGCGCCCAGGCGTAGTTCTGCTGGCCGGTCTGGACGCCGATTCGGAAAGGGTGTTTGGTGCTCATTCGCCTCTTCTAGGCGTGGAAACCGATTCCGGCAAAACGACGAAGCGATAGATGGCCTCGGCCGTGGCATCGATCTCGGGATGCCACTCCACGCCGAGCACGTGTTCCCACTCCAGCGCCTCGATCACGCCGTCGCCGGAGCGCGCGCTGACGCGGAACGGATCGCCGACCTTGGCCACTGCCTGATGATGACACGAGGAGACCATCGCGCTCTCACCGAGCAGATTGGACAGCATGGTCCCTGGCTCGATGGCGATGGCGTGATTGGTGATCTTCTCGCCGCCGCCGTGGTCGAGAGCACGCGGATTGGCGGCCTTGACGTCCTGAACCAGCGTGCCGCCGAAGCAGACGTTCAGAAGCTGCATTCCATAGCAGACGCCGAGCACGCGGCGCCGCGCATCCACGAAGCGCTCGAGCAGAGCCAGCTCCCAGCTCATGCGCTCGGCGTCCTCGAGAGTGGCCTCGTTCTCGTCTTCTTCCTCGCCCCACAGCTCGGCAGGGACGTCGCCGCCGCCCGAGATCACGAGCGCGTCGCAGATGCGGAACGCTTCGTCGGGGTCGATGTCGGGGCTGAGCAGGACCGGAGCCGCACCGACGGCCCGCAGCGCGCGCGCGTAGTCGCGCGCAACGTAGACGTACTCTCGACCCCTTCGCCAGCGACCGTCGCGGTCGATGTTGACGGTGACGCCGACGACGGTGCGCCGGCCGCTCACCACCAGATCTCGTCGTGAAGGAAGTCGGGGTGGGAAGCCCCTGCGCAGGTCAGGACCTGGGCAGTCTGGGCCACCGTGGCCGCGCGCGCCGTCAGCTCATAGAAGTCGGCTTCGAACTCGTCGTGGGCAGCGGGCATCGCGATGACGTGGTAGGTGGCCTGCGCGCGCCCTTCCTTGAAGTAGACGATCTTGCCGTCCTCGGCCAGCTCGTCCAGATAGCCCTGCAACCGGCGCTCGCGCACGGCAGGCATGTCGGCACGCGGAATGTCGAAGGCCAGACCGAAGACGTGGGTGGGAGGAACGCCTGCCTTGATGGTGTTGGCGTTGGCGTTGCTGGCCATCAGCCGCTTCTGGTACGACCAGGGCCGCACCAGGCTGGTGACCTGCAGCGGCGTGAACGCTCCGCCTTCCATGTCGCGCAGCTTGCCCGCGATGCGATACAGAAGTCCGGCCGCAGGCTTGGCCAGCCGGTAGAGCTTGCTGCGCTTGATCGGATCGCGCTCCTTCTCGCCGACCGGAGAATTGCCGCTCTTGCGAATGGACACCCCGAGCCCGACCGGATCGTCGGGAACGTCGACCAGCCAGCCGCGCTCGCACGCCTGATCGATGTCGGCGTAGTCCTCGATCCACAGCTCTTCGACGAGACTGCGAGTGAAGATTCGCGCCAGATGGTCTTTCTTGGATTCGCTCTCGCGCGGTGCCGCGGACGAGAATGCTTCAGGCTTGGAGCTCCCGCGCGCCAACAGCCCGGCGCCCTGCTGCGCATGCACGGCAGCAGCCGCACTCCAGGTTGCGGCGCCAAGGGCGACCGCCATCAGGAACTTCACCGGTCTCATCCTCCGCACACCCCTGCCGCCCCGATTCCCGCATCCGCGAGCAGCGGCTCGAGCAACGTCCGATTGTACGCCCCTGCCCTCTGTTCGCAATACGGTCGGCCGGAGAGGTTCTAGGGTGCGAGCGTGAAGAAGAAGGTCGCACCCTCTCCGCGCGCGCCTTCGGCCCAGACGCTACCACCGTGTCGCGCGACGATGCGCTCGACCGTGGTCAGGCCGATGCCGGTGCCTTCATACCCGTCGGCCGCGTGGAGGCGCTCGAACGCTTCGAACAGCCTCGCACCCTCGCTGGCGTCGAAGCCGACGCCGTTGTCGCGCACGAAGTAGGCGGGCAGGCCGTCGCGCAGGGTGAAGCCGAACTCGATGCTCGGCTGCTCCTGGTCGCGGGTGAACTTCCAGGCGTTGCCCAGCAGGTTCTCCAGGACCAGTTCCAGCAGCGATGCATCCCCGTGGACCCGTGCGCCGGGCTGTATCTGAAAGTGCACGGCCCGCCCGGGGCCGCTGCCGGAGAGACGTTCGGCGATCGTTCGCGCCATCTCGCTGAGATCGACGCGCTCGTTCTTCATCGGCACGTGGGCGACCTGGGCAAGACGCAGCAGCGATTCGATGATCGTGTGCATGCGGCCCGCGGCGTCGCGAATGCGGGAGACGCGCGCCATCGCTTCGGGCGTCAACTGCCCGGCGAAGTCCTCGAGGAAGCTTTCGGCCAGGCCACCGATGGAACGTACCGGAGCTCGCAGGTCATGGGAGACCGATACGCCGAAGGCTCGCAGGCTTTCGTTGGCGGCCTCGATCTCGGCCGTGCGCTCGGCCACGCGCTGTTCCAGGCGGGAGTTCAACGCCTGCAGCGCCTCCTCGGCGCGCAGCCTGGCCAACTCTTCGCGCCCCGCCTCGAGCCGCCGGCGGGAAGACTCATAGCTGATGTAGATGGACAGCAGCAGGGTCAGCGAGACCGAGACGAGCCGCGGGATTCCGATGCCGTGGATGAGGCTGCCGTGCACCGCGTACGCGTTGGCGCCGATGGCCAGGGCGCCTCCGGCAGCCAGAGCGGCCTGGTGCAACGTCGACCATGGCATCAGGCCGGAGCAGCCGATGGCGTAGGCGATGATCAGGACCTCGACGGTTTCGGTGCGGCCCTCGAGCGTTCCGGCGGTCGCGATGAAGGCGCAGGTGGCCACGGTGGCCATGGCGACGAGGTCGGCGGTGCGGGTACGGCTGCGATCGCCGTACATGGAAAAGAGGATCGTGGTCTGGACGACGGCCAGACACAGAAGCAGCGTCTGGTAGATGCCGCGGGTCTCGGGGACCGTCACCCACGGACTGGCCGCGATGAACGCGCAGATGCCGGCCAGCAGCATGCGGCTGCCGACGATGGTTCGAGCGGCCAGGACGGGCGCCCACTTGCGAGCGACAAACGCCTGCGTTTCCGGATCCGTCGGTTCCGGCCCGCCAGCCGCCACTGTGCTCAGACTGCTCACCATGCCCCTCAGCAAGGTCTTTCCCCTGGACCAAAGCCTTATGCAGTGCGGGCACCGCCCGATGCAATCGCTATCGACGGGAAAGTCAGCAGAGGCAAGGGATTTTTGCTCAACGGGGGCCTTCTCCGGCGGCGAGCTGGGTCGCCAGCAGGCCCGGCTCCTGGGCAGGCCGCTCGCAGCGGCCGCGCTCGCAGACGTAGGCGGTGGCGCGTCCATCGATGGCCAGCTTGGAGTCGACCAGCGGCACCAGCTCGGCGAGATCTTCGAGTTGCTCGCCGGCGACCGTAAACGCGAAGGCGTGGCGGGGAAGGAACGTTGCGCGCACGACGTCGAGCAGGTCGCCAGCGTCCTCGAGCCGGTCGGGCGCGACGATGACGACCTCGCGCGCGGGCCCGATGCGATAATCCAGGGCGCCGAGCATCTTGGGCACGGCGGCGGGCGACCTCGTCAGGATCTGGCCGAAGGCGGCCAGCAATGCGTCTGCCCTTTGCCGATAGCCCTCGTCCTGAGTCAGCTCGGCCAGGCGCAGCAGGTTGAGCGCGGCCACCGAGTTGCCCGAAGGCTCGGCGCCGTCGTAGGAGGGCTTGGCGCGCGCCAGCAACGGCTCGTGGTCGTCGGCGACCAGGAAATATCCGCCGCTCGGATCGCCATGGTGCTCGTCCTGCAGGGACTGGAGCGTGATCGCTGCGCGCAGCCATTTCGGATCCGCGCCGGCTTCGAACAGGTCGAGCAAGGCCTGGATGAGGAACGCGTAGTCGTCGAGCATTCCAGCCTGGTGGGCGACGCCGCCGGCAAAGACGCGGCGCAGCCTGCCATCGCCTGAACGCAGCCTGTCGAGAAGGAAGGCGGCAGCCCTGGCTGCGCGCTCCAGATGTTCCGCCTCGGCCAGCACGAACGAGGCTCGCGCCATCGCGCTGATCATCAGGCCGTTCCAGGAGACCAGGATCTTGTCGTCGCGAAGCGGGGGAACGCGTCGTGCCCGCGCCAGATACAGACGCGCGCGTGAGCGCGCCAGCGCCAGCTCGAGCTCCTCCTGCGCGAAGGTTCGCTCCACACCGGCAGGCCGCATCGGTCGGGCCAGGACGCTGCGGCCCTCGAGGTTGCCCGGCTCGGTGACCGAGAAGGCCGAGCCGAACGCCGCGGCGTCGTCGGGCCCCAGAACCTCTCGCACCTCGGCAGGCGTCCACGTAAAGAACCGTCCTTCCTCCTCGTGTCCGCCGGGCGAGAGGCTGTCGGCGTCCGTGGCCGAGTAGAACGCGCCTTCGGGCGAGGTCATCTCGCGCGAAACGTAGAACAGGATCTCGCGCACGACGTCGGCAAAGTCGTGCCGGCCAGTGACCTGGAAAGCCTCGAGATACACGACCGCGAGCTGCGCGTTGTCGTAGAGCATTTTCTCGAAGTGCGGGATGCGCCATTGCCGATCGGTTGCGTAGCGATGAAAGCCGCCGCCGACGTGATCGCGAATCCCGCCGGCGGCCATCGCCTCCAGCGTCGAAGTCGCCATCTGCAGCGAGGCGGCGTCACCGGTGCGCCGGTGATGGCGCAGCATCAGCTCGAGGATCGAGGGCTGGGGGAACTTCGGCGCGCGCCCGAAGCCGCCATGCTCGCGGTCGAAGCGTGCGCCGAGCTGCGCCACCGCCGAATCGATCGCCTCG
>DASPNH010000220.1:0-110121 GCA_035626675.1 Binatia bacterium
GCTGCGCGCCGGAATCGTCTCGCAGGTCGGTAACACCGGCGGCGACTACGGACGCGACAAGAAGTGGAAGGAGCTCGTCGAGCAGCGCTACATCGTGGCCGGCTCGGCCGAGACGGTCGCGCAGCAGCTCGAGGAGCTGGCGCGCTCGCTGCGCGTGGGCCATCTGCTGCTCGGCGTCCACATCGGCTCTGCGCCCATCGAGCTGGTCAATCGCTCCACCTATCTGCTGTCGCAGAAAGTTCTGCCCCGCCTGCGTCCGCTCTGGAACGAGTACGAAGACCTGTGGTCGCCCAGGCCGATGCCGATCGAGGAACGATCGCGCCCCGGCGCGCACAACGATGCGGTCCGGGCCGTTGCCGAGCGCGAGACGGGGAGGCCGCTATGAGCGCCACCGACGTTCGCTCGCGCATGCTCGACCTCGGCGATGGCAGGCGCGTCATCGAAGTGCTGGAGGCGGGACAGGGCCAGCCGCTGCTGTTCCTGCACAGCGGCGGCGGCATTCCGATCTGGGAGGATGCGCTGCCGCTGCTCTCGGAACGCTTTCACGTCTTCGCACCGCTGCTCCCGGGCTTCGGCAAGTCCACCGGACTCGAAGCCATCGACGACCAGCTCGACCTGGTGCTGCACTGCTTCGACGTCGTCGAAGCCCTTGGACTGCAGCGCCCCTACGTCGTCGGCGAATCGCTCGGCGGCTGGCTTGCCGCCGAGATGGCGGCGCTGCGTCCGAAGGAAGTGGGCCGCCTGGCGCTGGCGGCTCCCGTCGGCATCTGGCGCGACGAGGCTCCGGTGCCGGACATGTTCGGCATGATGTCGCACGAGTTCGTGCCCTACCTCTTCCACGACACCAACTGCGAGGGTGCGCGCCGCATGCTCGGCATCAGTGCCATGCTCAGTGACAAGGACGATCGAACCGACGACCAGGTCGAGTTCCTGCTGGGGCTCCAGCGCGGCCTCCGCACCATGGCCAAGTTCCTGTTCCCCATTCCCGACACCGGCATCGAGAAGCGCCTGCACCGGATCATCGCGCCGACGCTGATCGTCTGGGGAGCGCAGGACCGCCTGCTGGCGCCGTCGTACGGCAAGATCTTCGCCGAAAAGATCGCCGGCTCGCGCCTGGGAATCGTCGACAAGGCCGGGCACGCGCTCGCGCACGAGCAACCGCAGAAATACGCCCAGATGCTGATCACGTTCGGCGCATGAGCATTGCGGCGCGAGCAGCCGCAGAAGTACGCACGGATGCTGATCATGTTCGGCGCACGACCGCCGCGGCGCCAGCGGCGTGGGCATCGCTGCCGCGTTCTCTCGCCATCGCCGCCGTGGCCACCCTGTCGCTGCTCGGCGCCGGCTGCAGCGGCGGCCCCGATGCCATCGTCCTGGCGGTTGCTCTGCTTCCGGCCGAGTTGCCCGTGTATCGCAGCGTCATCGGCGAGTTCGAGCGCCGCAGCGGCAGACGCGTCATGATCGTGCCGCAACAATACTCGGACATCCGCCGTGCGCTCGGCGCCGAGTCCAAGGCCGGCCGCGGAACTCTCGATCTGGTCGAGCTCGACGTCTACTCGCTTGCCGTTGCGGCAGGCGACGTCGCCGAGCTCGACGAGCAGGCGCTGGCACGCGAGATCGATGCGCTCGACGAGAACGCGCTGGCTGCGGGCCGCTTTGGCGGCCTTCGCTTCCTGCCGCACCGCCTGTCGTGGCAGGCGATGATCTACGACCATGAGGCCATCGCCAGTCCGCCCGCCAGCTGGTCCGAGCTCGTGGAGGTGGCGCGTGCGCACTCGGGCAGGATCGCGATCAAGGGCGCGCTCTACGAAGGTCTGGCCTGCGACGTGCTCCCGCTGGTATGGGCCGCCGGTGCCAGCGGCGAGGACTTCGGCGAAGAGGGCGCCGAGGCGGCGCTGGGCATGCTCGCCGAGCTCGCCCCGCACCTGCATCCGCACAGCGAGACGTTCAAGGAGGCGGCAATCGCCGAAGCGATGGCACGCGGCGAGATCGTGCTGCACTGGAACTGGCCAGCGGTCATGTCGCTCTACCAGAGCCAGGGTCTGGCCCCGCAGCGCATCCGTTCGGCTCCGCTGCCTGCAGGACCACGAGGCCGTGCCACGGTGCTCGGCGGCGGTTACGTGGCGGTGCCGAGCGCGGCGCCGCATCGCGACGATGCGCTGGCACTTCTGCGCTTCCTGCTCAGCAGGGAAGTGCAGCAGCGTCTTGCCACCGAGCTCGGCTGGTTCTCCGGACGCCGCGACGTCGCGCCGCCCACCGACAACACAGCGCTGGACGGCTTCGTCGCGATGCGGCCGCACGTCCGGCCGCGTCCCGAGCGCAAGGACTATCCGAGGCTGAGCCGAGCCTGGCAGCAGGCAGCTCGCGCCGTGCTGTTCGAGAACGTCGCGCCCGCCAAAGCTCTGGCGACGGCACGCGAGTCGATGAAGGAGAATTGAACGTGCCGCCGGCATCGAGCGACCACACGATCGGGATGCCGGCGGCATCGAGCGAGCGAGCCACCAAGGTGCCGGCTGCAACGAGCGAGCGAGCCACCGAGGTGCCGGCGCGATCGAGCGATCAGCCGACGCAGACGCCGCCGCCGTCGACCCCACCCAGCATGCATGAGCCGCCGCGCTGGCTGGCCGCTCCGGTAGTCCTCTTCTTCGCGCTGTTCCTGCTGTATCCGGCGCTATACGCGATCAAGCTCGCCGTGACCGATCCGCTGACGGGCCGAGTGCCGGTTCCCGACAATTTCGTCGCCTTGGGCAGCGATGCACTCTTCTGGCGTGCGCTTGCCGGCAACGTCGTCCTGCCGCTGGCCAGCGTCGCGCTCGAATTGATCGCAGGCCTCACCCTTGCGCTCTTCCTGCACGAGCGCTTCCCGGGCCGCCGCGCGCTTCGCGCCATCGTGATCATCCCGCTGGCTCTTCCCGAGGTCGTATTCCTGACGATGATGCGGTCGATCTTCGCGCCGCGCGGCTATGCCAACGCGGCGCTGGCGGCAATCGGCCTGGGTCAGATCCAGTGGCTGGCGCCCGGAAGCATCATGACCATGGCCACGGTGGTGCTGGTCGATGCCTGGCACGTGACGCCGATCGTGTTCCTGATGCTGCTGGCCGGCCTGGCCTCGATGCCCGAGCAGATCCACGAGGCGGCGTTGCTCGACGGCGCTCGCGGCTGGTCACGCTTCCGGCACATCACGCTGCCGTGGCTGCGTCCGGTGATCCTCTCGGCGGTGCTGCTGCGCGGTCTGGACGCGCTGCGCATGTTCGCGACGCCGCTGGTGCTGGCCGGCGTCGAAGGCGCGCCGGTGCTGTCGACGTACGCCTACCACCAGTGGTCCGACTACGGCAACGAGCCGGCGGCCGCAGCCGCCTCGATGCTGCTGGCCATGATGAGCGTGGCGCTGACGATTCCGCTGCTGCGCCGGAGGATGGTCGCGTGAGCGCGCACAGGCCGAGGCGCGCAAGGCCGTCGTCTCGCACGTTGCGCATCGCAGCGTTGGCCGCGATCATCGCGACGGCCGACCTGCTGCCGCTGGCCCTGATCCTCAAGCAGGCGGTCACACCGGAACAGGAGAGCTTTGCGTGGCCGCCCACGTGGATGCCGCAAACCCTGACGTTCGAGAACTTCGGCGTGCTCATGCAGGGCCCCGAGCTGGCCATGGGCCTCGCGCTCAGCGTGTTCGTGGCCGTAGCCACCGTGATGGCCACGCTGCTTCTGGTGCTGCCGGCTGCCTATGTCTCGGCGCGCCGGCCCGAAATGGAACGCACGCTCGATGCAGCGACGGTCCTGGCGCGGCTCTTTCCTTCGATCGCTCTGGCGGTTCCTCTGGCCGGCCTGTTCGTGCGGGCCGGCATCTACAATCATCCGGCCGGCGTCGGCCTCGTGCTGGCACACACGCTGACAGCCATCCCGGTGGCCTTCTTCATCTTGCGCCAGGCTTTCCGCGACGTCCCGGCCGACGTCGAGCATGCTGCCCGCCTGGACGGAGCCAGCGAGCTCGGCCTGTTCGTGCGCGTGACGCTCCCGCTGGTGCGGCCCTCGCTCGGTGCGGCTGCGATCCTGGTGTTCCTGCTTTCGTGGGATGAGTTCGCGTTCGCGATGCTGATCCAGGTCACCAATCGCACGCTGCCGCCGCTCCTCTACTACTTCGCCGCGTTCGGCTATCCGGGCATGGCCAGCGCCATCGCATGCATCATGCTGGCGCCGGCCCTGGCAGTCGTCTTCGTGCTGGAGCCGGTGATGCGATCGGGGGCGCTGGCGGGCAGCAACCGCTGATTCTCGCGCTCGGCTCGCACGAAAGATTCGCTGGGAGTGAAGCGGCACACTGCTTCGGCATGGCCATACCGGCGTCGGCCGTGTAGGCACGTTCGGCCACGGCGCCTACCTGCCGCGAACCGCGACCGCGCCGGCCATGGAGCACGACATGAGTACGACGAACGGAACAGTTGCCGCACAGCCGACTGGAACCGCTGCAGCCTCGAGCGCTGCACCCAAATCCATCGTTCTTTTCTCCGACGGCACCGGCAACAGCAGCGCCAAGCTGTTCAAGACCAATGTCTGGCGGATGTACGAGGCCGTCGATCTGGGGCCCGCGAAGCAGAATGGCCGGCCACAGATCGCCTACTACGACGACGGCGTCGGCACCTCGGCGCTGGCGCCGCTGGCGCTGCTCGGCGGCGCGGTGGGCTGGGGCCTGAAGCGCAACGTGCTCGATCTCTACCGCTACGCCTGCCGCAACTATCGACCCGGCCCGGAGCAGGGCCGCCAGCCGACGAGCAACGACGAAGGCGACGACATCTACGGGTTCGGGTTCAGTCGCGGCGCCTTCACGATGCGAGTGGTGATCGCCATGATCGCCAAGGAAGGGCTGATCCGGGCCGAAAGCGAATCCGAGCTGAACCGGCTGAGCCTGGAGGCGTACCGCGCTTTTCGAAAGGACTTCAAGCCTCGCAAGCTGCAGCTGCCGCTGAAGCTTTTTCGAACGATGCGCGACGGATGGGTCCAGTGGCGCGCGAAGCGGCGCAACCTTCCGATCTACGACAGCACGAAGAACTATCATCCCGTCATCCGATTTGTCGGCGTATGGGACACGGTTGCCGCCTACGGCGGCCCCTTCGTCGAGCTGACGCGCTTCATCGACAACTGGATCTTCGGTTTGAGCATGCCCGATTACGAGCTCTCCGACCGCGTCCGCTGTGCCCGTCACGCCCTGGCGCTGGACGACGAGCGCGACTCGTTCCATCCGCTGCTATGGGACGAGCTCCACGAGCGCGACAGGATCGCCTCGGCGGATCCGGACACTCCCTGGATCACCGAGGAGCGGCTGCAGCAGGTGTGGTTCACGGGGATGCACGCCGACGTCGGCGGCGGTTACCCCGATGAAAGCCTGAGCTACGTCTCTTTGTTGTGGATGCTCAACGAAGCCGAACAGACCGGCCTTCGGACTCTGGATCGCATCACCGATCGGTACGAGGACCTGGCCAACAGCTGCGGTCCCATTCACGACAGCCGTTCCGGCACCGGTGTCTATTATCGTTACCAGCCGCGCAGGATCGCCGCCTGGACGGACCCCGTCGACGATCGAACCATCGGCATGCACGATCCGCTGGTCCTGAACCGTCGCAAGTCCGAAGAGGGAAACGGTCTGCTGCGCGAGGTCATGGTGCACGAGAGTGCCATCCATCGGCTGGTCGAAGGAACCGATTCCTATGCCCCCATCAGCTTGCCGCCGCGATTCAAGGTCGTGCCGCAGGACGGCCGGAGGGAAAACGCGGACAAGCCGGACAGCCAGAACCGGGGCAAACCGCGAAGCCGACGGCCCGAGCCGCCGCTCGTCAGCGCCGAGCTTCGCGAGCGTCTTCGGGATGACGATCTTGTGAAGCAACGGGTTGTAGCGATGGAACGGGTTTGGGACCGCGTGTGGTATCGCCGCATCAACTACTTCGTGACCGTGGCATTGACTGTGGCTCTGGTGTCGATGCCCTGGTGGATATCTCCAGCTGAGAGGGCATCCGGCGGAGTCGCCGGATGGATCGCGACGGTGCTTGGGTGGTCACAGATCTTTCTCCCGGACTTCACCGCCATCGTCATCGATACCTTTGCCGCCCATCCGTACGATGCGATCGTCCTGCTCGGCTTTCTCGTCGCCTTCTGGAAGGTGAACAACCGCATCGAGGCTTCGTTGCGGGACGACGCCAGACGCGTCTGGCGCTGCTGCCTGGTAGCGGCAAACGGCGAAGTGTTGCTCGAGCAGAATCCTCGCGAGTCGTATCTGACTGCAACGCTTCGGAACAGACGCAACAGCGCCGGCTACCAGCGCGCCGTGCAGTGGTTCAAGTGGAAGCTCCTGCCCGAGCACCTGCCCGCCAGCGCGGCTATCGGCTTCTCTCTATGGTGGACAGCGAGCATGCTCGCTCCCGACCATGCGGGCCCGGAAGTGGCGATGCTGGGTCCCGTTCTCTGGTGGATCGGCAGCTCGATCGCTCCGCTCGAAGAAGGTCGCGCCAAGGCACGGACGGCTTCGGGGCCGCCACTGGGGACCGGCGGAGCCGACAATCCGCCGTCGCCGGCACAGTAGATCAGAACGCGAACTGCGCCCGGCTCAGGATGACGTCCTCCTGGCCGCGCGGACGGCGGAACTCGGTGTGCTCGTAGTTCAGGTACAGCGCGACATTCGAGTTCAGGTGCCAGTTCAGTCCGGCGGTCACGGTGTCCGCTGTGCGAGCCCCCACGGCCAGCCCTCGCGCGACCAGATCGCCGTCGGCTTCCAGCCCGGCATAGCGCAGCGCGATCTGCCAGGCGCCCCAGCCGCCGTCGCCGAAGTCGAAATCGTTCTCGGGCTCGATGCCCTTGTACGATGCGTCTTCTCCCGTCAGCACGTAGGACGCCTGAACCTGCCATGCGTCGTTGGTGGCGGTGGCGCGCGCGGCGCCGGCGATCTCCTGACTGGAGACGACGTACTCGCCTAGCAGACCGAACGGCCCGAAATAGTAATGGCCCTGCGGCGACAGGCGCCAGCGATCACCCGAGGCAATGGCAGCCGTGAAAAACGGCGCGTCGCTTGCGCTGGCGTAGCGGAAGAACACGACGCGGCTCGAGGTGCGGTGGCGGCCGAGCTGCGCCGAAGAAGCGCTTCCCTGCTCGCGTCCGTAGGTGCCGGCCACACCGAAGCCGAGCCCGTGCAGCGCCTCGACGTCCATGTTGCGGAACGGTCGCAGGAACAGGCGGGCGACCACGTCGACGCCATCGTTCGGATTGGTATCGCCGCTGGAGCCGTCGGCCGTTCCGTTGAACACGGCCGCTGCATACTCGGCGATGCCGCCGCCAGCTTCGCCGTGCAGCATCACGCCGACGTCGCGGTTGGGCACCAGGTTGTCGACGAGCGAGCGCTCGATCAAGACCAGGTCGGTCGAGGATTGCAGGCGCTCCAGACCGAACGGCGTCTTGGTCTTGCCCAGACGAAGGACGAGCCATGGCGCGAACTTCACGTCCAGCGAGGCGTCGAACAGGGTCAGCGTGCTGCCGGCGAAGTCGGGCGTGAGACGAAAGGAGAAACGCTTTGCGACCTTGCCGCGAATGTCGATGCGCGCGCGTCGGATGAAGAACTGGTCGTTCTCGGGGTCGTCGCCGGGGAAGAAGCGGCTGTCGGCATGGACGAAGCCGTTCAGTTTCAGCTCATCGTCGCCGTCGCCCGACTTCAGGAAGAAGCCGTCCTCGTACCCCACCACGGCAGCCGTTTTTGCCGCAACGGCCGGCGCCGCCGCCGGCTCCGCGCGATCCGTAGCAGTGCCGGCGCCGGCTGCCGGGGCCTCCTCGGCAACCGGCGCGACGCCATGCGGTGCCGACCGCTGCTGCTGGCCGGACTGCAGCTCACGAAGTACGCGCTCGAGTTCGTCGACGCGACGCCGCAGCGCTTCGACCTCGCGCGCCTGATCCGCCGGCGATTCGTGGGCCATGACCAATGGCGGGCAGGCGGCGGCTGTCATCAGGAAGACTGCGACGAAGCGGCAGGTTCTGCGCATGCGGCGCCGATAGCATCGCGACACGCCCGACGAAACCGCAGGCATGCGCCGCGGGCCCGGTCATCCGGCTCCACCATCCAGGCCGGGTGCTTGCGCTATCGCATCCGGACGTCGAGCAGGTCGCGCAGGCCGTCGCCCAGCAGGTTCAGTGCCAGCACGAGCGAGGTGATGGCAAGCCCCGGAGCCACCGTCAGGTGCGGCGCTTCGATCAGGAAGGAGCGGCCGTCGGCGAGCATCGATCCCCACGACGGCGTCGGCGGCTGCACTCCGAGGCCGAGAAAGGACAGGCTGGCCTCTGCCACTACGGCCCCGGCCATTCCGAAGACGGCCTGCACCAGCAGCGGCGAAATCGTAAGCGGCAGCACGTGGCGCAGCAGCACGCGCCAGGGCGGCGCGCCAAGGGCGATCGCCGCCTCGACGTGCTCGCGCCCGCGCAGTGCCATGACCTCGGCCCGCGACACCCGCGCATAACCGGTCCATCCGATCACCGACAGCGCCAGCACCACGTTGCCGATGCCTGGCCCCAGCGCTGCGGCAAGCGCGATGGCCAGGAGCAGGCCAGGAAAAGCCATCAGCACGTCGACGATCCGCATCAGCCAGAAGTCGAGGCGGCCGCCGGCAAAGCCCGCGATCGATCCGACGGCGACGCCGATGACCACGGAGAGCAAGACCGTAGCCGACGCCACGCCGAGCGACACGCGCGCTCCGTGCATCAGCCGCGCGAGCACGTCGCGGCCGAGCTTGTCCTGTCCGAGCAGGTGCGAAGAGCCCGGAGCGCCGAGGCCCTGCTCGAGCGCGATCGTGTGCGGCGGCGCCGGAGCCAGCACATCGGCGCCCGCTGCGGCCAGCGAAACCACCGCGATGACCGCAGCGCCGAACAGAAGAGAGACCGCGGTGCCACGCCTGATGCGCGCAGCGCGTCGGCCTTGCATCGTGGCCATCGCTGCGGGAGCCGCCGGTTCGCCGGAAGCCGTCACGGCACGGCCTCGCGCAGCCGTGGATGCACCAGTGCCTGCGCCAGGTCGGTGGCCAGATTGACCAGAACGTAGACGCCGGCGATGGTCAGCACCGCTCCCTGCACGACGGGATAGTCGCGTGACTGGATCGCTTCGACGACCAGGCGGCCGAGTCCGGGCCAGGCAAAGATGGTCTCGGTGATCACCGACCCTGCCAGCACGGCGCCGAGCTGCAGCCCGATCAGCGACAGCACCGGGACCATCGCGTTGGGCAGCGCGTGCCGCACCAAGACGCGTGCATCGCCCAGGCCCTTGGCCCGCGCGGTGCGCACATACTCTTCGCTCATGGTCTCGAGCATCGCTGCGCGCGTCATCCGAACCAGGATTCCGCTCATGCCGCTGCCGAGCGTCAGCGCGGGAAGGACCAGGTGCGCGGCCGTTGCGTCGCCGGCCACCGGTAGCCAGCCGAGCTGGATGGAGAACAGCATCACCAGCATCGGTCCGAGCCAGAAGTTGGGGACGGCCACGGCCGACAGGCTCGCGGTCAGGGTCAGGCGATCGAGCAGCCCGTGCGGCCGCCACGCAGACAGCACGCCGAGCGGTATGCCGAGCAGCGCCGCGATGATGGCAGCCGCCAGACCCAGCCGCAGCGTGGCGGGAGCGCGCTCGACGACGAGCTCGGCCACCGGGCGGCCGCTTCGAACCGAACGCCCGAGGTCGCCGCGGACGAGGCCTCCCATGTAGGCGCCGTACTGGATCAGCAGCGGACGATCCAGGCCGAGCCGCGCCCGCAACTCGACGCGGTCTGCGGCGGCCGCGGTCTCGCCGAGAAGCACGTCGACCGGATCTCCGGGAACCGCGTGCAGCACCGCAAAGACCAGCGTGCACACGCCGATGGCGGTGGGAACGGCCAGAGCGAGCCGCCGCAGTATCGCTTTCGGCAGCGCGCCCATCATTCGCTGCTCTTGCGGAGCAACGAGTGCGGCGATCCGAGAGAGCGATCGTCGTTGCACGTCTGCCTGCACGCGGTCTGGTGCCCCAGCCGCGGTGCGAAAGTGCTCGCGGTGGTTGCCAAACGGCTTCGCACCCGGCTTAAGTCGAGCATCGATGGCATCGTCGGGCGGCTACACATTCGGCCTCGGACAAATGCTCGAGCATTTCCTCTGGCGCGATCCCGAACAGGAGGTCTCCTCGGCACGCCGCTGGAGCGTCAAGTCGGCACGCGTGGCCTGGTTCGCTGGCCAGGGTTTCCTGCGCGACCAGTGCGCGCTGCGCGCAGCGGCGCTGACGTACGCGAGCCTTCTGGCTCTGGTTCCGGTGATGGCGGTCTCCTTCGCGTTCCTGCGCGGCATGGGCTGGACCGGCGATCGTCTGGAGGCGGCGCTGCTGCACCGCTTCACCCTGATGTCGCCCGAGGCCATCGATACCATCGTCTCCTATGTCGACAATACCAGCATCACCGGCCTCGGGGTGATCGGTGCGGTGTTCGTCGTGATTTCCTCGGTCTCGGTCATGGCCCAGGTCGAGCAGTCGCTCGACGTCATCTGGGGCAATGCGCAGCCGCGCGGGATCGTTCGGCGCAGCGCCGATTATCTGGCGCTGCTGGTGGGTGCGCCCATCCTGCTTGCGGCCGCAACCAGCGTGACGGCTGCGCTCAAGACCAACTCGATGCTGGCATGGCTGTCCAGCCTCGGCGGGGCAGGGGTGCTGATGCACGTGGGCACTTCGCTGCTGCCCTACCTCGTGCTCTGTGCGCTCTTCACGTTCCTCTACACGTTTCTGCCCAATGCCAGGGTACGGCTTTTTGCCGCCGCGGCCGGCGGCATCGTTGCCGGGGTCGGGTGGCAGCTGACGCAGTCGGCGTATCTGGCCTTCCAGTTCGGGATGGCCAACTACAACGCGATCTACGGAACGCTGGCGCAGCTGCCGGTGCTGATGGTGTGGATGTACACCAGCTGGACCATCGTCCTGGCCGGCGCCGAGGTCTCGGCGGCGGTGCAGAACCTGACGGCGCTCAGCCGCAAGCGCCGCAACAAGGACCTGACCATCGCCGAGCGCGAAACGCTGGCATTGGCGATGGTGACCGAGATGGCGGCGGCAGCCTACGAAAAGCGCGAGGTTCCGACGCTCGAGAGCATCTCGGCCTCGCTGGACGTGCCGGTAAGGGAGATCAACGAGGTCGCGTGCGTTCTGGCCCAGGCCGGCCTCGTGCATTTCGGCGGGGAAGAGCAGTCGCGCGTGTTCCTGACGCTGTCGCCCGGAAGCATTCGTGTGGTGCGAGTCCTGGAGGCGCTGCGCGGCGAGAAGAACGCGGACAAGCGCAAGGTGGATGCCCGCGTTCGCGAGCTGCTGGCGCGCCTGCACGGCGCCCGCGAGAATTCCCTGGACGGAATGACGCTGGCCGATCTCGTCGATCGCTGACGGCGCAGAAACCGGGTCAGGTACGCAAGCGTGAATCAGGGCGATTCACGCTTCCGTACCTGACCACCCCATGTCACTGGATGCAGGGATCGTTGGCGCTGCGGAACGTGTTGTCGTTCCAGGTGGCGCCGGCGCAGTTCGTGTTGTCGCGGATGTCATGCGTGCCGCCGCTCTCGAGCGCGACGCTGCGCGAGATCGAATGCACGTTTCCGGCATCGACCTGGATGCCGTTCCCGCCGTTGCCGATGGAACGGACGCCGGTGACGGTAGATGCGGCCTCCTGCAGGAGGACGCCGTCGCCGCCGTTGTTGACGGCAGTCGAGTCGCTCAGGCGCGTGGCGTCGCCGAAAATGTCGTATCCGCGCTGGCCGTTGTTGTCCGACTCGGCCGCCGAAATGGAGTTGCCCGCACCGTTGACCTCGAAGCCGTCACCGAGGCCGCGGATGGCCGAGCAGTCCTTCAGGCTGTTGTTCGCGCCGTTGAGCACGATGCCGCCGTTGCCGCTCGTCACCGCTTCGCAGTCCTGGATCTTGTTGTTCGATCCATTGACGATGATGCCTTCCTTGGTCGAATTGACGGCAGTCATGCGCGTGACCTTGTTGGAGCTGCCCTCGAGGATGATGCCCTCGTCATCGGAGCTCGAAGCGGTCAGGCCGCTGAGCTTCCCCTTGTTGCCGAAGATGTGGAAGCCGGTGCCGCTGTTGGTCACCACGATATCGGTGAGCCTGTTGAGGTCCGAGCCGGTCAACACTTCCACACCCTTGCCGCTGTCGACGCCGCCCTTGATCGCGATCGACGTCACCGAATGCTTGCCGGTGCCGCCGAGGCGCAGGCTGTAGGCATCGCACCCGCGAATCGAGCCGCCGCTGACGTAGGCACCGCTGCCCAGGACGTCGACGCCGTTGGACGGACTGGTGCTGTCGCACTGGATCTGGTGGCCGTTCAGATCGACCTTGGCCGGGCCGATGATCGTCAGCGCCGCCGAGACGCTGTCGGTGCACGGACCGATGTCGGCGGTCAGGGTCACCGTCTCGTTGGGGCCGATGGTGTCGCCGCAGACCTGGGCCGGGGCAGGCGTGTTCGAAGCAAGCAGCAGCAGTGCGGACAGCGATGCGATCGAGATCGTTTTGCTCATGTTCTCCTCTTTGCCGGCAGATGCCGTTCCTTTCCCGTCGGCCGCCGCCGACATTGCCGAGATCAAGGCGCAAGCTCCGAAGGCAGGCACACGACCGATTCCTTTGCGGCCACAGCCGCGCCCTGCTGATAGGCGTCGGCGATGTTGACAGTGGCGGTTGCGTGCTTGGGCTCGCCCCTGGCGCTCTTGGCGCCATAGCACACCAAATATCCGTGATCATTCTTGATGCCGGCGCCGGCCACGTCGACCGGCGAGCACAGGAACTTCGGCTTCTTGATGTCCAGCACGCGCTCTGGCGAGGCCGGAGAAAGCTCATCGCGCACCGAAAGCTGTGTCTGCTTGGGCACGCCGAGAGTCCCCTTGGTCACGACCGCCTTGTAGCACTTGAAGCTGTCGACGTCGTGGCCGTCGAACGGCGGCGGCGCGGGCTGGACTGCGAAATCTGCCGCGGCCGGCGTCAGCAGCAGCGCAGGCGAGATCGTGTCCAGATGAATGGTCCCCAGGTCGTTGGTCAGCACGAGGTCGCTGCGACGGGCGTGCGTGAAGGACGCATAGGTCTCGTCGATGGAATAGCCGTGCAGGAACGTCGCAGCATCGATGACCACTTCCTCGTCGATCTGCGCCGGTGAGCACAGCGGCCCCGTCTTGTAGAGATCGAAGAAGCGCAGGCCGTCGAGCTCGTCGTCGAAGACGATGCCCGTGACCGGCTCGAACGGCGGGCTCTTGGCCTTGTAGCACAGGAAGCCGTCCTGACAGTTGTCGGGCTCGGGCATCCCGCCCTGACAGATGCCCTCCAGGCAGGTCTCCTCGGCCGTGCAGGTGTCGCCGTCACTGCAGGCCGAGCCGTCGACCGCCAGCTCATCGGCAGGACAGGTGTCGGCCACGCCGTCGCAGCTCTCGGCCGCATCGCAGGTATGCGCGGCAGCGCGGCACACCGAGGTCTTCTTGAGGTCGGCGGGGCAGGTGATGCCCACTCCGTCGCAGTTGTCGGCCTGGTCGCAGATGCCGGCGGGAGCGCGGCACTGCGTATCGACGCCTGCCACTGCGTCGGCGCACTCGAAAGACTCGCCGTCGCAGGTGTCGGCGGCGTCGCAGACATCGGCAGCCTCGCGGCACGGCGTGCCTGCCTGCGCCGGGGCGTCGGCAGGACACTCGAACGAAGTGCCGTCGCAGCTTTCGGCCGCGTCGCAGACCGTTGCTGCTTGGCGGCACGCGGTGCCCGGGACGGCCGGAGAATCGGCGGGGCAGGCGAAGTCGCTGCCGTTGCAGCTCTCCTCGGCGTCGCAGTCGCTGGCCGAGGTGCGACAGCTCGTGCCCGATGCTGCGGGCGAGTCGGCGGGGCAGCTCTGCCCCGCGCTGCCCGTGCACTGCTCGGCGGCATCGCACAGGTCGGCGGCGCTTCGGCACGTCGTCTCGCTCGAAGCGACGACATCGGCCGGGCATGTGGCACCGGGCACGCTCGTGCACGTCTCGGAAGGATCGCAGACGTCGCCCGATCCGCTGCGGCAGGTGGTGGCGGTGGAGGCGACGACATCGGCCGGACAGGCCTGGCCCGCATCGCCGGTGCACGTCTCGTCGGGATCGCAGACGTCTCCGGAGCCTGCGCGGCACAGCGTTGCCGGCGAGGCCACCGTGTCTGCCGGGCAGGCCGCGGCCGCGCCGGTGCAGGTCTCGTCGGGATCGCAGACGTCGCCCGATCCGGTGCGGCACGTGGTCCCAGCGGCGACGAAATCGTCGTCCGGACACGTCTGCCCGCTCTGGCCCGTGCAGCTTTCGGAGACGTCGCAGATGTCCGCGCCGGCGCGGCACTCGGTTCCCGCGCCGGCGACGACATCGGCCGGGCAGGTCGCGCCGACGTTGCCCGTGCACGTTTCATCGGCATCGCAGACGTCGCCCGAGCCGCTGCGGCAGGTCTTGCCCGCAGGTGCCACGGAGTTGGAAGGACACGCCTGGCCGGCAATGCCGGTGCACGTCTCGCTGGGATCGCACACGTCGCCCGAGCCGGTGCGGCACACCGTGGCGGCGCCGGCGATCACGTCGGCGGGGCATGCGCCGGCGCTGCCCGTGCACGTCTCGTCGGCGTCGCAGACGTCGCCGGATCCTTGACGGCAGAGCGTGCCCGAGGAAACGAAGCCGCATGTGCTGGTGCAGCACGAGCTGCTCGTGCCGTTGATGGCGCCCGTGTCGCACGATTCCTTGGTCTCGACGATGCCGTTGTCACACACCGGCAGGGGCGCGATCGACCAGCTCTCGCCGTCGACGTTGTCGTCGAGGATCTTTCCGTTGCACGTCAGCGGCGTGGCGGTGGCCGAGGATCCTCCGGCACTCTGGAAGCCGATGGTGGTTCCTTGTCCGCCGGTCGACGGCTGCACGGTGCGGTACTTGACGCTGATCGTTCCCGAGCGCTGGTGCACCTGCACCTGAACGCCCAGGTCGTCGATGCCGTCGTCGCCGCTGGTGACCATGTCGAGCGAGAAATCCGCGATGAAGGTCTGATTGGTGCCCTGGCCCACCGTGCCGTAACGCACGCCGTTGGTCACCGTCTGCATGTCGTTCCAGTAGGCGGCAAGGAACGGATTGGTGTGCGCCGAGGTCGGCAGGCAGTCGTTGGTCGGATCGCTGGTGCCCGAGGTGTTGCCGCCGAACTCCATCCATCCGTTGGTCGAGAGCGTCACGGTCTGGTAGCTGACGCCATCGATGACGATCGCAAACTCCATGTCCACGGTCACCGTGGCGTCATTGCCCGAGAGCGTGAGCATGTCGGGGAAGTTGCCCGTGCTGAAGTCGTCGCTCGAGAAGTTGGTCGCGGCATGCAGCGACATCGCGCCGAGGGATCTGCGGTGGACCGAGAACCACTCCTTGTCGATCTGGTTGTCGTCCAGGATGCGGCCGTTGCAGGTCAGCGGATATCCCACGGCCGATGCCCCGCCGTCGCCCTGAAAGCCGATGGTCGCGCTCTGACCGGTGGCCAGGGCCTGCGCCAGGCGATAGCGCACGCTGATCAGGCCCGAGCGCTCGTGGACCTGCACCTGGGCCTCGACGTCGTCGTTGCCGTCGTCGCTGCTGGTGACCAGGTCGAGCACGAAGTCGACGACGTAGACGCGATTGGGACTGGTGCCGGTCACGCCATAGCGGATGTTCTCGTTGACCGTGCGCATGTCGTCCCAGTAGACGGCCAGCAGCGGATTGGTGTGCACCGAAGAGGGCAGGCAGTTGTTGGAATCGTCGCTGTCGCCGGCGGTGTTGCCGCCGAACTCGATCCAGCCGTTGCTGGAGATCGCCAGCGTGCTGTAGGTCGTCCCTTCGATGTTGACGCTGAAGGGCATGGTCGCCGTGGCGGTGACGTCGTCGCCCGACAGCGTGGTGAATCCGCTGATGTCGTCGGCGCTCAGCGCCATCGAGCCGGCAAGCGTGAACAGGCCCGGATTGCGCACGTCGATCGAGAAGCCTTCGCCGACGTGGTTGTCGTCGAGGATGCGCGCGTTGCATCCGATGGGATAGGACTCGGCCACCGTCGTGCCGGACTGAAAACCGATGGTCGCCGTCTGCGCTCCCGACAATGCCTGGGTGTCGGTGTACTTGACCATGACGAGACTGGAGCGTTCGTGGATCTGCACCTGCATGCGCACGTCGTCGGCTCCGTCGTCGCTGCTGGTCTTGGTGTCCAGGAAGAAGTCGACGAGGAAGGTGCGGCTGCCGCTGCTGCCGACGGTACCGTACTGTACCTGGCTGGCACCGGCCGTCTGCATGTCGTCCCAGTAGGCGGCCAGGAACGGATTGGTGTGTGCGCTGGTGGGCAGGCAGTCGTTGGTGGGATCGCTGTCGGCCGCCGTGTTGCCGCCGAACTCGAGCCAGCCGTTGGTCGAGATGGCAACCGTGTTGTAGCTGGTGCCGTCGATGCTGATGCTGAACGGCATCGTCGCGGTCTGTACGACGTTGTCGCCGCTGAAGCCGAGCAGGCTCGGAATGTTGCCGGTGTCGATGTCGTCGGGGCTGTGAGCCATCCAGCCGCCGATGCTGACGGCGGCGTGGGCGGGGCCGGAGCCGCATGCGAGCAGCATGAGCGCCGCCGAGGCGGCAGCCAGCGCCTGGCCGAACCTGCGGCCGGCAATGCGAACGTCGAAAAGCATGAAGCCCCTCCTGCGAGCGACGGTTATCGCCCGCCTCGCCCTCGTAAACCAGGACAGAAGTGGCCCCTCCATTGATGCCGGGATTGGACATGGCCGCTCCTGCCACCGGTTCGTACCATCGGACGTGGAGGCGCGACCGTGCGCCGCCTCCCCAAAGGAGGGCCTCATGGCCGAGCGACGAATCGCGCAGCGCGTCTGTCCTTTCTGTGAAGCGACCTGCGGCGTCAGCCTGGAGATCGAGGAAGGACGCATCGTTACCGTGCGCGGCGACGAGGACGATCCGTTCTCGCGCGGCTACATCTGTCCCAAAGCCTATGGACTCAAGGGGCTGTACGAGGACCCGGAGCGGCTGCGCCGTCCGGTCCGGCGCGTCGGCGAAGGCTGGGAAGAAATTTCGTGGGAGGAAGCCTACGCCGAGGTCGCGCGCGGGCTTCTGGCGGTGCGCGAGAAACACGGCAACGACGCCGTCGGCATGTACACCGGCAACCCGGTCGTGCACGACCTCGGGTCGGTCCTGTATCGCCCCGTACTCTCGCGCGCGCTCGGCTCCAAGAGCCAGTTCAACTCCGCCGCCATCGATACGCTTCCCAAGATCGTCCAGACCGGCCTCATGTTCGGCCGCCAGTTTCCGCTCGGCGTGCCCATTTCCGACATCGATCGCACGCACTATCTGCTGATCGTGGGCGCCAACCCGATGGTCTCGCATGGCAGCCTCATGACCACGCCCGACATGCCGGGACGGCTCGAGGAGGTGCAGGAGCGCGGCGGCAGGATCGTCGTCATCGATCCGCGCCGCACCGAGACGGCGCGCATGGCCGACGAGCATCACTTCATCCGGCCCGGCAGCGACGGCGCCTTCCTGCTCGCCATGGTGCAGGTGATGTTCGCCGAAGGCCTCGTCCGTCTGGGCCGCGCCGGTGGCATGGTCGAAGGCCTCGATGCGATTCGCAGCCTGGTCGCCGAGTTCACGCCCGAAGCGGTTGCCGGCTATTGCGGCATCGCACCGGAAGTCACGCGCCGGCTTGCGCGCGAGCTCTGCGCGGCGCCCAGCGCTGCATGCTACGGGCGCCTGGGCACCTGCGTGCAGGAGTTCGGGCTGCTGGCGAGCTGGGGATGCGACCTCGTCAATATTCTCTCGGGCAATCTCGACCGCGAAGGCGGCGTCATGTTCACGACGCCGGCCGCTCCCGTCGATGCCGCTCTTCCGCGCGGCAAGGGCTTCGAGATCGGACGCTGGCGAAGTCGCGTCAGCGGCCGTCCCGAAGTCGGCGGCCTGATTCCATCCTCGACGATGTGCGAGGAGATGCTGACTCCGGGACCGGGTCAGGTGCGCGCGATGATCCTGCTGGCGACCAATCCCACCGTCAGCGCGGCCAACTCGACGCGCCTGACCGAAGCGTTCTCGAACCTCGAATTCCTGGTCTGCATCGACTTCTACATCAACGAGACCACGCGCCTGGCCAACGTCATCCTGCCCCCGCCGTCCTACGTCGAGCACTCCGGCTACGAGCTGGCGCTGTACCTGCTGTCGGTGCGCAACTTCGCCAAGTGGTATCCCGAAGCCCTGCCTCCTCCGGACGGATCGCAGCACAGCTGGCAGATCCTGCTGACACTGTCCGCGCACATGCTCGGAATGGGCGCGGCGCCGCTGCAGATGGTCGACGATTTCGTGCTGCAGCAGTACGCGCAGGCAGTGGCCGAGAGCGGGCGCTGGGACGGACTGACGCCCGAGGAAATCGTCGAGAAGGTCGGAGCGGGGCAGGGCCCCGAACGTCTCCTGGACATGCTGCTGCGCGTGGGCCCCTACGGCGACGGCTTCGGCCGCAGGCAGCAGGGCCTGACGCTGGCGCGCCTGCGCGAGCATCCCCACGGCATCGACCTCGGCCCGCTGGCGCCGCATCTTGCCGACGTCATCAACACCGTCAGCGCAAGGATCGAGCTGGCGCCGCAGGAGATGGTCGCCGACCTGTCGCGCCTGCGCGCCGCGATGTCGGCGACGCCGGCGCCGACGGTGCTGATCGGGCGCCGCGACGTGCGCTCGTGCAACTCGTTCATGCACAACGTGCGCGCGCTGGTGAAGGGGCGCGATCGCTGCACGCTGCACCTCTCGTCGCAGGATGCATCGCGCGCAGGTCTGACAGCCGGCGACCGCGCACGCGTCACCAGCCGTACCGGCAGCCTGGTCGTTCCGATCGAGATCACCGACGACCTCATGCCGGGCGTGGTCAGCCTGCCGCACGGCTGGGGACACGATGTGGGCGGTTCGCGTCTGTCGGTGGCGGCCGAGCACGCGGGCGTCAACGCCAACGTCCTGACCGACGACACGATCTACGACGAAGCCACCGGGACCACGGTCTTCAACGGCATCGCCGTTCGTTTGGAGCGCGCCGCGCCATAGCCCGCCGGCGGGCTGGCGCCTGGTGCGCGCTGGCCGCCGCACGTGTGAAACTTTCCACTCCTACCTGACCGGCCTTGTTCCAGGTCTGGCAGCATGAGCACATGCGTGCGTTCTTCGATGCGCCTGCGCGTTGGCCTCCAAGCGTGCGTCGCGCAACTTTCATCTCTGCGGACCGGGAGGGCGCGTTTTCATGTGGAGGATCTGCCAGGGCATCGCCCTTGCCATCATCATCGCCGTAGCCGTCGCGCCGCAGGCTGCTGCGGCCGACCCGGCCTCGGCCGTCCTCGTTTCCTGGGACGGAGCGCGCTACGACATCCTGCAGGAACTGCTGCGATGGCAGCCACTGTCGAAGCCGCCGGTGCCGTGCCCGGCGAAATCCGCTCCGGCGCGCATGCCCAAACCTTGCGGAGCGCACTGGAGCTGCCTGCCCACGCTGTGCTCGTTCCAGATCGTCGAGAGCGGGGTCGTCTCCGGCAAGCCGCTGACGCGCGTACAGCACGCCAGCATGCTCAGCGGACAGCCACCCGAAGTCACCGGCGTGACCACCAACAACGGCGGCGGCACGATGCCGCCCGGGCTCAGCATCTACGAGCGTCTGCACGATCGCCTCGGCAACGTCGGCTTCGCCCACGTCGGAAGCATTCGTTACACGGTCACGGGAATTCTGGCGTGGGCGCGCGACGGCGTGATCGCGCCCGGGTTCATCCAGTCGCGCGGCGGACCCGACAAGTTCACCGGCATCGGCGCCAACGAGCAGCTCTTCCCGTTGCTCGAAAGCCTGGCCGGCCAGCCCTTCTTCGCGTTCCAGCATCAGAAGGGCATCGACTGGAGCGGTCATCGCATCGGTGACGGATCGGTGCAGTACCGCGAAGCGATGATGCATGCCGACGACCGGCTCGCCGAGCTCCTGGGCGAGCTCGACCGCATCGGCGCCGGCGACGCCAATGTCTACGTCACCACCGATCACGGCTTCCAGGGCCGCACCCATCTCGGACGGGTTCGCCGCAGCGTGGCGCGGACGTGGTTCGCGTCGCGACATCGCGATCTGCGCTGCTTCGCTCGCGGCGACGTCCTGGACGTGACGCCGACCGTGCTGCACGCGTTCGGCATCGATCCGGCCACCGAGGCCGACCTGGGCGGTCGCTCGTTCCTGGAGGCGGGACGGACGGGTAAATGCGCAGAGCCGACCTGCGGCAATGCGATCCTCGAGCCCGGCGAAGACTGCGAGATCGACGTCACCGCCTCCGAAAGCTGCGAGTCGCTCGGCTATCTGCGCGGGCAGCTCGGCTGCAGCTCCGAATGCGTGTTCGACACCAGCGAATGCGCCGACGGCGTCGGGTCTGCCCGCCTCTCGCTGCGGTCCTCCGAGCGCGGCAGCCGCGTCGTCGACCTGCGCCTTTCCGATCGCGAGCGCGGCAGTCCCGTC
This sequence comes from Binatia bacterium, assembly GCA_035626675.1. Classification (GTDB taxonomy): domain Bacteria; phylum Desulfobacterota; class Binatia; order UBA1149; family CAITLU01; genus DASPNH01. Next base: position 20,476 of record DASPNH010000220.1, read on the forward strand.
ATCGATCCGCAGACGCAGGCGCTGCAGGTGCAGATCGAGGAGGAGGGCCAGGAAATCTGGCGTGCCAGGATCGAGCCCGGCCAGGGCACGTGGACGGTAAACGGACGCATCAGCTGGTCGGCGCCGCGCGAGAGCCGCGCCGACGGGCTCAACGACGTGCTGCTGACCGACCCGGACCATCGTATGAAGATCTTCCTGCGCGCCAGCCACGCACCGATCGCCGACGACTTCGCTCCGCATTGGGTCCGCGTGGTGCTGCACATCGGCGCCGAGCGGTTCGACATGGACCTGAAATGCGAGGGCTCGCCGCTCGGTTCCATCGTCTGCGAAGAGCAGCCGGTGGAAGAGCTCGCACGCAGCGCTCACGCCGACTGCGCGCATGGCCGGGGCCATCGCCACTGATGCCGGCCTGGCCAGAGTTTGCGTCTTGGTTGCACCCTGGCGGTGCGATACGACCAGGGGCAGAGTCTTGGCTGCCGATGCTCGCCCGTATCCTGCTCTCGCCGATCGCGTTCTGGCTGGTTGCGGGCGCGCAAGCGCTCGCGGCGCTGACGCCTTCGATTCCCGAAGTTCGCCTCATGCCAGCCATCAGCGGCGTCAGTCTCGAAGACGGCGCCGTGCACGCGCTTGCGGGCGGACGCGCCCTGGCCGTCTGGACGAGCGCGATACCCGGAATCGGGATCGGCACGGCATTCGGTCAGATCGTCGGGACCGATGGCCGCCCCGATGGTTCGGCCTTTGTGCTGAATGCGCAAACCGGGCTGACGCCGGAATCGCTCGATCGCCTGGTTGCGGCGGTTGCCCCCGACGGCTCCTTCCTGGTGGCGTGGCAGGCGCAGGATCCCGACGATGAGGATGCGCACCTGATCTACGCTCGCGCCTACGATGCGGCCGCCGTTCCTCGAAGCGCCGAGATCGCGATCGATACCGATGAGGGCCGCGACGAGCTTGCCGGAGTGACCGCCGACGGCAGCGGCAGGTTCGTCGTTTCGTGGTCCACGGACACCGGCGTGTCCACCGAGGTCAGGCTGCGATGGATCGCCAACGACGGCAGTCCGCTGGCGCCGGCGGTGATCGTCGACTCGGCAACCGAAGGCATCGAGCAGGCAGGCGCTCTGGCCGTCACGGCCGCCGGAGACGGGATCGTGGTCGCCTGGCGACGCGCCGTGCGCGTCTCGCCGGGCGGCGGCGACTGGGACGAGCTCGGCTACATGCGATCGTATGGCGCCGACGGCGCACCTGCCGGCGCTCCTTTCGTGTTCGACGACCCGCCGGTCAACGGCCAGATCTATCGCATGTCGCTCGGCGCCGATGACCAGGACCGTTTGAGCGCAGCGTGGTTCGTCTCCGACGCGGCCTTCGGCACGTGGCGCGCCCGGCGCCTGTCCCTGGATGGCAGCGCGCTGGCGGAGCTGGCGATCCCCTCGCAGCAGCACTTTACGCTCGAGACCACGGCCGCCGGCGAGTTGACGGCCGCCTGGAGCGAGCTCCCGGCCGACTCCATCTACCAGTCGTTCGCGCAGACCTATGCCGTCGACGGAACGCTGGCCGAGGAGCCGGTCGCTCTGATCGACGATCTCTATCTGACCTCGAGCTTCCAGGGCGAGCTCGCCGATTTCGACGTCAACGAGGCCGGCAGCCTGTGGGTCCTGATCGCCGAGCGCCGCAGTGGCATGAGCTTCCAGGATGTCTCCGGATATTTCGTCCGCCGCATCTGCAGCGGCGCCGACGCGACGTGCAAACTCTGCCCCGACTTCGACGACGACGTCGACTCGGACGCCGATGGCGTCCCGGACGGATGCGACCCGTGCACGAACGTCGGCGCCGGCCAGGATGCCACCAGACATTCGGTCATGGCCTCCTTCGGCGGCGAAGAGCCCGATCCGCTCATCATCGCGGTGCGCGACAACAGGGTCGCGATGCGACATCGCGTCGTGCTGCCGCCGTCGACGAGCTTCGCGACGCTACCGGTGGAGCAGACCGGCGTTCGCCTGCGCATCGAGAGCGCCGGTGGCGGGGCGATGGTCGACGTGACGCTGCCCGGTGGGGTCTTCGGCGGCACCGGCACCGCGGGCTGGATGCGCAAAGGCAGCAAGATCATCTATCAGGACCGGACCGTCATGCCGGCCAACGGTTTTCGGCGCCTGATCCTGAAGGACATGGGCGCGGCGCAGCCGAACCTTGTCTCGGTGCAGATCAAGGCCGCCGGTGGCACCTACGCTGTCGACGCCAGTCTCCTGCCGCTGACGGCCATCCTGACCCTGGGCGGGTCTGCGCAGGCCGATGCGGGAGTCTGCAGCGAATCGCGGTACATCCTCGCCGAGTGCGAGGCGTTCGGAACGCTGGTTCGTTCCACCGTCGTGTGTTCCTCGCGCTAGGAAGCACGCTCGGGCAACGCCGGGTCGGGGATTTCGAGCGCACCAGGATTCATGCGCGGCCACACCGGCGCGTGCGATGGATCCGATCGTCGACAGGAACGATGCGTGTCGCAGCCAATGCGCAGCGTCGCAGACGCACGCCGCTTGCGAGTGGCTGCGAAATCCACGCTACCCACGCGTGAATCTCCTGCTAGGCTACGATCATGGTCTCGACCGTCGCACGCCTGTCGCGCACGTTCACCGATACGGCCGAGGAAGCCCTCCACCTCTGGCGCCATCGCGGCCTGGCCGTGGGCACCGGCCTCGGCTACGCCCTCTGGCGCCGCCTGCTGCAGCCGGGGGGCACCAGGCTGCGCCGAAGGACGGTGACGACGCTTGCCGCACGCTTCGAAGACCTGCTGCAGCGCGATCTCGCCAACGCGCGAGCCGGCTACTATCCGCGCAGCCTCCTGCATCAATTCCCGGCTCTCGATTATGTACGCGCGATGCCCGAAGCGCTGCTGGAGCTGCCGCGCGTCCTGCTGCGCAGCTATCTGGGCCGCTACGAGGATCTTCCCGCCCAGGCCGAGCCCGACCGGTATCCGCGCTACTACCGGCGCAACTTCCACTGGCAGAGTGACGGCTGGCTGAGCGAGCGATCGGCGCGGTTATACGATGCGTCGGTCGAGTTCCTGTTCGGCGGAACGGCCGACGTCATGCGCCGCATGGCCATTCCTCCGCTCGTGGATGCAGTGGCCGAGGCAAAACGGCCGCGCATCCTGGACGTCGCGTGCGGCACCGGGCGGTTTCTGGCACAGCTCGGGCGCGCCCTTCCCCAGGCCCGGCTCTATGGCCTGGACATGAGCCCCTTCTACGTGCGGCACGCGCAGCGCTCGCTCGATGCGCGCCTGGACGTGACGCTGGTTGCCGAGGACGCGGTCGGGATGCCGTGGGCCGACGGGTTCTTCGACGCCGTCGCCAGCGTCTATCTGTTTCACGAGCTGCCGCAGCGCGTGCGGCGCCAGGTGGTGCGAGAGATCCACAGGGTGCTGCGTCCCGGCGGCACGCTGGTGATCTGCGATTCGGCCCAGCTCAGCGACAGCGCCGTCATCGCCGATGCGTTGTACGGATTCGCCAAGGGCTACCACGAGCCCTACTACAAGAGCTATCTGCGCGACGATCTGTCGGCGCTGCTCATCGAGTGTGGCATGGAGGTTGCCCACGCCGAGCCGCACCTGGTCTCCAAAGTCGCGGTCGCACGCAAGCCCTTGCCCGCGCGCCGGCGCGTTTCGAGCAGTCCAGGCCGGCGGCGCCGGACGTCCTGACGCGTTCGCGCTGTCGTTGCTGCGCGTTCTCCAGTGCGCCCGGTTTGCAGGTGTGCGCAGTCTGCTGGCGCGGCCGCTCGGTCAGCTGGTGCCGTCTCCCGCTCCGTCACGGGCGCTAGGTCGCCAGCGCGCGCTAGTCGTCGGTACACACCGCCCAGGTGCCCTCGACCGTGTTGCCGATGGTCAGGCGCCCGCTCCGGTTGCATACCGTGTTCTTGAGCACGGGGCGCTTGATCGTCTTCAGGTCATAGCCCGGATCGAAATCGGTGCCGTTGCCGATGACGTCGCTGTCGATCAGCACCGCCTTTCCGCTGCTGAGAATGCCGGTGCCATCGTTGGTCTCGACGCTGGAAGCCAGCAGCTTGATGCGCTTGGCCTTGATCCCCGTACCGTCATTCTCGTGCACGTGGACGTTCTCGCCTTTGATGCTGCCCTTGTCGGTCAGGTTCGAAGGCGCGATCGCGATTCCGCCGTGATTGTTGGCGGTCACGTTCACGTTGAGGAGCGAGAGCTTGCCATCGCTCGTCAGGACGATCCCGTAGGTCAGGTTGCCGAGGACGTCCGTGTCGATGACGGTGATGCGCGGCTTCGGGTTGGTCGAAGAGCTGATACCGGCTCCCGAGAAGCCGGTGATCTCGCCCGGTCCCTGGATCGTGCACGACGTCGTGCACAGCACGCCGTTGGCGCCTCCGGAAAGCGAATGGCCGTCGAGCACCAGCGTGCCGCCACTTTCGACCACCACGCCGGTCTGCGTCGACAGGGAGCAAACCACGTCGCCTTGCAGCACGCCTGTCTCGCCGGCGGGAACGTTGCCGCCGCAGGCGGTGATCGCGACGTCGGCCGAAGCCGAAGTTGTGAGGAAGGTCAGGAGCGTGGCGGTGCAGATCGAGCCAAATGCGCGCATTCGGGCTCTCCCGTGAGCCGACGAAGGCGGCTCGAGGCCGTTGGATTGGTAGAAGCGCTCGGACTCGCGAAGCGATTGCGACCCTCCCCGGCACGCTCCCCTGGCCCCGAGTCCCTATAGCACGCAGCCGCGCGCTGATGGTAGGGCTCGCTCAGAGCGTCTTCAGGTACTCGATGATGGCGAGGCGCTCCTGGTCGGTCAGGACGGAGTTGAACTCGTGGCCGCCGTTGTCCTGCGCGAACATGCGCGTGTTGAAGATCTTTCGGTCTTCCATGTGGACGTCGGTCAGAGGCGGTACCGAGACCAGGTTCCAGCCCAGCAGTACGCCCGAATAGAACTCGGTCAGGATCTGCTCGGCCAGAGGGTCCTGCGGCTCGTCGGGATCGGGATTGCAGTTGACGTAGGGCGAGACCGACGGCGTCGTTGCCGACTCGACCTGACACGGGATCTCCTCGTAGAGCCAGCCGACCTTCTGGCGATCGAAGGCGCGGTTCAGATCCGTGTCGTAGCCGGTGACGACCGAGCAGGTGACGCAGTCTTGCTGCTCGGCGGGCACCGGGCTCGAGACCCGGCGCCAGATCTGCTTGCGATCGGCAGGCTGGAGAACTTCCCAGAGATTGGGCACGGCGCCGTTGTGGAAGTAGGGTGCCGTCGCCCACACGCCATACAACGGCGGCGCCAGATACCCGATCTCGCGGTCGCCGCGCAATTCCTCGCGGTTCTGCGGCCCGCAGTCCTGGTCCGTGCCCGATGTCTGCGGATAGCCGAAGAAGCTGGTCTTGCCTGCCTGCTGCACGCCTTCGTTGTTGGCCAGGACGCGTTCCGGGTCGGTGCCGATGATGTCGAGCGGAACGATGTAGGCGGCCATTGCCTCGAGCGCGGGCGTTTCCAGGAACGCAGGGTCTTTCACGTAACGCGGCGAGTACGCGCCGTGGCAGCTCGCGCATGATCCGTTGCCTTGCGGCCGCTCGACGGGATTGCCGCGTTCGGGCGCCCACATGTCCAGGGTGTGGAACAGGACCGCGCCCTGCTCGGCCAGCCCGGTATCGATGGGATAGGGGTAGACGGGCGCCTTCAGTGCTTCGACCCATGCGTTCATGTCGGGACCGTTGACGCGCATCCATTCCTGCGATGCCGGTGTCGTCCCGAGATTGGGAGCGTAGAAGATCGCATCCACGCGCGGCGCATCCATCGGAAAGACGCCGTCGACGAACTTGACCGGGCGGTGGCCCATGTTCCACCACGCCGGCGTATCCATGTCGGCGGTCGACCCCGACGTCACCAGCTGTGCCATGACCTCGGGGCCGTGAATGCCTGCCATCGCAAAGGCCAGGTTGACCAGACTGGCGTTGTTGCGCCCGCGCGTGCGGTTGAGATTGAGCACGGTCGCCGCCGAGGATTCCCAGCCGAGCGCCAGCATGTCTCGCAGCAGCAGGTTGAGATCGGCAAGACTGCTGCCACCGCCCACGATCATGCCGGGCCCGGCGCCACCATTGCCGCCGACGCTGCCGCTGTGACAGGCATGACACGTCACGGTGATCTCGCCGCTCCAGGAACCGTCGGCGTGCCGCATCTGCGTGAACATCTCGGGCAGCCGACCGGAGCCGCCGTTGGTCTGGTTCGGGTCTTCGCCGGGCAGCGGATACGGATTGGCGACCGTGTCGAAAGCGCCGCCGTAGCGCTCGGCGGCCAGGTCGTCGAAGTTCTCCGGTCGCGAGAAGTAGCCGCCCCAAACCAGCCAGAGCTGGCTGAACTGCTCGGCAGAGAACGTCGAAGAGTTGCCGCCCTGGCCGACCTCGGTTGCGGTGAAGAGACCGCCGGGACCATCGCCGCCCGGATCCAGGATCTGTCCGCCGCGCTCGAAACGTCCGCGCAGCTCGCCGCACGTCGCAGCGGCGCCGACTTCCTGGACCGCCTCGGGATCGACGTGGCAATTCTTCCACCAGGTATTGAAGTGCACGGCGCGGCCCGTGTTGACACCGGGCTGGATGAGCGTTCGCGGGTCGGCCGGCACCGGCTCTTCGTCGGGCTTGCCGTAGCAGTAGTCCCACACCGCCGAACCGCCGCGGCTGCTGCCGAGCAGCGGCTCGGGCTCGACCTCGCACGCGCTGGTCGGGCCGACAGAGCGGATCTGCGCAGCCTCGTTGATGCGGAAGGTCGAGAAGCGCCCGCAGTAGTGCGCGCCGGCGCTGCGCCATCCGACCTCGACGCCTTCGACCGGACCGGTGATTGCAGCGTACTGCGTACCGGCGAGCTTGATGATGAGCGAGCCGGGCCGCGCGCTGACGAGTGTTACACCGCCAGAGGTGCCGTCGCGGTCGCGGTATTCATAGCCAGCGCCGCGCGCGCGCCAGTGCTCGCACGCAAGCTCGATGTCGCGATGATCCGAAAGGGTGGATGCGAGCGTCAGTGTGACGGTGCCGCCGCCGTCGCAGCGCGGGTCCGCCGGCAGCGCGGCCAGTGCCGCATCGCGGAAAACGAAACGCGCGCGGTCGCCCGCGCTGCCGTCACGATCGCGCAGATCGGCCAGGCGTCCGCCGGTCAGCGCAGTCTGCGCTCTGGCCGAGGTCGCTCCTGCTGCTGCCAGCAGCAGGCAGGCGGTCGCTACAAACATCGAACGCGAAAAAGCGCGGCTGCGGAAATTCGCCGCGCGTCGACACTGCGGGGTCGGAGCCATGCTCACCTCGTCGACTGCGAGCGCGGGCTCGTGGTCGTTGTTCGGAGGACAGACTCCCTCGTCGTTAACGGGCCGCGAACAAGGCTGTCAACAGGGTGGCGAATCGAATCGCACAGGCTTGCAAAACTCCCGTCGTGTTCCCGCAAACGGCGCTCGGCGCGCTGGCGCAGCGCGATACGGGCCGGGAGATGACGCGCCTCGAAGGGGGGAGCGGGCTGCGGCCGGCCACCGGCATGGCGGCGCGAGGCACCGTCGTTGGGCCGCGCGATGCTCAGCGAGAGCGCGCAGCGCCGCTGGACGCGTCGCCAAGCCGTGCCCGTGCCAGCCCGGTCAGATCACCGGTGGGATGCGGCGTGAATCCCTCGAGCCGCGTCGAAGCGACCACCACGTTGCTCGGCCACCACAACATCACGTACGGCAGGAGGCTGGCGGTGCGCCGCTGCAGGCGCGCGTAGATTCGCCGGCGCCGCTCCGTGCCCGTCGCGCGCTGTCCGCGTTCGGCGAGCCGGTCCACGCGCGCATCGGAGAAGGCGCCGCGGTTGCTTCCGTTCGGCGGCGTCATCTTCGAATGGAACGCGAGCCGGAACAGGTCGGGGTCGCGAATGCCGATCCACGCCAGCGAGTGCAGATCGAAATCGCCTCTGCGGATGTCGCCGAAGAACGTTCCCCACTCATGGCTGACGACGTCCAGCTCGATGCCGACCTCGCCGAGCTGCGCGGCCAGCACTTCGGCAATGCGCCGGCGCAATTCGACGGTGCTCGTGCGGTAGCGCAGCCGAAGACGCGGCGCCGGCCCGTCACCATCCGGATCGTGATGGCCGGCCGCTTCCAGGAGTGCGCGCGCAAGGTCGGGGTCATGCTCGTAGGACGATACGGCGCGGTACGCCCAGTGATGCGGCGGCAACAGGCCGCTGGCCACGCGCGCCTGCCCGCGCAGCACGTGCTCGACGATGGCCGCGCGATCGATGGCGTGGGCGATGGCCCTGCGCACGCGCACGTCGGCCAGGGCAGGGTGGCGATGCTGGAAGCTCAGGTACTGAACCGCATCGTAGGGCGAGACGATCACGCGAAGGGTGCTCTCGTGCTCGGCCAGATACGCCACGGCATCGGGCTCGAGCGCGTTCTGCACGAAGTCCAGGCTGCCGTAGCGCAGCTCGAGCACGCGCATGATGGCGTCGGGCACGACGCGGAACGTGATGGCGCGAATCTTCGGCGCCTGCTCGTACCATCGCTCGAAGGCAGCTAGCTCGACGCTGCCATCGGCTTGCGAGCCCGTGATGCGGTAGGGACCGCAGCCGACCAGTTCCTTCGCGTTCAGATTTGTACGCCCGGCCAGCGCCGCCGGCAGGATGCCGAGCCCGGCCGCCTCGAGCACGGCGCCGGTGGTCTGGGCCAGACGGAAGCGGACGATCGACGTGCCTTGCGCCTCCACCGATGCCAGCACCGACAGGGCGGCGCGCTTTGGCGAAGCGATCGCGCCATCCAGAACGGACCGGTAGGTGGACGCGACGTCGCCGGCCGTCACGGGCGTGCCGTCGTGGAAAAACGCCCCGTCCTCGAGCTCGAACTCGTAGGTTCGCGCGTCCACACGAGTCCACGACCTGGCCAGCGCCGGCCGGTAACCACCGCTCTCGTCGGCTTCGACGAGGGAGCAGAAGACCATTCCTGCGATGCGCGAGGCGTTGGCGTCGGTAGCCATGCGTGGATCGAGATTTCCGGGCGCAGACTCGATCCCGATTTGAAACACTTCGCCCACCAAGGCTGGGGCGGTGCCGCACGAAGTTCCCAACAGCGCCGAAAACAACGCACCGATGATGACTAAATGGGCAGGAAATTGGCGGTTTTTGATTAGAAGGCCGGTGGTCGGTTTGGTACCATGACCGCCTAACGCCTTCAGGAGGTTCGGAATGCGGACATTTGGTGGGGCAGTGGCTGCGGCAGCGGCGGCGGTGGCCTTCTCGGTAGTAACGGTTTCAGGAGCAGCGGCGGCCGGGTCCAATCCCGGAAGCTCGCACTTCCCTCGATACAAGGAGCTGGAGCCCAACGTAGCGTTCTGGCGGAACGTGTTCACCAAGTGGTCCAGCAAACAGATCGCTTTCCACGATGTCGAGCACCTGGACCTGGTTTACTCGGTCCTGTCCATCGAAGACATCGTCACGCGCCTGCCGTATCCGCAGCAGGATGCCGCCATCACGGCCCGCCGCAAGGCCGAGGGTGAGCGCATCGAGGCCATGCTGACCCGCATCGGGCAGGGCCAGGTCCGCACCGAAGAAGAGAAGGGCATCGTCAAGGCCATCGCCAAGATCGGCCACGAGCCTGTCTATGCCAAGACCCTTGCCGAGCAGATCCGTTCCCAGCGCGGGCTGGGCGACAAGTTCTGCGACGCCTACAAGCGCGCCGCCGCCTACATGCCGATGATGCAGTCGATCCTGCGCAGCCAGGGCGTGCCCGAGCAGCTCGTGGCGCTGCCGCTGGTGGAGTCGGGCTATCAGATCGGCGCGCGTTCCTCGGTCGGCGCAGCCGGCATCTGGCAGTTCATGCCCGCCACCGGTCGCCTCTACATGGAGGTCAACGACACCACCGACGAGCGCCGCGACCCGATGCGCGCCACCGAAGGCGCCGCCCGCTACCTGCGCAAGAGCTACGATGCGCTCGGCTCCTGGCCGCTGGCCATCACGTCCTACAACCACGGCCTCGGCGGCGTGGCCAACGCCGTCAAGACCATGGGCACGACGCATTTCGGCGTCATCGCCCGCCATTACAAGGGCAAGACGTTCGGGTTCGCCTCGCGCAACTTCTACGCCGAGTTCCTGGCGGCCCACGATTCGATCGAGCGCGCGCCCGAGCTGTGCGGCGTGATCTCGGTCGATACCTACCAGCCCGACGACTTCGTCCTGGATGCCAGCATGCCGTTGAGGGACCTGGCCCGCGCCGCCGGCGTCAGCGCCGAGGACCTGGCCAGCATGAATCCCGCCCTCAGCGACAAGGTCACTCGCGGCGCCGTGCGCGTTCCCAAGGGCTATCGCCTGAATCTGCCGCGCGGCTCGCGCAACGATTTCTCGGCCGCCTATGCGCGCCTGGACCGCAACGCCCCCGCTACGATGGTCGCATCGGCATCCGGCTCGCGTACGCACAAGGTGGTGCGCGGACAGACGCTCTCGCAGATCGCCAGCCGCTACGGCACCAGCGTCTCGACGCTGCAGAAGATGAACGGCCTGAAGAGCGCCAAGGCCGTCAAGGTCGGCCAGACGCTGAAGATCCCGGGTGGACCCAAGGTCATGGAAGTGCAGCCTGCCGTCGTCGCCTCGGCGAGCAAGGACAGCACGGCGCAGGCCGCTGCAGCAGCCAAGGCCGCAGCCAAAGAGGTCGAAGAGGCCAAGGCCGCAGCGGCTGCCGCTGCCGCGGTTCCTGCCGCTGCCGAGCCGGCGTCGGCTGCGGTGCTGGCGGCCAAGACCGCGGTTGCCGCGATGCCGGCGGCCGTCGTGGCCAAGACCAGCGACCAAGCCACCGAGCCTGAGCCCGTGGCAGTGGCCGCCGCCAGGCCGGCAGCGCCCGAGGACGATGCCGTGCTGACGACGACCCACAAGGTCGGCCGTGGCCAGACGCTCACGCAGATCGCCTCGATGTACAAGACGACCGTGCCCGAGCTGATGCGCATCAACGGCATCAAGAGCGCCACCAAGGTCCGTCAGGGCCAGGAGCTCAAGGTTCGCGCCAGCGCCACGCAGATCGCTTCCTCGGCCCCGGCCACCGGCAGCTACAAGGTCAAGAGCGGCGACACGCTCTGGAGCGTGGCCAAGGCCAACGATACGTCGGTGGAAACGCTCAAACGTCTGAACGGAGGCGCCAGCACGCTCAAGGTCGGAAGCACGATCAAGCTGCCAACGGGCAGCGCGACCTCGACGGCTTCCAAGGCCGCCACCAAGGACAGCACCGTCGGCATGCATCGGGTCAAGCCGGGCCAGACGCTGTCGGCCATCGCGCGCCAGTACAACTGCTCGGTCGATGCGATCAAGAAGATCAATCGCATCAGCGATCCTTCCAAGGTCAAAGTCGGGCAGACCATCAAGGTTCCGCTCTAAGCTCTCTGTCCTGCTTCGGAATCGACGGCCCAGCGTGCTATACGCTGGGCCGTCGTGCATTTGTTCCCCGTCTTCCTTCGCCTCGAGAACCAGCCATGCGTGGTCGTCGGTGCAGGCCCGGTCGGCCTGTCCAAGACGCGCGCGCTGCTCGACGCCGCCGCGCTCGTGACCGTGATCGAGCCGCGGCCTTCGAGCTCGCTGCGGACGCTGTGCGAATCCTTCCGCTCGCTTCGGCTGCATCCGCGCGCGTTCGCGACCGGGGACACGCGCGGCGCGTTGCTCGTCTTCGCCTGCACCGGCGTTGTCGAGGTCCAGGCTGCCGTCGCCGCCGATGCCTCACGGTCGGGCGCGCTGCTGTGCCGCGCCGACGATGCCGAGGCGGGCGACTTCACCACCGCTGCCGTCCTTCGACGCGGCCCGCTTGCCGTGGCCGTCTCCAGCGGCGGTGCCAGCCCGGCCTTGGCGGCGCGCGCGCGCGATGCGGCCGCCGGCGCGATCGGCCAGGAGTACGGCGGCGCGGCCGAGGTGCTTGGCCGGCTTCGCATCGAGCTTCGCAAGATGGCAGTCACCCAGGGCCGGCGCGCCGCGACGCTGCGCTGGATCCTGGACCAGGGGCTGCTCGAATTGGTGCGACAGGGCAGCACTTCTCGAATCGATGCGCTGGTGACCGACGCGCTCGCGCGCGCCGCCCGGCAACCCGGCCTCGATGAGCAGGCCAGCGAGGTCGACCCGTGCACAGCGTGATGCTCCTCGTCGCCGCGTTCTGCTACGTGGCCGCCTCCTTCAGCTTCTCGCGCAGCCTGTCTTCGACCGAGCAGCCGGCCACGCGCATCGCTCCGTGGGTGCTGGCCGTCGGCTTTGCGATGCACACCCTGGACCTGCTGCGCGAGTTCTCGATCGGCGGCGGCCCGCCGGTGGGAAGCTTCGCCGGCGGCTTCTCTTTCTTCGCATGGCTGCTGGTGGCGCTGTACCTGGCGCTGCAGTCGCGGCTGCCGCTTGCCGCGGCCGGTGCCATCGTGGCGCCGGTGGCGTTCATCGCCGTGCTGATCGATGCGCTGCAGGGCAGCAACGACGTCGCCATTCCGCAGGCGCTGCGCAGCCCGTGGCTGCCGGTCCACGTGACGCTGGCGTTCCTCGGCAATGCGGTCTTCGCCCTGGCCTTCGCCGTCAGCGCCGTCTACCTGCTGCAGGAGAATCTCCTGAAGACGCATCGAAGCGGGACGCTCATCCGGCGTCTGCCGGCCCTGGAGCGTCTCGACCGTCTCAATCACGTCTTCCTGGTCTGGGGCTTTCCGCTGCTGACCCTGGGCATCGTCACCGGCGGCGTCTGGTCGATGAATGCGTGGGGGCACTTCTGGAGCTGGGAGCCGCGCGAGGTCCTGGCGGTGCTGACGTGGCTCCTCTACGCCGGCCTGCTCCAGCTTCGCATGCTCGGCGACCTGCGCGGCCGCCGTGCGGCGCACTGGACCATCGCCGCCTTTGCGTTCCTGATCGTCTCGTATCTGGCCGTCAACATCCTCGGCATCGGCGGGCGTCACGGATTGGGGCAGGTCGGCTAGCTTGAGCTCGTCGCTGCAAAAGAGCGGCAACAGCCGCGAGCTGACCGTGGTCAGCGTCAGTCACCACACCGCGCCCGTTGCCGTGCGCGAGAAGCTGGCGGCCGCATGCGAGGACGGCGCCGGGTTCCTCGCGCGCATCACCGAGCTCGAAGGCGTGCAGGAAGCGGTGCTGCTGAGCACGTGCAACCGCATCGAGGTCGTCGCCTGCAGCGACTCCGCGCAGCACGCCAGCGCCGGCATCAGCCGCCTGCTGCTGCAGGCCGGCGGCATCGCCGACGAGGACAGCCCGCTGGTGGCCACGATGCATGGCCGCGACGCAGCTCGCCACGTCTTTCGCGTCGCGTCCAGCCTGGATTCGATGGTCGTGGGCGAGCCGCAGATTCTCGGGCAAATGAAGGCGCAGTTCGACGCCGCGGCCACCGCTGCTGCCGCGGGCCCGGTGCTCTTTCGCGTCTTCAACAAGAGCTTTTCGGTGGCCAAGCGCGTGCGCACCGAGACCGGCATCGCCTCGCGCTCGGTGTCGGTGGCGGGCGCGGCGGTGGACCTGGCCAGCCACATCTTCGAATCGCTGCAGGGCAGGGTGGTGATGCTGATCGGCGCCGGCGATACCGGCGAGACCGCGGCGCGGCATTTCCTGGCCGCCGGCATCGGCCAGCTCATGGTCGTCAATCGCACCTTCGAGACGGCGGTGGAGCTGGCGCGCGAGCTGTCGGCCACACCGCTTCCGCTCGAGCGCTTTCGCTCCTATCTGCCGCTGGCCGATCTGGTGGTCGGCTCGGCCGGCGGAGGCCAGCTGCTGGCCGCCGACGACGTCAAGGCCGCCCTTCGCGAGCGCCGCGGCAAGCCGGTCTTCTTCATCGACCTTGCCGTGCCGCGCAACTTCCATCCTTCCATCAACGAGCTCGACGGCGCCTATCTCTACGACATCGACGAGCTGGTCGCCGTCGCCGACGACAACCTCGGTGAGCGCCGCCGCGAGGCCATTCGCGCCGAAGCGCTGGTCGAGAGCGAGGTCGAGCAGTTCTGGCAGTGGTTCGAGAAGCTCGACGTAGTGCCGACCATCGTCGAGCTGCGCGAGTACGCCGACACCATCCGGCGCAGCGAGGTCGAGAAGACGCTGGCCAGGATGAGCTCGCTATCGGAGGCCGATCGCGAGCGCATCCATCAGATGTCGCGCGCCATCGTCAACAAGCTGCTGCACCACCCCACCAGCGTGCTCAAGGAAGAGGAGTCGGCCACCGAAGAGTCGCGGCTTCTCAGCGCCGTGCGCCGGCTGTTCGGGCTGGAAGAGGGCCGATGAAGCTGCGGGTGGGAACGCGCCGCAGCCCGCTGGCGCTGGCGCAGACCGGCCAGACCATGCGCGCGCTGGCAGTGCACGACCCGTCGCTCGAGTACGAGCTGGTCGAGGTCGTCACCAGCGGCGACCGCATCCAGGACCGCCCGCTTCGCGACGCGGGCGGCAAGGGGCTGTTCCTCAAGGAGCTCGACGAGGCGCTACTGGCTGGCCGCATCCATTGCGCCGTGCACTCGCTCAAAGACATTCCCTCCGAGCTCGCGCCGGGCACCAGCATCGCCGCCGTCCTGGAGCGAGCCGATCCGCGCGACGTCCTGGTCACTGCCGACGGGCGCGGTCTGGACCAGCTGCCCGCCGACGTCATCGTCGGCACCACCAGCCTGCGACGCGCATGTCAGCTGCTGGCGCGGCATCCGAAGGCGCGCATCAGGATGCTGCGCGGCAACGTCGAGACGCGCGTGCGCAAGCTGCTGGCCGGCGATTGCGCCGCCACGTTTCTTGCGGCCGCAGGCCTTGCGCGGCTCGGGCTGAGCCTGTCGCCGGCGCACGGCAGCGTCCTGGATCCCTCCGTGTTCGTCCCCGCGCCCGGCCAGGGCGCCATCGCCATCACCATTCGCGAGGACGACGTGGAGACGGCACGCGCGCTGGCAGCCCTCGATCACGCCCACTCGCGTGCAGCCATCGAGGCCGAGCGCGCTTTTGCGCGCGTCTTCGGCGGCGGCTGCCATCTGCCACTGGCCGCTTTCGCCGAAGTGGCCGGCGAGCGCATCAACGTAACCGGAATGCTGTCTTCTCCCGACGGACAGCGCGTGCTTCGCGAGCAGGGCAGCGGACGCATCGAGGACGCGGCCGCTGTCGGCGAGGCACTCGCGCGCGGATTCTACGGCCGCGGCGCGGCCGACATCATCGCAGCGGCAGAGCCCGTGTGAGCGGCCGCGTCTATCTGGTCGGTGCAGGCCCGGGTGATCCGGGGCTGCTGACGCTTCGAGGTCGTGAGGTTCTCGAGCGCGCCGACGTCGTGCTCTACGACGCGCTGGCCAACGCGCGCCTGCTCGAGCACGCGCCGGCATCGGCCGAGCGGATCCTGGTCGGCAAGCGTCACGGCAGAACCAGCGTGGCGCAGGAAGAGATCGAGACGATCCTGGTGTCGCGGGCGCTTGCCGGAAAGATCGTCGTGCGACTGAAAGGCGGCGATCCCTACGTCTTCGGCCGCGGCGGCGAGGAGGCGCAGGCCTGCCGCGCCGCCGGCGTCGAGTTCGAGATCGTTCCCGGTGTCACTTCGGCCATCGCGGTGCCGGCCTATGCGGGGATCCCTCTGACCCATCGCGAGCATTCCTCTGCGGTCACGTTCCTGACCGGACAGCCGGGCACCTCGCGTCCCGAGTTCGAGCACGACTGGACGATGCTGGCGCGCGCGGGCGGAACGCTCGTCTTTCTCATGGCGATGACGCGCATCGAGGAGATCGCGCAGCGTCTGATGAGTGCCGGCATGGCTGCCACGACGCCGGTGGCGGCGGTGCGCTGGGGCACTCTGCCGCGGCAGCAGAGCGTGCGCGCCACGCTCGCCGACATCGGGGCCAAGGCCGGCGAGGACCTGAAGCGCCCGCCGGTCGTGTTCGTGGTCGGCGAGGTCGCCGCGCTGGCCGACGAGCTGTCATGGTACGAGCGCCTGCCGCTGTTCGGCCGCCGCATCGTCGTCACTCGCGCGCGCGCGCAGGCCGGCGGTCTGGCCTCGCTGCTGGAGCGCGCGGGCGCCTGGGTGATCGAGTATCCGACCATCGAGATTGCCGAGCTGCCCATCGCCGCGAACGTCTTCGATTCGCTCGGCAGCTACGATCACCTCGTGCTGACCAGCACCAACGGCGTCGCGTCCTTCTTCGGCCAGATGCAGCGCGCGCGCCGCGACGTGCGCGAGCTTGCCGGCGTCTCCATCGCCGCCATCGGTCCGGCAACCGCGGCCGCCATCGAGGCGCGCGGACTGCGCGTGGCCGCCCAGCCCGGCGAGTATCGTGCCGAGGCGCTGCTCGAAACGCTCGGCGACGTCGCCGGCAAGCGCATCCTGCTGGCGCGCGCCGAGGTGTCGCGAGAGATTCTTCCCGACCAGCTGCGTGCGCGCGGTGCCAGCGTCGACGTGGTGCCGGTCTACCACACGCGCATGCCTGCCGATGCCGATGCGCCGGACCGGCTCGGCACCTTCGACATGATCACGTTCACCAGCTCGAGCACCGTCCGCAATTTCTCGCAGCTTTGCCAGGGCAGGATCGACGACGTCATCGGAACGGCGGCGGTTGCCGCCATCGGTCCCGTCACCGCCGAGACCGCCGCGCAGCTCGGACTGACCGTCCACGTCATGCCCGGGGACTACACGATCGAAGCGCTTGCACGCGAGATCGAGTCGCACTTCATCCAGGAAAAACCGGCCGCGTAAGGCTTGCAGTCGGCGGCTGCGCGCCTGGCCCGATGGACCTTCCGACGCCCCCTGCTAGCATCGCCGCGTGGCCTTCCCCGATCAGCGTCCTCGCCGCCTGCGTCGCAACGAGACCATCCGGCGGCTGGTTCGCGAGACGCGGCTGTCGCGCGATGACCTGGTTCTGCCGCTCTTCGTGGTGCCAGGCTCCGGCGTCGAGAAGGAGATCGGCTCGATGCCGGGCGTCTTCCAGCAGTCGGTGGACCGCGCCACCGACACGGCAGTCAAGGCGCGCGATCTCGGCATTCCCGCCGTGCTGCTGTTCGGCATTCCCGAGCGCAAGGACGCGGTCGGCACCGACGCCGCACGCGCCGACGGACCCGTGCAGAGCCTGGTGCGCTCGATCAAGAAGGCCGCGCCCGACCTGATGGTCATCACCGACGTCTGCCTGTGCGAGTACACCGATCACGGTCACTGCGGCGTTCTCGAAGGCCAGGAAGTCGCCAACGATCCGACCCTGGAGGTGCTGGCGCGGGAAGCGCTCTCGCATGCGCAGGCCGGCGCCGACATCGTCGCGCCTTCGGACATGATGGACGGACGCGTCGGCCGCATCCGCTTCGTGCTCGACGAGGAAGGCTTCGAGAGCGTGCCCATCCTGTCGTACGCGGCCAAATACTGCTCGGGGTTCTACGGTCCGTTCCGGGAGGCCGCCGAATCGGCTCCGCAGTTCGGTGACCGCCGCGCCTATCAGATGGATCCCGGCAACGCCTCCGAGGCAATGCGCGAGATCGCCATGGACCTGGACGAAGGCGCCGACATGATCATGGTCAAGCCGGCGCTGCCCTACCTCGACATCGTTCGCCGCGCCAGGGACACCTTCGACTGTCCCATCGCCGCCTACCAGGTCAGCGGCGAGTACGCGATGATCAAGGCGGCTGCGCGTGCGGGATGGCTCGACGAGCAGCGCGTCGTCGACGAGACCCTGCTTTCGATCCGGCGCGCCGGCGCCGACTTCATCATCACCTATTTCGCGCTGTCGGTTGCGGGGCGCCTCTAGCACAGCCATGCGCCGCTTCCTGGCCATCCTTCTGGCTGCGACCCTGGCCGCGCCTCCGGCGATGGTGTTGCCTGCTCTGGCCTCGGTGGCCGAGGAGAAGAAGCTCGGCACCGAGTTCATGGCCCAGGCCCTGCCGCACCTTCCGCTCATCCACGACTACGAAGTGGTCAGCTTCGTTCGCGGCATGGGCAACAAGATGGTGAAGACGCTGGGGCCTCAGCCATTCGAGTTCGAGTTCTTCGTCATCCGCGAGAACAGCATCAACGCCTTCGCCGTGCCCGGAGGCAAGATCTTCGTGCACGCGGGCCTGATCGCGCGCGCCGAAAGCGAGGACGAGCTGGCGGGCGTGATGGGGCACGAGATCGGTCACGCGCACGCGCATCACATGGTGCGGCAGCAGCAAAAGGGCGCCGCTGCCGGCTACGCCTCGCTGCTCGGCATCCTGCTCGGCATCGTCAATCCGGTGCTGGCCGCCGGTGCCCTTGCCGCAGGCCAGGCCGCGCAGCTCAAGTACCAGCGCGACTTCGAGCGCGAGGCCGACTTCCTCGGCATCGAATACGCGCGCAAGGCCGGCTACGAGCCCATCGCGCTGACGCACCTGCTGCGCAAGGTCTACGCGGAGCAGCAGCTGAACCCGACGCTGATCCCTCCCTATTTCCAGTCGCATCCGCTCTCGGGCGAGCGCCTGACCAATCTGGAGGCGGTGCTCGGCAAGAAGGAATACTCCTCCGGCAAGATCGAGCTCACGCACCGCATGCGGCGGGCGCAGGCGATCGCGCGCGGCTATGCGCAGACTCGCGAGCAGGCCATTCCCGATTACGAACGTGCGCTGGCGACGGCATCGCCGCAGGAGCGTCCGGTCGCGCTCGAGCTGCTCGGCGTCCTCATGACCGCCGGCGAGGACTGGGGAATGGCCGAGAAGTATCTGACCGAGGCCGAAGCGGCCGGGCGCAACGTCGATCGCGAGATGGGCCGCGTTGCGCTGCGCAGCGGGCGTCTGGCCGAGGCCAAGACGCGCCTGGAGCGCGCGCACAAGAAGGACCCGGCAGACTGGGACGTGCTCTCGGAGCTGGGCACGATCGACTATCAGGAAGGGCGCATGAAGGAGGCGGTGGCGCGGCTGCAGGCCTCGGTCGACGCCGAGGCGTACCGGCCTGACGTGCTGCAGACGCTGGCACGTGCGCTCGGCAAGACCGGCAAGGAAGGAGCGGGCTTCTACTGGTTTGCGCGCACGGCCGAGATCCAGGGACAGCTTCCGCAGGCGATGGTCTACTACCGCCGCGCGATGGACGCGCTGCCGGCCGGCGACCCTCTGCGCGAGAAGATCGTCAAGCGCGGCAAGGAACTCGGCGACGAGATCCGGGAAGAACGCGAGGAGCGCCGCCGGGAAGGATCGCTCGAGCCCGAGCCCGGAGTGCCTCCCTCGCAGCGCCGCATGCCTGCGGGAGGTCGCTAGTGTCAGTGCGAGGCAAGCAGCTGGTTTCGGCCAGGACGGCCGCGATGCAAGGCTACGTTCCGGGCGAGCAGCCCTCGGACGCTCGCCTGATCAAGCTCAACACCAATGAGAATCCGTACGCGTGCTCGCCGCTGGTGGCCGAGGCCATCGAGGCCGAGGCCAGGCGCCTGCATCTGTATCCGTCGCCGTGTGCCGATGCGCTGCGAGCCAAGGCCGCGCAGATCTACGACGTGCGCGAGGGCCAGATCCTGGTCGGCAACGGGTCGGATGAGCTGCTGTCGATCCTGGTACGCGCGTGCACGCAGCCCGGCGACGTCGTCGCCTATCCGGTGCCGACCTATTCGCTGTACCGCACGCTGGCCGAAGCCGCCGGCGCCCGCGCCGTCGAGCTGCCATGGCAGGACGATGCGATTCCGCCGGGGCTCGCCGACGTCGATGCGCGCGTGATCTTCCTGTGCTCGCCCAACTCACCCACGGGCCTCGCGCTTCCGCTCGAGGAAATCGCCGCCTTCGCGCGCAGGGCGGCCTGCGTCGTGGTCGTGGACGAAGCCTACGCGGATTTCGGCACGACCACCGCGCTCTCGATCCTGGACGATCATCCGAACATGATGGTCCTGCGCACGTTCTCCAAATCCTTCTCCCTGGCCGGGCTGCGGCTCGGGCTCGGCTTCGCCGGCGAAGAACTGGTGGCCGAGCTCGTCAAGATCAAGGACTCCTACAACGTCTCGCGGCTTGCCATCGCCGCCGGTGTCGCAGCTCTGGAGGATCATGCCTGGATGCGCAGCAACGTCGCACGCGTGCGCGCAACCAGGGCTCGCGTGACTGCGCGCCTTCGCAGCGCCGGTTTTGACGTGCGCGACTCCAGCGCCAACTTCCTGTGGGTCGACTGCCAGGACCATGGCGGCGGCAAGGCGGTCTACGACCGGCTGCGCCAGGCCGGAGTGCTGGTGCGGTACTTCGATCAGGAAGGTCTGCGCGGCGGTGTGCGCATCACGATCGGAACCGACGACCAGATGGACCGCGCCCTGGCCGTGCTCGGCGCAGCATGAGCGCGCCTGCGCGGCATCGCCTTCCCCAAAAGCACTGACACGCGATGTCGGGCATGACGAGCATCCTCTCGCGCTCCCTTGCGCTCGCGTGCCTGCTCGCCGCCACTGCCGCTTGCGAGCCCGAGACGGCATGGAGCCAGCCGTCCGTTGCCGACGATACCGGTGCTTCGGTAGCAGGCGAGCACGCCGAGCCGGAAGCCGAGGAGGCCCTTGTCGGCGGCGACGAACAGTCGGTCGAGATCTCGCCGATCGTCATCGAAGGCCGCGCCGAGAAGCAGATCGGCGTTGCCGGCTCGGCGTCCGAAGGTGCGGTCGGCCAGGAAGAGCTGGGCTCGCGGCCGGCGCTGCGCACGGCCGAGGTGCTGGAGGTCATTCCCGGGTTCGTCGCCACCCAACACAGCGGCAGCGGCAAGGCCAATCAGTACTTCGTGCGCGGCTTCAATCTGGACCACGGCTCGGACTTCTCGGCGCGGGTCAACGGGGTTCCCGTCAACCTTCCCACGCATGCGCACGGGCAGGGCTATCTCGACCTGAACTTCGTCATCCCCGAGCTGGTGCGCGTGGTGCGCTTTCGCAAGGGGCCATACTTCGCCGAGGCCGGCGATTTCTCCTCGGCCGGCGCAGCCGACATCGAGATGTTCGAAGAGCTGGCGCGCGGAATCTTCGAGACCGGCGTCGGCGAGGACGGTTTCGCGCGCTTGCTGCTGGCGGACTCCTACGAGATCGCCGGTGGCGATCTGCTGCTCGGCGGCGAGGTGCAGGCCTACGACGGGCCGTGGAAGCGCGACGAGAATCTGGCCAGGTACAACGCGCTGATGCGTTACACGTATCGCGACGGCAACCGAGGGGCGCGCCTCGATGCGGCGGCGTACCGGGCTTCCTGGGACGCCACCGATCAGGTTCCGCTGCGCGCGGTTCGTGACGGACGCCTCTCGCGGCTCGGCCTGGTCGATCCGACCGACGGCGGCAATACCGAGCGCTATACCTTGTCGGGATCGATGTGGCGCGACGGCGCGCGCTCGCGCACCCACGCGCAGGTCTACGGCGTCTATTACGCCCTGGACCTGTTCTCGAACTTCACCTACTTCCTCGAGGATCAGGACCTGGGCGACCAGTTCCACCAGCGCGACCGGCGCGGAATCTTCGGCGGCGAGCTGCGTCACGACCGCTTCGGCGACTTGTGGTCGCTGACGCACGAGACGTCGGTCGGCCTAACGCTGCGCCACGACCACATTCCAACCGTCGCGCTGGCCAGGACCACGCGGCGCGACCACGTCGAGGGAATCCGCGAGGACGACGTAGACGAGACCGCGCTGGGGCTGTGGGCACACACCACCATCTCGCTGACGCCGTGGCTGCGCGCCCTGCTCGGTCTGCGCGGTGACGGTTATCGTTTCGGCGTCGATGCCGGCCTGCGCGACAATGCGGGCGAGGAGATCGACGGCATGATCTCTCCCAAGGCGGGCCTCGTGCTGGGACCGTGGAAGGGAGTGGAGCTCTACGGCAACGCCGGCATGGGCTTTCACAGCAACGACGCGCGCGGGACGACGATCCGCGTCGACCCGGTCGTGGCAGGCTGTCTGGACGAGGATGGCGATCCCGTCAGCGACTACGCGCCTGGCGACTGTTTCGACGCCGACGGCAACCGCGTGCGACAAGTCGATCCACTGGTGCGCTCGCGCGGCGCCGAGCTCGGCGTGCGAAGCGAGACGCTACCGGGCCTCTTCACGTCCCTGTCGCTGTGGTGGCTCGAGCTCGATTCCGAGCTCGTCTTCGTCGGCGATGCCGGCAATACCGAAGCCGGGCTGCCCAGCAGGCGCCTCGGTCTGGAGTGGGCGAACTTCTATCGGCCGATCGAATCCCTGTCGCTGGATCTGGACGTCTCCTACACCGATGCCGAGTTCACATCGGTCGGCTCGCGTGCCAGCGAGATTCCCGGCGCGATCCCGCTGGTGATCGCTGCCGGCATCCACGGCGACATCTGGCGCGGCCTGTTCGCGGGCCTTCGCCTGCGTTACCTCGGTGAGTATCCGCTCATCGAGGACGACAGCCAGCGCTCCGGGCCGACCACGCTCGTCAACCTGCGCGCCGGTTATCGCAGCGCCGATCGCAGCTGGTCGCTGGCCGTGGACGTGCTGAATCTGTTCGACTCCAGGGACCGCGACATCGCCTACTTCTACGCCTCACGCCTGCCCGGTGAGCCGGACGAGGGAGTCCAAGACATCCACTTCCATCCCGTCGAGCCGCGCACCGTGCGCGTCTGGCTGCGCTTCCCGTTCTGAGGCGGCGCCGAACCGTCGCGAGAACGGCGGCCGCTTCCATCTTGGGAACGGCGCCGCTGCCGTTGCGAGAACAGCGCCGCTTCCGCCGCGAGAACAGCGCGGCTTCCATCGCGAAAACGGCGCCGCTTCCAGCGCGAAACGGCGCCGTCTCGTTGCGCTCAGCGAGCGCGCATCTGGCCGACGGGGCGGCGCCGTACCGTCAGAAATGCCAGGTCAGCCCCGCGCGCAGGCGATAGTCGGGAACGATCTGCAGCCCCGAGTTGTTCTGGATCACCGGGATGTCGGCGGCCAGGTCGACCGTCAGCGAATGCGACCAGGTCAGCGACAGGCCCGGCCCGACGAAGAGCGCCGTGATGGCGGTGTCGTCGAGTCGCACACCGGCCTGCTTGTCGTTTCCCTTGGTCTCGCCGCTGACGACCAGCTGCAGCGCCGTCGTGTACTGGTGGCCGAGCAGCGGATAGATGCCGGGGCCGGCGGCCCAAAGCAGGTCGTCGTCGTACTCGTAGGCGAAGTCGCCGTTGCCGCGCAGGAAGTACTGTCCGTGCGCCGAGAAGAACAGCCGCTTCCAGCTTGCGTACAGCACCAGTCCGAACACGCCGTCGACCGAGCCCGAGCCCAGGGACAGGTCGTGTCCGTGCACGCCGCTGGGATGATCGTGTCCCTCGTGATGCGGCCGCACCGGCGGGTCCGCCTGGGCGGCCGCGTTCGCCGGCGTGGCCCTTGCGGCGCCTGCGCGCGCTTCCTCTTCCTCCTCGCCTAGCTCCTCCTCGAGACGATCGGTGTCTCCCGTGGGCAGCTTCAGCCCTGTCATCACCTCGGCATGCAGCACCCCGTTCGTGTAGGCGCGCGAGAGCGGCGCCAGTCGCAGCAGCACCGAGATGTCGCCGAGCCCGCCCTCGTCGCCGCGCTCGGCAATGCCTTCCTCGAGGCGCCGGTACTCGCGCGAGATCAGCGGCACGTTGACCTGCAACGACACCCACGGCGCGAATCGGTACCCGGCGGCGAGCTGGGTGATCGAGCTGCGCATCCATTCGTTCTGCGGGTTCGGCGCCTTCTCTCCATCGAGCCTGAGCGTCCCGAAGCTGGTGTACTGCTCGGCGGCGCCGAGGAAGAAGCCGGTCTTGTCCTCCTGCATGATGGTTCCCGTGTAGATCGCGCACAGGTCGCAGGCCGATGCCGGCGGCGCGTGCATGGGAACCGGGCCGCACAGCAGTGCGGCCGCCGCCGCGGCACGCCATCGGCGTGGCCACGGCCTGAGCATCCTACGATTCATGTTCTCCTCGTTCCGAAACGGCGAGGTCGCGGGACGCGCACAGCTTCACGCAACGCGCGGCCACGACGACGCGGCCAGACCAGCGCGATGGCGCGCGAGCCGGCGGTCACGTCATGACGCCGCGCGCGGCAAGGCTGCCGCGTGCGGCGTCGTCGTCAGGCTGGAACGACGGACGAGAGCTTCGGCGGCGGAAGCTCGGGCGGATCGCTGGCACGCGGCTCGCGCGCGGCGACCTCGACGGCGAGCCGCGAGACGTGGGGCAGGGCAGTGCCGATGCGATCGCATCGGGCGGGCATGGCCTGATCGCGCACGACCGGCCATCCTGAATCGCCGTGATGGCAGCCGCAGTTGCGCGAAGACAGCGTCGGCGTCTTCTTGCAGCAGCAGCCCTCGGGCTTCTTTGCCGTCTCTGCGGTGGCAGGAGCCGGACTTTCGTGACACTTCAGCTTCTGTTTCGGCGCAGCCTTCGGCGTGGAAGCGGCCAGGCAGGTGGCACGACCCATGGGGGCCAGCGGAACCCACAGAGCGAGGAACAGCGCGCATAGCGCACGCAGCGGTCGGCGAGGAAGCAGGGCCTTCACGGAGCAAAATTACTTGTAACGGGGGGCTTTCGTAGTGCAAGCTGTCGCCGGCTCCGCGCTGCGCTCGCCGCGCCCGTGCACGATCGAGGGGAGGCTTTGATGACACTGGATGGATCACGACGCCTGAGCGCGTGCGCGCTGGCAATGGCCTTGATGGCAGCTCCGGCCATCGCCCGCGCCCACGCGGGACAAGCCGGCTGGCATCTGCCCGGCGAGGTCAACTTCCTGGACCCCGCGCCCATCGACGGCATCGGCTATGACTGGACCGTCGAAATCGTTCGCGGCGGTGTGGCCAGCCTGGTCGGGACCGCCGAAGCGAAGAGCTGGAACGAGCCGAGCTTTCCCGAAGATCTCAAAGGCTCGAGCAAGGGCGTCCAGTGGATCGCGCTCGACCTGGTCACGCCGGCAAAGCTGCTCATCGTTCTCGAGCGCCAGCAGGGCGTGCTCTACCAGACCATCGGAGGATCGACGATGGCTCGCGGCGAGCTCACTCCGGCGATGTCGCTCTACCGCGGATGGGACGAAACGTCGGAGTCGGAGCAGGAGGCTTTCGACAATGCTGGGAGCTTCTGGGCTCCGCTCGACTATCTGGAGAACGCGCCCAATCCCAAATCCCGCAGCCGCGTCATTCTTCGCACCAAGCTGCTGACCCAGGGGCACTACACGATCGCGGTCGGCGGCAATCCCAAAGTCCTGCAGTCGTATCCGGCCGGCGATTGCGATCCGCTCGACCAGATCTGCTACGCGTACACGGGCCGGCACGGCTACAAGCTGACGATCTACGCCAAGTAACTTCCAAAACGCGGCGCCTTCGTGCGCCCGGTCGCGGCCGCACACGAGCTCTGGTTCGCCCAGCGACGGCGTGCCCTTTCGTCGTCGTCCGTAGCGGCGTTACGGCGCTGCGCCCGGCTCGTCCCTGTCGAGTACGCCGTCCCGGTCGCGGTCGATGCCGATGCGCATCCCCGACCCCGGCGGCACGCACGTGAACGTGGTGGCGCGGCCCTTGCGCACCGCCTGCGACCGCAACCTCTGCGCGCTCAGCTGCGGCTCCTGTGCATGGTCGCTGCGAAAGGTTCCCCCCTCCATCATGAGCCAGCTTCGCGCGCTTCCCTTGCGCATGCCTCGCGCGACCAGGTCGCACTCGCCGAGCTCGGCACGTGCGACGAGCAGGTCGAGGCGAGCTGAGGCGGCTTCCTGGTTCGCGCGCCGCAGGGTCACCTGCTGGCCGACCACCGGCGCCAGGTCTGCGTCGAAGACGAGCAGGAACTGCTCGAGGTCGGCGCGCTCCTCCTCCGTCGTGTGGAACGTCTTGCCGCCGACAAGGTCGGCGATCGTGGCCGAGCTGCCGTCGTGCAGGAAGCCGAAGCCGCGGATCTGCTCGCCCGCCCAGCCATCGTCGAGGTGCGGGAAGCCCGCCGTGCGCGGGCGTCCGAACATGCCGACCTTCTGATAGAGGTTTCGCAGGTGCGGGATCTTGAAGAGCTGCGGCCCTGACTGGATGGCGATGCTGCCATCGGTGCCGAACTGCTTCTTGCTGCGCGACAGGACGTGACATCCGTTGCAGTTGAAGCCGGTGTTGTCGGTGCGGCGGCCGAAGAAGACGTCGCGTCCGCGCTGCTGCGCTTCGGTCAGCGAATCATCGAGCGCGCGAACGGGATTGGGCGGATGGACGATGCGGATGGCGAAGTCCGCGAAGCGGTCCATGTTCTGGGCGCTGATCGAGTTCTCGCGTCCGAGCAGGCCGCGGAAAGCCGGCAGGAAGGCGAGGAATCCGGCCTTGACGTCGTGCGAGTCGCCGGCGGGCGTGGTCGCGCCGGTGCGATCGCCGCGCCAGTGCAGCGGGCCGTTGCCGCTCATGCCGCGCAGGCTCTGCGTGGTCATCGGCCCCTTCATCGGATGGAAGTCCTGGTAGTCGCCGACGTGGAAGTCGTTGAAGTTCGGCAGCACCTGCCCGTCGGGGTCGCCGAGATCCCAGGCAAGGTGATCGGTGTCGCCGAAGACGTGGCAGCTCGAACACGAAGCCTCGCCGTTGCTCGAGCTCTTGCGCGCATCGTAGAGGAAGGGCCTTCCTTCCACGATATGGGCGGGCTCGGGATTGAGCATGGTGACGTGCGCGATCTCCTCGCGGGCCGCCGTGTCGATGATCGAGATGCCGTTGTCGAAGCGCGTGAGCGCGTAGAGCCGCTGGCGCCGCGGGTCGAGCACCAGGCCCGTGGGGCCGCCGCCGCTGACGGAGATCTGGCGCCGCCGCGAGGGCACGAACGTGCCTTCCTCGAGCTCTCCGGTATCGAAGACGCCGATGCGGCTCGACCCGAACGCCGCGACGTAGAGCGTTCCGCCGTCGATGCTGACTGCCATCTCCATCGGCGTGGCAAGGCTCTTGCGCTTCATCCGCGGCGGGGTCTTCTCGAGCGTATAGTCGAGATGCGAATTGAGGTGGCGCGGCCGGACCTCCTCGCCGTCCAGGACGGTGATGCGCGCTTCGTGCAGATGCCCGCGCACGCTGGTGCCGGTGGTGCGGGCACCCTCGAATCGAACCTCGTTGCGCGCCTCGGTGTTGGAAACGTAGACGGTTCCGGTCAGCGGATGCACCGCCATCGCCATCAGCACGGTGCCGACTCCGGAGTAGCTCTGTTCGACCGCCAGGCTGGCGGCGTTCAGGCGAAAGACGTCGTAGTCGGGCAGCGAGAACCGCACGGCGGCATTCCAGCTGCGGCCGAGCTCGTCGTTCCACTGCTGCGAGGACCGGTCGAAGCGAACGATGAGACCTGTCTCGGGCGCCGGCGCTCCCTCGAAGTTCTGGTTGGGAGAGGGCAGGCCGCCCGGGACGGTGGTAGCGCCGGCCACGCACGGCCCGGCATCGGAGCCGCCGTCGCAGACGACGTCGTCGCCGACGGTCGTGGTCTGGTTGCCGGAATGGAAGACGGCGGCGTAGACGCCGCTGCCGTCGGGCGAGGTCGCCAGCGCCCGCGGCGTGTCGCCGAACAGTGTGACGATCTGCAGCGGCGTGCCGCCCAGGCTCGCATCGCGCCACGCTGCATCGAAGACCCAGATGTCGGCGCGTCCGGTGCCCGGCGTGGTCAGGTCGGAGCTGCCGGGCCGGTTCTGTCCGCGATGCGCAGCCGTGATGAAAGCGCGCGAGCGGCCCGGCCCCGCAAAGACGATGTCGCGCGGCTCGTCGCCGACCAGCAGCGTTCCGGCCACGTGCGGCCGCGCTCCCACGTGGACGATGCTGACGCTGTCGGAGAGATGATTGACGACCCAGACTTCCTCGTCGCTGCGTGCGGCGACCGCCACCGGTTCCAGCCCGACGGCAACCGAGAACGCGGGCTGCAATCCCGAAGCGGTGATCTCGAAGACCTCGAGCCGGTTGTCGGGCGTGTTGACGGCAAAGAGCCGGCTGCCGTCGGGCGAGATCGCCAGTGGCCGGACCTGGCCCGACTCGAACGCGACGAACGAGTCCTCAGGCGCGGGCGTCTGCGCGCCGGACGCTGTCGCCGAGAACGCGATGGTGACCAGAAACGCGGCCGTGGCTGTCGCCGAGAACGCGAAGGTGGCCACAGACGCGCCGGCCGCTGTCGCCGAGAACGTGGTGCTCATCCGATCTGGCGGTGCAGCGACTGCCGCGAGCGACGCCTTCACGGTGGCGCCACTGGCCGCGCAGCGCCGCCAGTGCGCGGTCACGCGCTGTCGAAGATGCCGCAGCATCGCGCCCGCGCGCGCCCGGCTAGCGAGCGGTGATCAAGGCTCGGTAGCCGTGATCGCCGTTGTAGGTGTAGCAGGTGAGGTCGGTGGTGTTGCAGTTGCCGGGCGGATAGTTGCCGACGTCGCCGAGCGAAGGCGGATTGCCGCCGATGGCGATCGTGTACTTGCCGGCGGCGAGGTCGGCCTTGTAGACCACCTTGGCGCGCTCGGCCGTGGACGAGACGTGAGAGACGTACTCGACGTCGGCCCAGAAGTTTCCGAGCTGATTGAAGCTGTGCCCGTGCTCGGTCGTATGATCGTCGCCCGCGTAGATCGAGATCGCCGGGAAGAGGCGGTCGCGAGCGAGCGTGTAGCTGGCATCGGGCTTGAGGAGGCCCTGCTGGCGTACCACGCGGATCTTGACGCGTGCAGCCTCGGGCAGCTCGAGCTCGACCCAGTTGACCATGTGCGTCCAGCCCGAAGAGCCTTCCGGATTGATCGGATCGTTCCAGCTCTTGGCGCCGACCATCATCACGAACTCGACGCGCTGGCCCGGCTCCACCCTGGCCTTCCACGTGTAGGGAACCCCGACCGACGGCGGAATGTCGATGATCTGGATCCTGCCCTGCTCGGCGGCGTGGGCAGTCGGCGCGCAAAGCGCGAAGGAGGCCGCGGCTGCAGCAAGGAGCCGGCGCATGTCGATGGTGCAGCTCACGGTCTTGCGATGCACGTGCGAGTGATGTTCTCGGGCTCGGGACCGCCCTCGGCAAGCACCTTGCAGTCGCGCTCCAGGCGTTTGGGCAGGACACTCTGATCGTTCTTCCAATCGGCGCGCACGCAGCCTTTCTTGCCGAGCAGGGTGTTGGCGTCGAAGGACGCACAGAACTCTTCGCGCGAGCAGCCGCTGGCATCCACCTCGAGGGCGTCGCCGGTGTCGCAATCATCGAAAGCGTCCAGGACGCCGTCCTGGTCGGTGTCGGCGAGGGCGGCCTCGCAGGTGGCCAGGGAATCGTCGGACTCGAGCGACAGCGACAGCATGTACTGTCCGGTCACGCCGCCCTGGGCGCCGACGAAGATCGTGTATTGCCCGAGGTGCTCGGCATCCAGGTCCAGGGTCAGGCTGACGGCGATGCCGGGTGCGGGAGAGACCACGTAGTCGATGAGCGATAATCCAGTCGAGCCGAGCGGGTTGCTGGCAAGCGGCGCCGGACTGGTGACGAACGTCTGATGGCGAACCGAGGAGCTGCCGGTGTCCCATCCCGAGTAGAGCGCGAACGCCAGGCGCGGCGAGACCGCGTCGGAGGGATCGTCCTGAAGCGTGATGGTCATCTTGACCGGCCCATCGGCAAGAATGGTTTCCAGCGGCGTGATGTGGACGATGCCGTAGTCGAGGCCGTGTCCCCATCCCTGATTGTCGTTCTCGGGATCGCTCCAGGACTTGCCGCCGACGGCCAGGACGCGGTCGGTTGCCAGGTCGGGCTCGTTCAGGACGTTGTACTCGTTGAGCTGGGCCAGAAGACTGCCCGAGGGAGGCGCGACGCCGGCGCCGGACTGGATGATGCGAACGCCCGGGTTGGCGTGCATGCCCAGGTACCATTGCACGGGCAGGCTACCCACGTACTCGACAGGGCCGTTGGTCCAGGTCGGCGGCAGCGCCCCATCGGCGCCGTTGGCGCTTCCGCCCACTCCTGCACCGTAGCCGGTTACGTTGTAGGTCGCGTGCGACCAGGCGGGCTGTGGGGCAATCGCGATGCAACCCAGGGCTGCTGCGGCGGCGGCACGAAAAAGCTTCAAGGTTCCCTCCCACGGCGCGCGAGGCGATCCACGCGCGCGCGGATTATGGCCGCAACTAATTGCATCGACAATGAGAAATCTGCCTGAAAAAGGCCTTCGGGCAGGCGGTCGGCCACACGCCGGCTCGCGTGCAAGCTACTCGCTGAGCGTTCGCACTTCCTCGGTCAGCCGCCGCACGCGCAAGGAGAGGGCGCGCGCGAAATTCTCCATGAGCTTGGCCTTGAGATCGGGATGGGCCTCGGTGAGGCGATCGAAGTTCTCCATCGACAGCAGGTAGCATTCCGCGTTCGTGTCGGCGCGCACGGCGGCCGAGCGAGGACGACGCTCCAGGATGGCCATCTCGCCGAACAGCATCCCGGGTGTGCAGGTGGTCAGGCGCTTGGAAGTCCCGGGCAGCACGTCGATGGTGACGCTGACCTGGCCGCGCGTCAGGAAGTAGAGGGCATTGGCGTCGTCGCCCATCTCGAAAATCATCTCGCTCTGCTTGTAGGTGCGCTTCTCGAGATAGCTCCGCAGCGTTTCGATGCGCGACTCGTCCAGCCCATCGCAGATCTCGAACTCGTCCAGCTCGACGGTGGCGCCGGGATCGGTGGCGCTGCCGACTTCCTGCAAGAGGCGGTTCTCGCACAGTTCCAGCGCAGCATCGGCTTCGCGCAGGATGCCTACCGAGGAGGGCGGCTTGTTCTCCAGCGCGAGCTCGAAATAGGCAGCCAGCGCCGCGTTGCTGTCGAGCTCGGTCAGGATCACTTCCTTGTAGCTGCCCTCGATGCTGTCGAGGAACGTCATCCACAGGTCCAGCGCGGGACGGTCGGCACCGAAGACGCGCTTGAAGTCGATGATCAGGTAGTCGACCTCCTCGGACAGCGTCAGGATGTTTCGCACGACGCGCTCTACCGAGAACAGCGTCAGCTCGCCCTGCAGTTCGAAGACGACGATGCGATGTCCGTGCTCGGCCAGCGCGTTGGCGTCGCCGCGCCGGCGGATTCGCTTGGAGGCCACCGAGGCGGCATCGAAGCGCCGTCGGACCACCGACTTGACGGGGCTCGGCGCCTGGAACAGGTGGAGGCCGAAATCCTCGGACAGATCATTGAAGACGCGGATGCCGCGCACGCTGTTGCCGCGCGCATCCAGCGGCGGCGAGAACACGGCGATGCCCATGTGGCCGGGCAGCACGCCGATGATGCCGCCGCCGACACCGCTCTTGGAAGGCATGCCGATGCGGTAGATCCATTCGCCGGCATAATCGTACATGCCGCAGGTGGCCATGACGCTGAGCACGCGCGGAACGTAGGCGGCATCGATGGCGGTCTCGCCCGTCATCGGACAGATGCCGCCGTTGGCCAGGGTCGTGGCCATGATCGCCAGGTCCCGGCAGGTCACCTCGATGGAACACTGCCGAAAATACAGGTCGAGCACCGGCTCGGGCGCCGAGCCGACGATGCCGAAGTTTCGAAGCATGTAGCCGATGGCGAAGTTGCGGTATCCGGTGTCGTGCTCGGAATGGTAGACGGTCTCGTCGATGGTCAGGCGGCGCCCGGCGCAGCGCGAGAACATCTCCAGGATCCGCTCCATCTTCTCTGCCTCGTCCTTGCCGCGGATCAGGCCGGTGGACGCGATCGCTCCGGCGTTGATCATCGGGTTGAACGGGCGCCCCGTGTCCTGATGCAGGCTGATGGAGTTGAAGGCGTCCCCCGTCGGCTCGACACCGATCTTCTGCAGGACGCGCTCCAGACCCTCATCGTGAAGGGCCAGGGCGTAGACGAACGGTTTGGAGATGGACTGGATGGAGAAGGGCACGCGGCTGTCGCCGGCCTCGTAGACCTGCCCGTCGATGGTGGCCAGGGCAATGCCGAAATGGCCTGGATTGGCCCGAGCCAGCTCGGGAATGTAGCTGGCGACCTCGCCATCGGCGCAACCGGCGTGGCGGCGGTGCAGTTCTTCCAGATATGTGGCCAGCGGGTGATGAATGGAGAGACGCTCCAGGTCCCCGCCCCGTCCTCCGCCCGATTCCCTGTCTCTCATCGACTAGCTCCTCCCCCGTACTGCAGGCCGCCCACGCCCGCGCTTATCCATGGTAGGTGTGTCGCGGCCCTTGGCCAAGTCTTCGGGTACGGCTATAGGTCGTATGGGTGGTTCAGCGAAGCGCCGGTTGCGAGACGGCGCTCAGGCCGGGCAGGGCCAAGGTCCGTCCGGCACCGCGCCGCAAAGGCGCGAGCCGAAAGGAGGCTCCGATGCGATCGACGATGATTTTTGCCCTGCTGCTCTTGGTGGCAGCTCCCGTTCAGGCGGCCGAGCCTATCGGCTACGTCAAGACTGCCACCGGCACGACCTCGGTCGTCCGTGACGGCCAGGAAAGACCGATCGCGGTCGGTGATGCTGTATTCGAACACGACACCATCAAGACCACGGCCGAGAGCTCTCTCGGCATCACCCTCAAAGACGGGACGACCCTGGCCGCCGGACCCGACACCGTCCTGTCGCTCGACGATTACGCCTACGCTCCGCATGACCAGCAACTGGGCCTGATCGCGCGCGTTTCGCAAGGTACCCTGGACTTCGTATCGGGCCTGATCGGCAAGATGGCTCCCGAAACGGTCTCGGTGGTCACGCCGACGGGCGTCATCGGACTGCGCGGCACGCACTTCGTGGTCAAGGTCGCTCCGGGCCAGAAGTTCGCGGAAGTCACCGAGAAGTCGGAAAGCTGAGAACGCATGCACAAGCCGTCCTTGTCGGGTTGGGTGCTGGCCGTGGCGCTCTGCGCCTCGGCCTGCGCCCCGAAAAACTACGTCGTCTTGCTCGAGAACCCCGAGGGCGGCACAGGCCAGGTAACTGTCAGCACTGAGAAGGGCGACCGGACGCTGGACAGCGCCGGCAGCGCCACGACCATCAATCGCGCCAACCGGGCTCCCAGCAAGCCCTGGCGGGTCGAGCTGGACAAGCTCCAGGAAGTGTTCGCGCGCGCCTTCGGTGCCATGCCCGACCGGCCCGAGCACTTCACGCTCTACTTCGAGCAGGACAACGTCGAGCTCACCGAAGAGTCGAAACCGACGGTCGAGGCGATGGTGGACGCCGTGCGGTCCCGCCCCGCTCCGGATGCCGACGTCGAAGGCCACACCGATCTGTTCGCCGACGCCCGCACCAACGACGCCCTGGCGTACGCGCGGGCCCTCAAGGTGCGTAGCATCCTGGTCAACGCAGGCATGGACATCATGAAGATCGACCTGCACTCCTACGGCGAGGAGCGTCCGATCATCCCGACGCCCGACGGCGTGCGCGAGCCACGGAACCGGCGCGTCGAGGTGATGATTCGCTGATGCGGGGAAGGATATCCGCGTTCGTCATCGCGCTGATGCTCTCAGGATGCGCGGCGCGCATTTCCGGCGTCGTCACAGACGCGAGCACCAAAGAGGTCATAGGACCGAACTGCGCTGTGACGCTTGGCCACGGTGTCAGGCGTACGGATTTCAACGGCCGTTACGTCATCAACAAGGACAACCACTACGACGCGCCCTGGTTGAGATTTCGTGCGCCTGGTTATGAACCTCTCGATCTCCCAGTCGATTGGGGCAAAGGGTATCGGCAGCGCATCGACGTGGAAATGACACCAAAAGCGGGCCGGCTATCGAGTGAGGAACTGGCAGAGTCGATGCCCTGAGCAGGACCGAGCGTTGTTAGACGTTTTCTGAAAACGTATAACAACTACGATGGCCCCGCGCTTCCACGAGCTCAGTCTCTCCGCGCAAACGGCGTATGCCGAGCTCGCCGAACGCACCTTCTGCAGGCGGCGGCCGTGATCTCGTGGCTCGTCCACAGTGGCGAGACCCGCGTCTTCAACGCGGCATGGCGCGACGCCATCGGCCGAGGCAGAGGATGGAAGACCCGGGCCGCGAAAGGCAGGGAAGATCTCATCGCCGAAGCCCCCGACCTGAACGTCGCAAGCCTGTGGCGCACCGAGTAGAAGCGGATCCTATTTCTCCGTGAACACGATCAGCGTTCCGTGCTCGCCGCGCTCCAGGCGGCGAAGGTGGAACGTGACCAG
The DNA here is from genome assembly GCA_035626675.1 of Binatia bacterium. Taxonomy (GTDB): domain Bacteria; phylum Desulfobacterota; class Binatia; order UBA1149; family CAITLU01; genus DASPNH01. The sequence goes on from DASPNH010000220.1 coordinate 54,296, forward strand.
CCCGTCATCGGGATGCTGCTCGGCGAGCGTGCGGAACGCGTGCAGCGCACCGTCGCCGCCGCTCTCGAGCAGGTCGAACGCCTGCTTGTAGGCATCGGCCGGAGCCGCGCCGTTGGCTTCGGCATGGAGCGGCTCGAACACTTCGACGCCGCGCGTCTTGCCTTTCAGGAGCAGGCTGCCGACCGGCCGCAGCGCGACCTCCTTCTTGCACTGCGCCACGGTGGCGGCGCTGATGCAGATGCGCGTTCCGAGCTGCCCGTTGGCCGTCTCCAGCCGCGCGCAGGTGTTGATGGGATCGCCGAGCGGCCGGTAATCGAAGTGCGTGCTGCCGCCGAAGTTTCCCACCACGACTTCACCGGTGTTCACGCCGATGCGAGTATGGCCGAACTTGATGCCCTGCGCCTGGCAGCGTTGCGCGTACTTGCTCGCGAACGCATCCATCGCCAGGGCGCACTCGACGGCGCGCTGCGCGTGATCGGGCTGCGTCACTGGCGCCGAGAACATGATGGCCACCGCATCGCCGACGATGCGGTCCAACGTGGCATCGTGTGAGAAGGCGATGCTGACCATGCCGTCGAGATAATCGTTGATCACCTGCGTGAGCGCCGCGGGATCGCTGTTTTCGACCACGGTCGTGAAGCCCTGGACGTCCGTCAGCACGAACGAGCACTCGCGGCGCTCGCCGCCCACGCGCAGCTCGGCGGGATTGCGGATGAGGTGCTCGACCAGGTTCGGCGAGAGGTAGTTGGCAAAGACGCTGCGGATCCAGCGTTCCTCGGATTCGGTGGCGAGCTGGCGCGGCACGACGTAGGCAAGGAAAGCGGCCAGGACGGTCACCGACGGCGTGACCGGATCCACCAGCAGCAGGCTCAGGTTCCAGGCCTGCCAGGACACGCTGAACGCCAGCAGCACGCCGAGCGACGTCACCAAGGCCAGCGGCAGGACGCGAGGCTGATTGCCGACCGCCAGCATGCCGAGCCAGCTCAGCACCACCAGCAGCACCTCGGTGCCGCGCGCCCAATCCGGCCGGCTCGAGTACACCTTGTGCAGGATCTGCTCGACGAGCTGCGCATGGATCTCGACCCCGGGCAGCGTTTCGCCGAGCGGACTGAATCGAAGATCCATCAGCCCCGTGGCCGAAGAACCCAGGAAGACGATCGCGTCCTTGGGCACGAGATCCTCGGCCTGGCCCGCCAGCACCTTCCATGCGGGCACGTATCGCTCGGGCATCGGCCGCGTCAGGTAGACCTGCATGCGTCCGGTCGAGTCGGTCGGGAGCAGATGCTTGCCGATGCGCAGGCCGGTCAGGCTGGCCGTGCTGGCGGAGGAGCCGGGCGCCGTCAGCACGGCGATGTTGCCCTCACCGCTGGCGACTCGCAGGGCCTCGACGATCAGGCTCGGATAGGTCTTTGCGCCCATCTCCAGCAGCAGCGGGACGCGCCGCACCACTCCGTCGCGGTCGGGTTGAAAATTGATCGCGCCGTTTCCCGCAGCCGCCGCCTCCAGCTGCGGCAGCGTGGCCACGGCGCCGCGATGATGACTGATGGGAAGCGCACCTTCGCTGCCGATGCGCACGTAGCGCGCCTTCTCCAGAGGCGGCCGCTCCGGACCGCTGCCTTCGGTCAATGCGAACGCCGTGACGGCGTTGCCGCGCGCGAGCTCCTGCGCCAGCACGTCGTCGCTGTCGGGAAGCTGGGAAAGCACCGCTCGAACGTCGTCGCGCTCGGCCCACTCCGAAACGAGCTGGCGCGGCGATAGGCGATCCGGCTCGGCGAACAGGATGTCGAAGGTGATCGATGCGGCGCCGAGCTCGCGAAGGCGCGAGACGATCTCGGCGATGCGCGTACGCGGCCATGGCCACTGGCCGAGACGCGCCAGGCTCTCTTCGTCGATATCGAGGATGCGGACCGGCGCTGGCTGGTACGGACGAGGCGCCGAGCGTTGATAGCCGTCGAAGACGGCGTTGCGGATCGAAGTGACCATGTCGAGGGGAGGATTGCTGGCGATGGCCGAGATGCCGGCGAGCACGACGGCTGCCGACAGCATGAGGCCGATGCGGCGAAGCCGCCGTGCGGCGCGCTGGCCGCCCTGGAAACTCTTCTGCTCGTTGTCGTTTGCCATGGGCAGTCCCGCCCTGCGGCGCGACCGCGCGATTCTAGCGATCGGCAGCCGTCATGGCGATGGAAGCCGCGGCGATTCTACTGGGCGGCGGGAGGGGCAGGGGCCGTGGCATCCGGATCGGTCTTGCCGGCGGCCGGCGCCGGTCCAGGCTCGTCGAGAAGCTCGCTGCGTTTCATGGCAAGCCGCGAGTACAGGTGCTCGCCGGCCGTCACGACCGCGGTGCGATCACGGCCCTGCAGATAGTAGCGCGGCGGCGGGACCGATGGCGCTGCGGGCGGCGGCGCATCACCTTCGTCCGAGGGCGGCGCCGAGGAACGATCGCCGAGCGCATCCATGACCGCCTTGCGAGCGAGCTCGGCGTCGCCGGAAGCGGCATCGGCGGGCTGGCCGGTGGCCACAGTCGGTGCGTCCGCGCCCGCCGCGCGATTGCCTGATCCCGCCTCCGCATTGGAAGCCTCGCCAGCCTGATCTGCGTGCGCTGCGGTGTCCGGCTGCGCTGCCGCCGCCTTGGCCGCCGAAATGATTCCGCATGGCGCGGACTTCGTGGCCAGCTCGACCTTGGCAACTGGCGCGTCCAGTCCGAAGCGAGCCCTTTCGGCGTCATCGGCGGCATCACCGGCGATGTGGTCGCCCTTCATGTCGACGAGACCGCGCAGCAGATTGTCGACGATCCGTTGCTTGATGGTCTGCCCCTGGGCAGGCGGCGGGTCCATCGTCCAGGCCTTGCCCGGGCCCTCGCGCGTCAGCGTGTAGGTATCGGCCGGCTGCACGAACGTCATCCTGACGACGTCGTCGGGCTTGCACGTCGTGACCGCCCGGCTTCGCAGGTCGGCGGAGCTTGCGCCGAACTTCTGCGGCACCCAGTCCGGGACCTTGGCGATCTGGCCGTCGCCGGTGCGCTGAAGATACAGGCCCGCGGGCTGGTCGGGAGCCTCGGCGCCGAGCTTGAAGCCGACTTTCTCGCCGCTGGTCAGATGCGCGGTCACCGTCAGCGTCGGCTCTGCCAGCCCGAGCTTGGCGGGATCGACATCGGGGCCTTCGAGGAAGGCGAGTGCATCGATGGTATCGAAGGCGCCGGCGATCGATTCGGCTGCCTGCGGATCTGCCGCGTCGGGTTTGGGCAGCACCAGGTTCCACTTCTTCTCGCCGCCGCGCTCGAGCTCGATGCGTTCGTCCTTTGCGTGGATGCTGATGCGTCCGATCTGGTCGGGCTGGACCTCGAAGAGCTTCTTCTTGCGGAAGTCGAATGGCGTCTTCTTGATGGTGGTGTGGATCAGAAGGGGCGTCACCAGCACTTCGTCGCTGCCTTCCAGACGCGCGAAGGCGAAATGATCGACCGGCGTCGTGTTGCCGATGATCACGGGCACAAGCTTGGTGCCATCCTCGAGCGTGACTTCCAGGCGGCCCTGCGTTCCGGCGGGCTTGTCCAGTCCATAGGCCGCCAGGCTCTCGATCTCGTCCTTTTTCAGACGTCGCTCCACGACGGTGTCGCGTACGCCGTCCAGGAAGCGGTCGACGGCGTCGTTGTCGGCGCTTGCCGTGATGGGCGCGACGACTTTCCAATCGGCCCCTTCCTTCTTCAGCTCGATCTTCGTCTGGTCGGGATAGGTGAGCAGGACGTGCGATGCTCGGGCGGTGTCGAACGCGACGACGTGATCGCCCTTGGATTCCTGCTCCAGCCTGGGTGCTTCGTACAGGTAGATCCAGGCGCCGAGGCCGACCGCGACCAGAGCCACCAGGAGCGTGCGCACGAAGCTCACAGCGAGGAGCGCCTCCACCAGACGGCGATGCCCGCCAGCAGGATGAGCTCGGGAAGCACGAGCACCGACAGATAGAACACCGACCGGGCCGCGTCCTCGTCGAGGTAGGCGCGCGATGCGCGCACGACGCGCGGAGCGATCGAGATCAGCTCCTCTTCGCCGGCGAGCCATCCGATCACGCCCTGCCCGAGCGCGTCGTTGTAGAGCTGGCGCAGGTACTGGTTGGTCAGGAAGCTGGTGTCGCCGAAGATCGCGACCTTGAACTGCTTGTCGGGCGGGCCGCCAAGGGCGCTGGCCGCGCCGCCGCCGGCCACCGCCAGCGGAATCGGGCCGGGCGTGTCCTGTCCCTGCGCAAGCTCGGCCTCGCCGCGCTCGAACACGCCGGCAACATCGGTTTCGGCCCAGCTCGCCGCCGAGCTGAAGGCCAGAGGATCCAGCTTGATGCCCGGCACCGGGTTGGGCGCCGGGGCCGTCGAGCGCGCAAGCGTGAACAGCGTCCGATCCGTCATCGCCGCCACGGACGGATGCTTGCCGTACTCGGTGACGACGGCATCGACGCCGACGGTGACGCCCTGGAACAGGCGCATCTGCTGGTCGAGGATCACGTCGTCACCGATCAGCGTTCCGAAGCTGCGCGCGAACGTGACGAGCTCCGGATCCTTTTGCGGCTCCAGGAGCAGCAGCACGCTGCCGCCCTTTTTCAGATACTCCTTGATCTGCGCCATCTCGGCGGGGAAGTGGTCGCGGTTGCCCGTGCTGACCACGATCGCCGCAGCATCGTCGGGAATGGGCTTTTCGGCGGCGAACAGGCTTGCGACCTCGTAGTTCTGGTTGCGCAGCGTGTCGGCGAACATGCCCATGCCGCCCGGACCCTGCTTGTCCTCGAGCGAAGGCTCGCCGTGGCCCTCCAGAAAATAGACCTTCTTCTGCTCGCTGCTGACCACCTTGTGGATGCCGTTGGTGATAGCTTCCTCGTCGATCTTGTTGACGGTGGTGTTGCGCTCGCCGTGCTTGATCTTGATGGTGGGGATGGACGCGATCAGCTCACGCTGCGCGATCTCGGGGCTGACCTGCGGATCGATGATCTTCCACTTCACCTTGTCGGTGTAGTAGCCGTAGGTCTCCGAAACCTCGCGCACGAAGTCCTTGTCGGTGGGGCCGACGAAGGCCAGCACTTCGACTTCGCCGTCGATCTTGTCGAGCACCTGGCGCGAGGCATCCGTCAGGCTGTTGACCGCCGCCGACGACAGGTCCCAGCGCTTGTTGTAGCGCACCGCCAGGAAGTTGAGCATGCCGATCACCGCCACGAACACCAGCGAGTAGACGACCGCGTTGGTGCCGTAGCGGGTGGAACGGCGCTGGACGAACTCGAGCAGCGATCCGCTGCCCGAGGACAGGTACCAGATGATGCAGACGACGCCGGCCAGGATGTGCGCGAGCGCGAACCAGCCGAAATCGAACAGGCCCTGCTGGGGCATCATCGTCATCCAGTGCTCGAGGACGCCGAACAGGATGAAGATCAGGCCGACGATGCCGAGGATGGGAGCGCGCTTGCCCACTACTTCCACCGATTCGATTCCACCGCGCGGTGGGTCAGGAACAGGAAAGTCGCGATCAGGCTGAAGAAGTAGACGAAGTCGCGAGTTTCGAGCGTGCCCTTGGCCATGTTGCGGAAGTGCTCGGTGACCGAAAGGTAGGTCAGGACCCCGCGCACGGTGTCGCTGGCGCCTTCTGCCGGCCAGGAGATGACGAACAGGAGCAGCAGGATCACCAGGGCGCTGATGGTGGCGATGATCTGGTTCGAGGTCAGCGAGGAAGTGAAGTTGCCCGCGGCCACGAACGCCAGCGCCGTCAGGTACAGGCCGAGGAAGCCGGCCGCCGTCATGCCGAATTCGGGATTGCCGAAGAAGAACAGCAGGCCCGGGAAGATCATCGCCAGCGCCAGCATGAGCGTAACCAGCGCCGCGCCGGCCAGATACTTGCCGAGCACCATCTCGCCGACACGCACCGGCGAGGTGAAGAGCAGCTCGAAGGTCGCCGCGCCCTTCTCCTCCGACCAGCTGCGCATCGTGATCATGGGAATGACGATCAGCAGGACCACGAGCATGTTGTGGAGGAGCGGGGTGATGACGGCGTCGTTCAGGTTCAGCCAGGTCGTGTCCATGCCCTGCAGCATCGAGTACTGCGCGACCAGGCGGTTGAACTGCGCCAGCATGTTGAAGAAGAACCAGCCCGACAGCAGCGTAAAGCCCGTCAGCACGACATAGGCGATCGGGGAGACGAAGACGGCGCGGATGTCGCGCCAGGCGATGGCGGCAACGTTGCGCATCTCAGACGGCTCCCGTTGCCGCAGCTTCGCGGGCGGCCGCAGCCTGTTCGCCGCTGACGTGCCGCATGTATTCCTGTTCCAGGGTGCGGTCGCGCACCAGGTCGGCGATGTTCGACTCCACCGCGATTCGGCCCTGATTGATGATGACCACCTTCTGACAGATCTGCGCCACCTCGGGCAGGATGTGGGTGGACAGGATCACGGTGCGCTCGGTGGCCAGGCGCCGGATCAGCGCCCGGATCTCGATGATCTGGGCCGGGTCCAGGCCGATGGTGGGCTCGTCCAGGATCAGCACGGCGGGCTCGTGAATCAGCGCCTGCGCAAGACCGACGCGCTGGCGATATCCCTTGGAGAGGTGTCCGCACAGGCGTCCGGCCACCTGTTCCAGGCTGCACTCCTCGATGGCGCGGTCGGCGGCCGAGACGAGGTGCGCGCGTGCGATGCCCTTGAGCTTGCCGACGTGGCGCAGGTAGCTGCGCACGGTCATCTCCAGGTACAGCGGCGGGGTCTCGGGCAGGTAGCCGATGCGGCGGCGCACTTCGAAGGAATCCTCGAAGACGTCGAAGCCGTCCACCTTCACCGTCCCCGACGTCGCCGGCATGAAGCCGGTGATGATGCGCATGGTGGTCGTCTTGCCGGCCCCGTTGGGCCCCAGGAAGCCGGCGGCCTGTCCGGTCGGCACCGTAAAGGACAGACCATCCACCGCCGTGATGGACCCGTAGGTCTTCGTCAGATTCGCGACTTCGATCATGCGTTGATGATCATGGGCAGACGGCCCACGACGGCGGCCATCTAAACACGGCAAAACGAGCTGTCAATGTTTGCATCCGGCGCGCTACTGGCCGACCGTTGCGCGTGCCCAGACCTCCGGAGCGCTGCGTCTACCTGCTGGACACGAGCTACTTCATCTTTCGCGCCTACCACGCACTGCCGCCGCTCAGTACCGCCAAGGGCCTTCCCACCAACGCGGTCCACGGCGTGGCCACCACGCTCGAAAAGCTGATCCGCGAGCAGAAGCCCTGCCTGATGGGATGCTGCTTCGACACCACGCGCGATACGTTCCGCCAGACGCTCTACCCCGAGTACAAGGCCAATCGCCTGGCTCCCGACGAGAACCTGCAGGTGCAGTTCCCCTACGTCCGCCGTCTGATCGCGGCCCTGCAGATTCCCGTGCTGGACCGCGAAGGGTTCGAGGCCGACGACATCCTGGCCTCGCTGGCGCGCCGGTACGAGGAAGCCGGCTACGACGTCATCCTGGTCACCGCCGACAAGGACCTGATGCAATGCGTGACCGACTCGATCTCGCTTCTGGACCCGATGCGCGAGGGGCGCATCACGGAGAAAGAGGTCATCGAGAAGTTCGGCGTTCCGCCCCTTGCCGTGCCCGACGTCCTCGGGCTCATGGGCGACTCCTCCGACAACATCCCGGGCATCAAGGGCATCGGCGCCAAGACGGCCGGCTGCCTGATCGCGCACTTCGGCTCCATCGACGTCATGCTCGAGCGCAGCGAGGAGATCGAGCGGGTGCCCGGACTTCGCGGCGCGGCCGGCGTTCGCAAGAAGATCGAGGAGAACGCCGATCTTGCCCGCCTGTGCCGAGACCTGGCCAAGGTGCGCAGCGACGTGCCCGTGGATGTCGAGCCCCACGAGCTGCAGATCGGCGCTCTGGCAACCGATGAGCTCCAGCGGCTGGCCGAGGAACTCGAGATGCCGCGCCTGGTCCAGCGCATGGGCGCACTGGCAAGCACACGCGCGGCGCCCGGCGAGGTCCTGAGGCTCCAGGCGCAAGATCCGATATCCGCGCCGCCGCGGCGTGGCAGCCGCGCGCGCGCCGCGGCCGAAGCGGCGGCGCGGGCCGAGCAGGGAGCACAGCCGGCGCCGCAAGCGACGGGTCATTGGAAGGAGCTCGGCAATGGGCCGCTGCTGGTGGCGTGGTCGCGCGGCGCGCTCGACCAATGGGCGCTGACGATGGCTGCGGGCGAGACCATCGTCCGCGTCCATGGCGAAGAGGCGGCGCGCGAGGCCGCGCTCGGACTGGCGCACGCCGGTGCGTCCCTGATCGGCTTCGATCTGAAGGACCTTGCGCGCGAGCTCGGCGCCGCGGCCGGGATGCAGGGTCTCGACCTCGGGCTGGCCTCGTATCTGTGCGATCCCGAAGCCGGTGATCACAGCCGCTTCGACGTCGTGCGACGGTTCCTGCACGAGCAGCCGGCCGAGCCGGCCCACGGCGACGCCGCGCTGGATCAGGTGCGGCGTGCGGCCGGAATCCTCGAAGCGCAGCTGACCGGTCGCGAGCAGATGGTGCTCTATCGCGATCTCGAGCATCCGCTGCTCGGGATTCTCGCAGGCATGGAAGCTTACGGGATGCTGCTGGACACGGGCAGCCTGGCGCGCATGTCCAGGAGCCTCGAGGAACGCATGACCGCGCTGGTCCTGCGCGTTTACGAAGCGGCGGGATGCGAGTTCAACATCCTGTCGCCGGTCCAGCTGCGCGACGTGCTGTTCACGCGCCTGGGCCTGCCGGTCAAAGGGATCAAGACCACCAAGACCGGGCCCTCGACGGACAGCGATTCGCTCGAGCTGCTGGCGCCGCTGCATCCGCTGCCGGCCCTGGTGCTGGAGTACCGCGGAATGTCCAAGCTCAAGTCCACCTACGTGGACGCGCTCGGACGCATGGTGGACGGGCAGGGGAGGATCCATACGCGCCTGAACCAGACAGTGGCCGCGACCGGCCGCCTGTCCTCGAGCGACCCCAACCTCCAGAACATCCCGATCCGGACCGAGGAAGGCGCCCAGATCCGCGCCGCCTTCACCGCCCCCGAGGGCTGCCGGCTGATCTCGGCCGACTACAATCAGATCGAGCTGCGGGTCCTGGCCCATCTCTCGGAGGACCCGGCCCTGATCGAAGCGTTTCGCAGCGGGCTCGACATCCACACGGCCACTTCGGCCGAGCTGTTCGACCTGGAGCCGGACCAGGTCACGCCGTCGATGCGGCGCGATGCCAAGGTGGTCAACTACGGGATCGTCTACGGGATGGGGCCGGTGCGCCTGTCACGCGAGCTCGGCATCACCCGCGCCGAGGCCGAGGACTACATCAAGCGATACTTCGACCGCTACCCGGGAGTGAAGCGTTTTTACGGGCGAATGCTCGAGCACGCCCATGCCAACGGCTTCGTTGCCACGCTCTACGGAAGACGTCGTTACCTGCCCGACATCGCCAGTGAGCACGGCGGGCGACGACAGCTCGCCGAGCGGGTGGCGACCAATACCCCAATCCAGGGGAGCGCCGCCGATATCATCAAGCGCGCCATGGTCGGGCTGGATCAGGGCCTTCGGGCGAGCAGGCTGGCCGCCAGGCTGGTTTTACAGATTCACGATGAATTGTTAGTCGAATGCCCTGCCGATCAGGTGGAAGATGCCTGCGCGCTGGTAGCGAAAACCATGGCCGGCGCAGCCAGCCTGCTGGTGCCCGTCGTCGTGGACGTGGGCAGCGGCCGGAGCTGGGCCGAGGCCCATTGAGACCGGTAGAAATCTTCGATCGAGAGCGGAGTTACTCCCAGTCCTCGCTGAATATGCCTGGGCAGGGTCCCGTCTATGGCCCAGGACCATGGAGAACGGCGTGTGGAGCCGACTGACGGCGAACTCGTGGAACGGGCCCGAGCCGGGGACCGGGAAGCGGTTGACGTTCTCCTACAGCGATATCAGCGCCGACTTCTCGGCGTTGTCGTCGGCATGGTCCGGAACCCGGATGATGCGAGAGAAATCATTCAAGAGACCTTCGTACGAGTCTTTCGGAGCCTGGACTCGTTCAAAGGCGATTCGTCGTTCTACACGTGGCTGTACCGTATCGCGATGAACCTGGCCATCGACCACCAGCGCCGTGAAGGCAAGCGTCCCTCGGTCGAATTCGACGAGGGCGTGGCACACACCGAGGAATCGGTGGGCCGCGGGTCGGCAATCGTCGGAACCGATCCTTTCGATCGGGTCCGTAGTCGCGAGCTGGGGCAGAAGATTTTCGAGGCGATCGAAAGTTTGACGCCCGACCACCGCGCGGTCATACTTCTGCGCGAGATCGACGGCCTTTCCTACGAAGAAATCAGCGAAGTCCTGCAGTGCTCCATGGGAACAGTGATGAGTCGTCTCCACTACGCGCGCAAGAAATTGCAGGCGCGTCTGCAGGAGATGATGTGACCTTGGCCTGACGACGCGTGTAGGAGCCTCTCCGTTGATGACCTGTATCCAGTTCGAAGAATCTTTCGACCGTTACGTAGACGGTCTTCTCGACAAGTCCGAGGCTGCCGCCGCTCGCGCGCATCTGGCGTGTTGCAAGCCGTGCGACCGCTCGGTGACCCGCTGGCAACAGACCAGGATACTTCTTTCGACGGCCGTGGCAGAAGTGACCACGGCCGTCGACTTTTCTGATCTCGCCTCTTCGGTCCACGCCGCGCTCGATGCCGATCGTCCGGCGGCGCGTCCGTCGCGCCCCGTCACGTACGATCGCCGCGGCGCGGAGCGCGCGCCTTCCGTTGCCGCACGACGCGGCGGCGCGGGCCGATCGCGCGTGGCTACGGCGGCGTGGCGCTTCGGTGCTGCAGCCAGCGTGTCGGCTGCAGCCGCAGCGATGCTGGTGGCCATCCTGAGCCCGGTCAAGGCTCCGGTGCGGCTGGCAGAGAAGCCCGAGCCCATCGAGTCGACCGTGGCCCTGGCATCTTCGGACTACGCGTCCGATTTCACGCGGCAAGGTACCGGCGTGGACGCGATCGAAGCGGCGCCCGGCCACATGGTCTCGACCTGGGTCCATCCCAAGACCAATGCCCGCGTCATCTGGGTGGAGAACCGCACGCCAATCGAGAACGTGGATTTCGGAAGATGATTTCGGCGGCTCGGGTCGCGATGGCGGCGGCCTTGGCCGCCACGTTCGCCACCGGGGCCTCCGGCGGCGAACCGCGAACCGTCATCACCATCTCCACGGTCCTGGCCTCCAACCAGTCCCGCAACTTCGATCCGAAGCTGGTCGATCTGCGCAGCGAGCTTCGGTCGCTGCGCTTCAAGAGCTACCGTCTGGTCGGAAGCGAGTCGCGTCTGGTCAAGGGCAACGGCGACCAGTGCGGCATCGAGTTGCCCAACGACCGTTATCTTCACATCACCACGCGTGACCACACAGCCGATCACCTGCGCATGCACGTGCTGCTGAACGAGGGCAATCGCCCGCTGATCAATACCGACATCAAGCTGGAGCAGGGTTCGGTGGTGCTGCTCGGAGGTCCTCGCGGCCCCGACGGTACGCTCATCATCACGATCGGTGCCAAGGAAGCCGCGGCCGAACCCAAAGGTCGCAGTGCACGTACCGGGCGAGGCAGGCAGGGATCCAAGGCACCCGTCGAGAAAGTCGAGAAGGCGCAGGAGGCGGCGGTGCCGCATCCCTCGCAGGCCGCCAAGCCGAGCGAATAGGATCTTCGTGGAACAGAATTTCGAGGATCTGCTGCGCGTGCTGCGCGACTCCGCTTCCAACGCATTCGACGGCGCGTTCTCGTGGAGCAGCGAATCTGCGACGTCGACGAGCGTGTCGACGCTGCTGCGTCCGATCGACCCCTACAACCGCTGGCCCTTCCTGGCGCCCGTGATCGGAGCGGCAGGCTTTGCGGCGCTGGTCGCGCTTACCGGTATCGCCGTGGGCGCGCTGCTCGTCATGCTCGCGGCGCTGGCGCTGGTCGGCTTCCTGCTGACCGAGGTCTTCGGCTACGAGCTCGCCCTGAACCCGAACGTCCGGCCCTGATCGCCGCCAGCCTTTTCGTCGCGCACGTCCCAGCTTGCGGCACCCCTCGCCGACGTCCGTGGCGAGGTCGCCAACCTCGCTCGCGTCTGGGCGCGCGTGGCGACCGGCTACGGAACCGTCCAATTAGCCACGACACTGGAACACCGAGACGTCCGCTCGCGTGTCAGCGCGGGCGCTCGACGCAAGCGAGCTTCCCGCCTTGCGGGTCAGCGTCGATGCAACAGCGAGCTTCCCGCGGGACAGCGTCGACGCAGCAGCGGGCTTCCCGCCTTGCGTGTCAGCGCTCGACGCAACAGCGAGTTCCCGCTTGCCCGGTCAGCGCTCGTGCCGTTGGAGGTCGAGCTCATGCGGGCCGGTGCAATAGGGCAGCCCGACGATGATCGCACAGGCAGTAGCGGCAGCATCGCACGCTGCTGCCTGATGCATCAGCAACGCGGGCGATGCAGCGAGGCGGGCACGGCCCTGGTCGGGCATCGGGGCGAAGGGATGCACGCCGGCGACGAAGCCGCCTTCGGTGATCTCGTACCAGCAGGCCGGCAAGCCGGACTGCAGCACGGCCTGTCGCGACGAGGCATCCAGGGTGGAAGCGCCGGCGACTACGACGGCGCGGAGGTCCTTGCGGGCGTCGCCGGTGACGGCGGCGCCGGCGGCCCGCAGATACAGCGAGGCCTGCTCGACACCAATCGACTCGCCGACCACCAGCACGGTGGCCTGCAGCAGGCGTTCCTGCCCACTTGCTCCTATCCCGGGGATGACGACCTGTCGCGCGTAGCGCTCGATATCCTCGTCGCTCAGCGCCACGCGCTCACTCGATGACGTTCTTCTCGATGGGCTCGACCTTGACGCCCTGGTCGGCGATCCACGCCACGGCCTTCTCGATCTCGTCGATCTGGCCGTCGAGCTCGAGCGCGACGATGCCGATGTGATCGGAGATGGAGGCTCCGCGGATGTTGGTGACGACGCGGAACATCTTTCCCACCTGGTAGATGATGGGATCCTTGATGCGTTCCTGGCTGTAGGTCAGGTAGAAGCGATGGACGGCCACGTCTGCCTCAATTGCTCGAGGCCAGCTGATGCCGGTCGCGCCAGCCCAGCCACAGGTTGGTGGACAGATAGCGGTCGCCGAAGTCGGGCAGGATGGCGGCGATGCATCCCTCTTTCAGCTCCTGGGCGATCTCGATGGCTGCCAGCACCGCGGCTCCGGAGGACTGACCGAGCAGCAGGCCGTCGCCGGCGGCTATCTGGTAGACCATGTCGTAGGAGGCTTCGGTCTCCACGCCGATGACGCGATCGACCTGTTCGCGATGCCAGATGCCGGGCACGATGGAGCTGGCCATGTGCTTGAGGCCCTCGATGCCATGGAATGCATCTTCGGGCTCGGCGGCGACGATCTGCACCGACGGGTTCGATTCCTTGAGGAAGCGGCCGGTGCCCATGACCGTTCCGCTGGTTCCGATCGTGGCGACCAGATGCGTGACCTTGCCGCCGGTCTGACGCCAGATCTCCGGGCCCGTCGTCAGGTAATGGGCCTCGGCGTTGGCCTCGTTGTTGTACTGGTCGGGCTTGAAGTAGCGATCCGGGTCCTGCGCCAGCAGTTCGCGGCACAGCAGGATGGCGCCGTCGCTTCCTTCGAAAGGGCTCGAGTAGACGATGTTGGCGCCATAGGCGGCCAGCACGCGCTTGCGCTCGAGCGAGACGTTCTCGGGCATCACGAGCGAGACGGGGTAGCCGAGCGCGGCTCCGAGCATCGCCAGCGCGATTCCCGTGTTGCCGGAAGTCGAATCCAGGATGATCTTGCCGGGGCGCAGCTGGCCGCTGGCCAGGCCTCGCCGCACCATGTTCCATGCGGCGCGCGCCTTGACCGAGCCGCCCGGATTGAAGCCCTCGACCTTGCCGAGGATGCGCACGCCTGCGGGAACGCGGCCGCGCACGCAGCTCAGCTCCACCATCGGCGTGTTGCCGATCAGGTCGACGATACGCGGGACGCCGCGCGGCCCGGGGCCGGGCTGGCACGGTCGCGCGTCCGACAGTCCTGTGCCGCTCACGATCGGCTGCTACCGACGCGCTCCGCGCGAGCTCGACGTGGCACCGCGCGCAGCGGCCAGGATCGGCGCGCCACCGGCGATGGCCGGAACGATCGAGACTTCATCGCCGTCCTTGACCGCCGAGTTGGTGTTGTCGAGAAAACGGATGTCGTCGCCGTTGACGTACAGATTGACGAAGCGGCGAACCGAGCCGTCGGCCTCGCAGATCCGTTCGCGCAGACCCGGACACGACTTTTCCAGGTCGTCCAGAACCGCGGCGATCGAAGCTCCTTCGGCGGAAACGGCGTCCTTGCCGCCCGTGTACTTGCGAAGCGGAGTCGGAATTCTGACCCGAACGGACATCTTGGCATTACCTCCTGAAGGCGATCTCGTGCTCGCACGGCGTAGCATCGGCGCCCGCACAACCCAACACGCCCGTGGCGCGCGGCGCAGGGCAGGGCGGGCCCATGGCACGCATCAGGCCGCGCCCGCTGCGGCCGCCGGAAGCTCGAGCGTCCCGTACAGCGCGTCGAAGTCTTCGAGTCTGGCGCCTATGTTGTAGGGCACCGGCACCGAGTCTCGGACGGCCTCGAGGGTCTTGTAGCCGTTGCCCGTCACGCAGATCACGATGGACTCGTCGCGCGGAATGCGGCCCTGCTCAATCAGCTTCCTGGTGACGGCCACGGTGGTTCCACCCGCCGGTTCTGTGAATATCCCTTCGGTGCGTGCCAGCAGGCGGATGCCCTCGACGATCTCCTGATCGGTGGCGGCCTCGCCCCAGCCGCCGGTCTTGCGAACGGCGCCGAGCACGTAGTAGCCGTCGGCCGGATTTCCGATCGCGATCGACTTGGCAATGGTGTCGGGCTTGACCGGCTCGATCAGATCCGAGCCGCGGTGGATCGAATGCACCACCGGCGCACATCCGGCCGCCTGCGCCGAGTAGATCTTCCACGGCGTTTCCTCGACCAGGCCCACGCGCACCAGCTCTTCGAAGGATTTGGCGATCTTGGGCAGGATCGTTCCGCCTGCCGTCGGCACGACGATGTGCTGCGGAAGCTTCCATCCCAGCTGCTCGGCCACCTCGTATCCGTAGGTCTTGGCGCCTTCGGTGTAGAACGGACGCAGGTTGATGTTGACGAAGGCCCAGCCGTACTTGTCGGCGATCTCGGTGCACAGGCGATTGACGTCGTCGTAGTTGCCGGAGATCGCCACCGGAATCGGATCGTAGATGGCCGATCCGATCACCTTCCCTGCCTCCAGATTGTCGGGGATGAAGATGAAACAACGCAGCCCGGCACGCGCCGCGTGCGCCGAGACCGAATTGGCGAGATTGCCGGTCGACGCGCACGAGACCGTGTCGAAGCCGAATTCGACCGCCGCCGAGATCGACACCGACACGACGCGATCCTTGTACGAGAACGTCGGATGGTTGCAGGAGTCGTCCTTGACCCACAGCTCCCTTACGCCGAGCGCTCTGGCCAGGCGGTCCGCCTTGACCAGCGGCGTGAAGCCCGAGTGCAACCCGACCTTGGGCTCGCCGTCCACGGGCAAAAGTTCCTGGTAGCGCCACAGATTGCGCGGCCGGCGCCCGATGACCTCGTGCGAGAGCACCTTGGCGATGGCGTCGTAGTCGTACTCGACCTCGAGCGGTCCGAAGCACATCTCGCAAACGTGAACGGGTTTCCACGGATACGCCTCGCCGCACTCACGGCACTTCAAGCCTGTCGTAAAGCTCATGATGCAAATCTCCTTGGGGAATCGGCAACGGTTCTGGCTGCGACGCGGCACGTGCAGCCCTGGCGAGCCGGGAAGTCGACATGGCGCAGGCGGGCTCCGGTTAGCTCGTAGACGAAGAGCCGGCCCGCGGTCGCCCGCTGCGGCTCGAGCGCGACGGCAAGGGCGCTTTGCGCCTGCATGACGCCGACGAATCCCGCCACGGGCGCCAGGATGCCCAGGGCCGAGCAGCCCTGCGCGATCTCGTCGCCGGTATCGGGGAACACGCACTCGAGGCAGCAGGAGATGCCCGGCCGCACCAGCATCCATTGTCCGCCGGTGCGCGCGACGCCGCCGTAGACCAGCGGGATACCCAGGGCCACGCACACGCGATTGAGAAGGAACTTGGTGTCGGGATCGTCGCAGCCGTCGATGACGACGTCGGCGCCGGCCAGGACGCGCGCGGCATTGGCTGCGTCGATGCGGGCCGCCTCGGTCGTGATGGTGAGGCCGAGATTTGCCTTCAGCCGAGCAGCGGCGGCGTCGACCTTGAGTCGGCCGACATCACCCCCGTCGTAGAGGACCTGTCGCTGCAAATTGGACGGCTCGACGACGTCGTCATCGACCATGGTCAGGTCGACGGCTCCGCTTTGCGCCAGCGCGCGCGCGGCGGCGCAGCCGAGCGCTCCTGCTCCGATCAGCACGATGCGCGGTCTGGCGGTGTCGTCTCCTCGATACAAAAAAACCTCTTCCGAAGATGAGGAAGAGGTTCAGCAAGAGGGCTGAGTTCTCGACCTTATCTTCCATTCATCACCTGTCTCGGTGCGAATGCGGGATTTAGCACCTGCACCGAAGCCTTGCGGCTCGGCCGGTTGCTGTGGCGTCTCAGGGCCCGATCCCTCAGCCACTCTCTATAAGGTTCCTGCGCTATAACGGGGCAGATACGGCCTGTCAAAACTGGACCGAGCCGTGGCCAGCGCGGGCGCCGCATATTTTGGCGCTTCCTTACGCAGCCCGGGCATGTCATCGAAGTGCCGTCTCGATCCTGGATCTCGTGGGGACTTCGCATTGACTCGGCTCATTCCTCTGGAAGGCGCGTACAATTTCCGCGATCTCGGCGGCCTGACCTGTAGCGGCGGACGATGCGTGGCCAAGGGCCTCGTCTATCGTTCCGATCGTCTGAGCCGTCTTACGCCGGCCGACCTGGCGCTGCTTCGTGAGCTGCGGATCGGGAGCATCTTCGACCTTCGCAGCCACGCCGAGCTGGCCGCGGACGTCGATGGCGAATTCGCCACCGGTTCCCCCTTTCACCGGCACCTGCCGCTGGTCGAAGTCTCGCTGGTCCCAGGCGATCCCAACATCGATTGGAAGAAGATCGATTTGCAGAACCGCTACCTCGAGATGCTCGAGCAGGGCGCGGGCACCATCAAGGCTCTCCTCGAGCATCTGGCCCACGATCAGGCACCGCCGACGGTCTTTCATTGCACCGGTGGCAAGGATCGAACCGGCGTGGTCGCTGCCGTGCTGCTGCGTGCCCTCGGTGTTCCCGACGAGATCATCGTCGAGGACTACGCGCAGTCCGAGCGCAATCTGGCGCCCATCTCGGGCAGCTACCGCGACGAGCTGATGGCCGGCGGTCTGGATCCGGCGGCCGTGCTCTATCTGTTCGGAAGTCCGCCCGAGCGCATGATGCACATGCTCACGGGCATGGACGTGCGGTGGCGCTCCATCGACGGATATCTGCGCCACATCGGCGTGCGCGAGGATACGGTCTCGCGCCTGCGCAAACGTCTGGCCATCTGACGCGGGAGACCTCGGTCTCCATTTTCTCCGCCGGTCGCCGGCGTGACCGGCAGGGCAGCCCACGCAGCTTGCGCAGGAGCGTGTGACGCGCGGCTTTGCGGGCGCACGCTGCGATCAGGAACCTTTGGGATCTTCCGGTGCTTTGGGCGGAGGCGAGGGATTGGCCGTGATCTCGTTGAGCCTTTGCGTCGCGCGCGCCGCCGCCTCTGTGGTCGGGTAGGTCTTGAGTACGAAGCGGTAGCGCGCCGCTGCCGCTTCGTCTCGTTCCTTCTCGCGATAGAAGTCGCCGACCACCAGCTCGTGCAGCGCCAGGTTCTCGCGCGCCTCCTGCGCGCGGTAGCGAGCCAGGTCCGCATAGATCGACTTGGGGAATTGCTGGCTCAGGCGCTCGAACTGGCGAAGAGCCGCTTCGGACGCGCTCGGATCGCGGTCATCGGACTTGGCCTGGCCGAGATAGCACATGCCGATGGTGTAGCTGACGAAAGGCAGCAGCGGGCTGACCGGATACAGGCGCTCGAAATCGCTGAAGGCCTCGATGGCCTGCGGGTACTGCTCGGTGACGTAGTAGGCGTAGGCGATGTTGAAGCCGGCCGTCTCGGCCTTGTCCGAGAACGGGTACTCCTCGAGCATCTTCTTGTAGTCTTCGATGGAGGAGTTGTAGTTCTCGGCCTCGAACGCCAGGGACGCGTCACGATACAGCTCGTCCTCGGGTCGCACCGGCCCGGCGCCGCAGGCGCACAAAGTCGAGACCATGGCGAGGGAGGCGAGGGCGGAACCGAGCCGTGTCGCTGTGCCGATCATCCGGCCAAACCTAGCCGTCGCGCGGCTGCGGTTCCACCATTGCGCCGTGCACTACCGGCCTCTACTCGCCGTGCGCCTCCGGGCGGCTATTCGATGTAGCCGAGCGAGCGAAGGTGCTCGAGCACCTTTCCTTCGACCGCGGGCTCGATGGGGGTCGGCACCGATCCGGCCGCCTGGCCCGGCTTGTCGTAGGTGGGAACGCGCTGGATCTCGCGGTCGGCAACCGAGTCCTCGAACAGGTCGATTCGCACGGTGCCGTCCATGTCGTCGCCGACGGGAAGCCGCAGGTAGTGCAGCAGCGTCGGCGTCACGTCCATGATCGAGGCCGGGTCCAGCTTGACGCCCTTGCGAACTCCCGGGCCGTTCGCGATCAGGATGCCGTCGGGCCGGTGCGATCCCGACAGATGCAGGTACTCGGGAACGTCCACTCCGAAGTTGCCCACGGCAGGGCCTGCACCGTGGTCCGACACGACGAGCACCATGGGCGGCTGCTTGTAGCGCGAAAGAATGTCCCCGACGCGCTTGTCGACCCAGACCCAGTAGTTCTCGATCACCTTGCCCAGCTGCTGCACCTGATCGGGCGGAACGTTGCCGAACGGCTCGGGGTCCATGAACTTCCAGAAGCCGTGCTGCACGTCGTCGGTGCCGCGCAGGTACACGAACAGGGCGTCGGGCAGCGGCGGCTCGCTCAGCACTCGCTCGGTGGCGCGCAGGTAGAAGAGATCGCGCGTGTAAGCGCGGATGAAGCGGTCATAGACGAGATAGTCGAGCTCGGGCGGCTCATTGCCCGGAGCCTTGATCGCGCGCCGCGCGTCGTAGGGAAAGTCCATGAACGAGGCCATCGCCCGGATGGCTTCGCTCTGCTCCACCGGCGCGAGCTGGCGCAGGAAGTAGGGCGGGAACGATTCGCCGTCCAGATCGCCGTAATGCGCCATGTCGCTGACCAGGCGGCCGTTCACTTCTTCGGCCGGCCAGGTCACGAACCAGCCCACGACGGCCACGTCCATGCCGCGCCCGCTCAGCATGTTCCAGATCGCCTGCGTCTTGCGCATGCGCCGGTCCACCGGCACGGGCTTGCCCGGACCCTGTGGGAAGCGGACGAACCAGGTGATGCCGTGCTTGTCGGGAACCTTGCCAGTGGCAATCGAAGTCCAGATCACCGGCGAGCTGCTCGGCTCGATCGAGTTGAGAACGGCGCTGGCGCCTTGCGAGCGGAGCCGTGCGAGGTTGGGAAGGATGCCGCGCGCGAAATACTTGTCGAGAAGCTGCCAGGTGCCGGCATCCAGACCCAGCACGACCAGACGCGGAGGCCTCGCGGTGCCTTTCGGTTTTTCCTCCGAGCACGAAGACGTCAGCGCGGCTGCGCAGACGAGCGAGGCGAACAGGAGCGCAGATGCGCTCGCGCGTGTGCGATCGAGCCTCAAGACGGGGAAGTTTTGCCGCGTGCCGATGCGATTGCCAACGAGGACGTGCGCGGGCACGCTCGCGATGGAATGTCGGACGTCAGGCTTCAGTTCGTGGTGGGCAAGGGCGGCGTCGGTAAATCTACCATCACGGCTGCGCTGGCCCTCGCCAGTGCGCGGCGCGGGCTTCGAACCCTGGTGGTCGAGATCGGCAATCCCGGCGGTCTGGCGCGCCTGTTCGACGTGGCCGGCCAATGCTCGAGCGATCCGGTGCCGGTGCGAGCCGGGCTGAGCCTTCTGTGCGTGCAGGGCGAGACGGCGCTGTCCGAGTATCTGACGCTGGCGCTGCCCATCAAGCGGCTGGTGCGCATGGTGCTCAGCAACCGCTTCTACCGGGTGTTCGTGGCCGCGGCGCCCGGACTCAAGGAGCTGATGACGATCGGCAAGATCTGGTTCGAGGCGCAGAAGAAAGGGCCCGATGGCCGGCCCCTTTGGGAACGCGTCATCGTCGATGCCGGCGCCTCGGGCCACAGCCTCCAGTATCTGCAGATGCCGGCAGCGGCGGCGGAAACCTTTCGCAGCGGCCTGGTGCATCGCGAGTCGCTGCGCGTGCTGTCGCAGCTTCGCGATGCCTCGACCACGTGCGTGCACGTGGTGGCCATTCCCGAGGAGATGCCCATCACCGAAGCCGTGGGCATCGTCGAGCGGCTACGCTCGCCTCTGGAGCTTCCCGTCGGTCAGCTGTTCGTCAATCGCTGCCGGCCCACCGCGCCCGAAGGCATCGATGAAGCGATTGCGGCGCTGGAGACTGCAACGCTGGCGCCCGGCGACGAGGCCGTTCGCACCGGCGTGGTCGACACGGCGCGCAGGGCGCTCGGATGGGAACGCATCCAGGAAGCCGGCATCGAACGGTTGAGCGCGGAGACGCGGCTGGCCCCGGTGCGCATCCCGCTCATGGTGCGCGAGGAATTCGGCCTTGCAGAAGTCGACAGTATCGCCACTCAGCTCATCGCGCAGGTGCAGCGATGAGCGTGGCACGGCTTCTCGAGAATCATCGCGTCATCGTCTGCGTGGGCAGCGGCGGCGTGGGCAAGACCACCGTTGCTGCGTCGCTTGCGCTGCAGGGCGCGCTGGCCGGCAAGCGCGCGATGGTCCTGACCATCGATCCGGCGCGGCGCCTGGCGCAGTCGCTGGGCCTGGACACGCTGCGCTCGGGCGGCGAGCGCATTTCTGCGGAGCGCCTGTCGGCGCAAGGCCTGGAGACGACCGGCACGCTGTCGGCCGGAATGCTCGACCAGAAGAGCGCATGGGACGAGTTCATTGCGCGCCACTCGCCGAGCGAGCAGATCCGCGACACCATCCTGCAAAACGAGTTCTACCAGCACCTGTCGCGATCCTTTGCCGGGTCCACCGAGTACATGGCCATCGAGGAACTCGCGCGCGTCGATGAATCGGGGCAGTTCGACCTGATCGTGCTCGACACTCCGCCCACCGGCCATGCCCTGGACTTCCTCGAAGCACCTGCGCGCCTCGAAGACTTCTTCGACCGCGGTCTGCTCTCCTGGCTGCTGCTGCCGTCGATGTCGGCGGGATGGTCGGTGTGGAAGACGGCAAGCCGCAGCGTGCGTTTCCTGTTCGAGAAGGTCGAAGAGGCGACCGGCGTGCAGGCGCTGGCGCAGATCGCCTCGTTCTTCTCGGCCATCGAGCATCTGGTCGACGGCATCACCGAGCGCGGCCGCAAGGTGCGAGCGCTTCTGCAGGGGGATTCGACGGCGTTCGTGCTTGTCTCCGGCCCCGACGAGCAGGTGCTCGAGGAAGCCGACGAGCTCTACGCCAAGATGCGAGCGCTCGGCATGCCCCTGAAGGGCGTCGTCATGAACCGAGTGCACCCGTTGCCCGCCGGCCTCGACGGCCCGCACGGCGCCGGTGCCGTCGAGCGCGTGCTCGACCTCGTCGTGG
Organism: Binatia bacterium; assembly: GCA_035626675.1. GTDB lineage: Bacteria > Desulfobacterota > Binatia > UBA1149 > CAITLU01 > DASPNH01. Next base: position 75,985 of record DASPNH010000220.1, read on the forward strand.
CCAGGGACGTCAAGGTGCGACAGTGGCTGAGCCATGCCGTGCGCGACTTGTGCGTGCAGTCTGCCGCCGAGGAAGTCCGGCGCGAGGATTTCGAGGCCAACCTGCCGAGCGACGTGCTGGTGACGGTCATCCCCGAGCAGCGCGGGGATGTGCATGACATCGCCCAACTCGCCAACCTCGGCGCGTACTTGAAGCAGTCGTTCGCGATTCAAGAGCCCGGCGGGCGCGCATAGCGGGCCATCTGCGGCGTTGGACGGCTGGTCGCTCGCTCTGGCGGGCCTCCAGCTCGCCGGCGCTCGCTCCGCAGCCGTCCGCCTAGCATCTCGCCCACTATGCGCGCCCGCCCGCCTCTCGAAGATCAACCCTTGCCAGATCGGATAGAAGTTTCGAGGGCTCGGTGCAGCGCTTCGTTGGCGTGCTCGAGGTCTTGTCGGCGGCGGTACAGCTCGGCGCGGAGCTTTTCGGCGGCGATTGCGTAGGGGCCGCCGCTGCCGTCGACCTGATCGAGCGCGCGCTCGCCGTCTTCTTCGCGGCCCAATGCAAGCAGCAGCTCGGCGTAGTGCAACTGCAACTCGTCGTTGCCGGGATGGCGTGCGCGCAGCTTGTCGTAGATCTTGAGCAGGCGCGCAGTCTCCTTCTCGGCCAGGAGTTCGTCCAGCGCCGTCAGCGTGCGCGCGTCGGGACGGGCCTTGGCAGCCTTGTAGAGGAGCCGGACGGCCGCGCGGTGGCGGCCTTGCGTATCGAGCATGCGCGCTCGTTCGGCGGCCGCCGGAGCGAAGGCCGGGTCCAGCGCAAGCACCGAGCGCAGGCTGGCTTCGCGCTGGCCGGGCTCCTCTGCCGCTGCCGCGCGCATGCGGACCTCGACGAGCAGCCCGCGCTCGCGCGGATCCTCCGGCAACAGCTCGACCAGGCGCTGCTGCACTCTCTCGGCGCGCTTCCAGCGTTCCAGGTCCACGAGCGTGTCGCGCAGCATGCGGTTGAGCGTGATGCTGGCCGGAAACGCATCGACGGCGCGATCCAGGGCCGAAGCGGCGGCGGCGTCGTCGCCGAGCGCCCGACAGCATCGCGCCAGCGAGTGCAGCAGGAGGGGATCGCTACCGAATTCCTTCAGACCGTCCTCGAGCACGGTGCGGGCCTGCGCCGAGTCGCCCTCGGCAACGTAGCTTTCGGCGAGATCGACGACGTCGCACACGTCGGCTCCCGGACCTTTGGCGCCTTTGGTCAGGAGGGCGCGGGCCTTGCCGTACTGGCCGGCCAGGATGAGGCTCCTTGCCTCGGTCTTGCGGGCGATCGCGCGCTCTGCGGTTCGGCGCGCGCGGTCGACGCGCCACTGCCGCAGCGCCCAATGCCCTTCGCGCGCCAGCAGCGCCATCAAGCCCAGCAGCAGGCCGACCGTGACCGCGCCGACGAGCAGCCACGCCAGCGGCAGGGTGAACTCGCGCTCGGGCGCGATCTTGAAAATGGTGGGCTGGGAGTTGAACCAGACCAGCGTGGCCACCATCGCGATCAGCGCGACGGCCGCCAGAAAAGTCAGAGTGCGACGCAGCATCGGCTAGGCTCGAGCCGATTGTTTATCGAACCCCTCCGAGTGATTCCAGCGCGGCGCCGTGCTCCACAGACGCTCCAGATCGTAGATTTCACGCACGCTCTGCTGAAAGACGTGCACCACCACCGAGCCGTAGTCGATGACGGCCCAGCGGCCGTTTTCCAGGCCTTCCACCGAAAGAGGCGTCATGTCGAAGCGTTCGTGCATGCCCTCCTCGACGCGCTGGCAGATGGCGTCCACCTGGATGTGGGATCGCGCGCTGCAGACCACGAAGTAGTCGGCAAGCGACGAGAGATTGCCCAGCTCCAGGACGACGATGTCGTTTGCTTTACGGTCCGCGGCCATGTCGGCCGCAGTGGTGGCGAGCTCGCGCGAGGCGACGTTCAACATGGATTGCGTCGTGGTGCTCCGTAGAGACGGTTCTGGCGAATGATGCGTGCGACCGGGGCGCCGGTGAGCCCCTCGAAGGGGAGCCCCAGCCGGATGCGGCGTCTGACGTCCGAAGAGGAAACCTCGATTCCCTCGATCCTGTGACCGACGATGACGTGACCGCTCTTGTGGACGAAACAGCCGATGGCCGGATCATAACAACCGTCCTGGGAGGCGGCAACGGGCGGTCTTGGTGGCTGTTCGGAAAAGTCGCATCCGGGTCGGCTCGTCACGACGACGTTGCACAGCTCCAGAAGCTCGTGCGGCCTGCTCCAGGTGTCGATCTCCTCATAAGCGTCGATGCCCATCGACAGGTACAGGTCGGCGTCCGGATGACGAGTGGCCAGCTCGGCGATGGTGTCGACGGTGTAGGACGGTCCCCCGCGTTCCAGCTCGATGCCGCACGCCTGCAGCACCGGATCGCCGTTGACTGCGGCCCGGAGCATCGCCAGGCGCAGCTCGGCGCTCGCCTGCTCCTGCGGCTTGTGCGGAGGATTGGCCGACACCACCAGCAGCATCGTTTGCAGATCGAATGCGGCTGCGACCTGGCGCGCGCTGGTCAGGTGGCCGAGATGGACCGGATCGAAAGTGCCGCCGTGAATGCCGATGCGTGCCGGCAAGTCGCGCCTCTGGTTCAGCGTACCTGCCCCTGGCCCCGCACGACGTACTTGTAGGTGGTCAGCTCGCGCAGTCCCATCGGGCCGCGCGCATGAATGCGGTTGGTGGAGATGCCCACTTCGGCGCCGAAGCCGAATTCGTATCCATCGGTGAAGCGCGTCGAGGCATTCTCGTAGACCGCCGCCGAGTCCACCTCGGCCAGGAAGCGGTCGGCGTTGGCACGCGAGCGCGTGACGATGGCATCGGAGTGCCCCGAGCCATTCGTATTGACGAAGTCGATCGCTTCCTCGAGCGAGTCCACGACCTTGATCGCCAGCACCAGATCCAGGTACTCGGAACGCCAATCTTCCTCGGTCGCGGCCGAAGCCTCGGGAACCGCGGCGCGCGCCCGCTGGTCACCTCGAAGCTGTACGCCCGCTTCCAGTAGCCGCGGCGCGAGCATCTTCAGGAACGGCTCGGCCACCGAGGAATGCACGACGAGATTCTCCATCGCGTTGCACACGCCGGGTCGATCGCACTTGGCGTTGAAGGCGATGTCGGCGGCCATCTGCAGGTCGGCCTCGGCATCGACGTAGGTGTGGCAGACGCCTTCGTAGTGGCGAATGACCGGGACGCGCGAATGCTCGGCGATGGCGCGCACCAGGCCGGGCCCGCCTCGCGGCACGATGACGTCGAGATAGGCTTCCTGTCGCAGCATCGATTCGGTGGCGCGGCGGTCGAGCGAACGGATCAGCTGTACGGCGCCGGAGGGGAGCCCTGCGGCGGCGAGCTCTCCGGACACGATGTCGGCCAGGATCGCGTTGGAGCGGAACGCCTCCTTGCCGCCCTTGAGCACACAGGCGTTGCCGGATTTCAGACACAGCGCGGCGACGTCGATGGTCACGTTGGGACGTGACTCGTAGATCATGCCGACGACGCCGATCGGGATGCGCACCTGGCAGATGTGCAGGCCGCGCTCGGTGGTCCACTCCGAGATGGGATCGCGCAGAGGATCGGGCAGGCCCGCTACCATCTCGGCGCCCGAAGCCATCGCTTCGATGCGCGCCGGAGTCAGCGTCAGGCGATCGAGCAGCGCCGTGGTCAAGCCGGCCTTGCGACCGGCCGCGACGTCGCTCTCGTTGGCGGCCGTGATGCGCGCGCCCTCCTTGCGGATGCGGGCGGCGACCGCGCGCAGGACGCCGCTGCGGGTCTCGTCGCTGGCAAGGGCGAGCTTGCGCGCCGCGGCCTTGGCGGCGCGGCACAGTTCGCTGACTTCGGCCTCGATCTGCGCGTTCTCGTGGATGTGTGCCGTTGCGGACGTGCTCATGACAGCGCCTCCCGATCTTCCTCTATGTCGGACAGAAGGACCAGGTCGTCCCGGTGTATCACTTCGTCGCCGGCGTGGTAACCGAGCAGCTCGGCGATGCGGCTGCTGGCCTGGCCGCGAATGCGCCCGCACTCGGTCGCATCGTAGTTGACCAGGCCACGCGCCAGCTCGCTGCCGTCAGTCGCCAGGCAGCTGACGCAGTCGCCGCTGGCGAAGTTGCCTTGCACCTCGGCGATGCCCGCGGCCAGAAGGCTGCTGCCCTTGTGCGCGACGGCGCGCGCGGCACCGGCGTCCAGAACCAGCGCGCCGCGCAGCGGCAGCCCGTAGGCGATCCAGTGCTTGCGGCTCCGGATGGGACTGTCGTAGGGCAGGAACAGCGTGCCTGTGCTCGCGCGCGAATCGGACGAATCGTTCCTGAGAGCGGGAATCTGACCGGCGGCGAACAGACGCGGAAGCACGCCCGGCTCCATGCCGCTGGCCACGATCGTGGCGATGCCGCGATGGGCTGCGCTGCGCGCCGCTCCGAGCTTGCTCGACATGCCGCCGGTGCCCACCGCCGATCCCGCTCCGCCGCCGATGCCGGAGGCGATCATCGCATCCACGTCCTCGACGACCTCGATCAAGGGCGCTGCGCCGAGGCGCGGATCGCTTTCGTACAGACCATCGACGTCGCTGAGGATGACGAGCAGGTCGGCGTCGACCAGGCCCGCCACCAGGGCCGAGAGGCGATCGTTGTCGCCGAACTTGAGCTCGTGCGTGGCCACCGAATCGTTCTCGTTGACGATGGGCACGATGCCGTGCCGCAGCAGATGCTCGAAGGTGCGCTTGGCGTTCAGATAGCGCGTGCGGTCGCGCAGGTCGTCGGCCGTCAGCAGCACCTGGCCGACGTGCTTGCGAAAGTCGGAGAAGTAACGCTCGTACAGCGCCATCAAGGCGATCTGCCCGATGGCTGCAGCGGCCTGCTGCTCGGGAATCTTCTTGGGCATGCTGCGAAGGCCGAGCCGCGCAAGCCCCGCTGCGCGTGCGCCCGAGGTCACCACGATCACCTGCATGCCCTGGTCGACCAGCGCCGCCAGCTCGGCGCTGATGCGGCCGACCTGATCCTGGCGCACGCCGCTGGTGGTGGTCAGGACCGAGCTGCCGAGCTTGACGACGACACGACGCGCACGCGACAGGATCGCGTTCCTGCGCTGGCCTTTGTCGCTGTTGCCGTGGTCCTGCATGCTCGTGCGCCTTCAGTCGCCGTCTTCGCGCAGCGCACCGGTAGCCGCGCTGCGCCGCCGTCTGTCTACCTCATTGCCGATACGATTGACGAGCTCCTGCGTGCCGTGGCCCGTCGCTGCCGAGATGGCGTGAAGCTCCATGCCGCGCGCCTGCAGCAGCGAGCGCAGCTCGGGAACGCGCTCGGCAACCTCGGGCAGATCGATCTTGGTCGCCACCACGATCTGCGGCCGCTCGGCCAGCTCGTTCGAGAAGGCGGCCAGCTCTCGATTGATGGTATCGAAGTTCGCCAGCGCCTGCTCGGCCTCGATCCCCGTGCAATCGATCAGATGCACGAGCAGGGCGGTGCGCTGGACGTGGCGCAGGAAGCGGTCGCCGAGCCCCGCACCTTCGTGCGCGCCTTCGATCAGGCCGGGAATGTCGGCCATCACGAAGCTTTTCTCGTTGGCCCACGAGACCACACCCAGAACCGGAACCAGAGTGGTGAAGGGGTAGTCGGCGATCTTCGGACGCGCTGCGCTCAGCCGTGCCAGCAGGCTCGACTTGCCGGCATTGGGCAGGCCCACCAGACCAACGTCGGCGAGCAGACGCAGCTCCAATCGCACTTCGAGCTCGACACCGGGTGTTCCGGGATCGGCGCGACGAGGCGCCTGATGCGTGGCGGTGGCGAAGCGCGCGTTGCCGCGTCCGCCGAAGCCGCCGCGCGCGATGCGCAGGGTCTCGCCGGGCCTGGTGACGTCGGCCAGCAGCTCGCCGGATGCCGCGTCGAAGATCATCGTGCCGACGGGCACCTTCAGGATCTCGTCGGCGCCGTTCTTGCCGTGCTGGCTCTTGCCGCGTCCGTCCTCGCCGCGACCGGCCTTGACCAGATTGCTGAAACGCAGGTCGAAGAGCGTGGTCAGACCGTGGTCTCCCACGACGTACACGCTGCCGCCGTTGCCGCCATCCCCGCCCGACGGACCGCCCTTGGGACGATACTTCTCACGCAGGAACGCGACGCAACCGTCGCCTCCGTTGCCTGCGACGATGCGCAGGCGCGCCTCGTCGACAAAGTTCATGGTAGTTCGCTAGGCCGGATAGACGCTGACGCGGGTTCTGTCTTTGCCGAACGGCTCGTACTTGACGACGCCGTCGTTGAGCGCGAACAGAGTGTAGTCGCGCCCCATGCCCACGCCCTTGCCGGGGTGGATGCGGGTGCCGAGCTGGCGGACCAGAATGTTGCCGGCGATGACCGTCTGTCCGCCGAAGATCTTGACGCCGCGGCGCTGGCCGCGAGAGTCGCGGCCGTTCTTGCTGGAGCCTTGTCCTTTCTTGTGAGCCATGGGTCAGGTTCTCCGAGCTAGTCGACCGAGGTGATCTGGACGGTCGTTTCGTACTGCCGATGGCCCTGCCGCCTGCGGTAGTTCTTGCGACGCTTCTTCTTGTAGACCAGGATCCGGTGGCCGCGATCCTGGGCCAGGATCACCGCCTTGACCGAGGCCCCGTCGACGAGGGGAGCACCCACGTCGACACGCTCGGCCACGCCGCGAAGCAGGACCTCGCGAAACTCCACGCTCTGGCCCGGCTCACCCTCGAGCTTCTCGATGGTCAGGCGAGCGCCAGGGCTCACTCGGTACTGCTTTCCGCCGGTTCGAATCACCGCATACGACATCTTGGTTTTCCTCGAAAGCGCAGCGAATTAGCCCGGCCACCGATCGATGTCAACGTGGCCGCGCGCCCTGGCGATGCGCTCGCCGGTCGCCCCCCGTTCATGCTAGTCGCGTGCGGTGCGCGGAGTCCTCTATCTCTTCGCCAAAGAGCCGGCGCCCGGTCGCGTCAAGACGCGACTGACTCCGCCGCTGACCGAGCTTCAGGCCGCGCGCCTGGCCGAAGCGATGCTCGCCGATACCCTGGCCAGAGTTTGTGCAGGTGCTGCCTGGGAAGTCGTCATGGCCGTCGAGCCGGACGGCGGCGGGCCCGTTCTGGAACGGCTTTGCGCACGTCATCGGCTGGCACGGGTCGAGCAGGGCACCGGGGACCTCGGGGAGCGGATGGGACGTGTCATGACGAAAGGCCACGAACGGGCGGTGCCGGTCGTGCTCATGGGAGCGGATACGCCCGACGTGCCCATTTCCTACGTCGGCATGGCCTTGGACAGCCTTTCCAGCGAGCGCGTGGTCGTGGGCCCGAGCCGCGATGGCGGCTACTACCTGATCGGCGCCAGCGCTCCTGTTCCCGCGCTTTTCGCGATCGATGCGCCCTGGAGCAGCAGCGACGTTCTGGCCGCCACGACGCGGCAGCTGGACCGGCTCTCGATCCGACCGTTCCTGCTTCCGGGTTGGGAAGACGTCGATGATGCGGCGTCGCTGTCGCGTCTGGCGCTGCGCCTGCGCGAGGGCTTCTCCGAAGCCGAGCATACCCTGACGCTGCTCGAAGAGCTGGCGCGCGACGGGGTCCGCCTCTGAGACACCTCACCGTCCTGCGCTGGGACCTGGACAAGACCTACCTGCTGACGAACTTCGAGTCGCTGCGCGGGCTGCTGCGCATTCCGTTCGAGCGCGCCGCCGACAAGCGTGCAGTCCCCGGCGTGGTGGCGCTGATCAAGGCCGTCCGGCGCAGCGCCGAGCAGCGCGGAATCGAGACGGCCGTCTGCTTCGTGTCGGCGTCGCCGCCGCAGATCGGGCGCGCCATTCGCGAGAAGCTCGAAATGGACGGCATCGAGTACGAGGAGATCCGCTTCAAGGACCAGGTGCATCATCTGGTGCGCGGACACTTCGACGTCCTGCGCGAGCAGATCGGGTACAAGCTCTGCGAGCTTCTGCGCAGCGCCGCCGCGGCACCGCGGCGCGCCGAGGAGCTGCTCTTCGGCGACGACTGGGAGTCGGACCCACTCATCTACTCCCTGTACGCCGACGTCGTGGAAGGACGCGTCGGTTGGGACGAGTTGGACGCCTTGCTCACGTCGGCCGGAGTCCATGGGCACTATCGGGACATGATCAGGAGTGCGCTTCAGGAGCGTCACCCGCCCCGATACGTGCGCGGCATCTTCATCCTGCGAGCGCGAGGGCGCGCCGCCGCCGACCTCGAGGTGCTCGGCCGGCGGCTTCTCTGGTTCGACAACTACTTCGAGTGCGCGCTGCTGCTGCACGCGCTGGGATACCTGCGAGCCGACGGAGTGGTGGAGGTGGCTCTTGCCTCGGGAATGGAGATCGGAGAGCTCAGCGCCAGCTTCGATTCGATCAGTTCGCGCTGGTCGTGGCTGAAGCGCGAGCACCTGACGCTGGCACGCAAGCGTCTGGCAAAGGCCGGACTGGTCGAACGCGTGCTGCCCGGAGGCGCCGGTCCACGAGGACTGGTCTGGCTGCGAACGCGCATGGGGCGGCCGCCGTTGCGACTTCCTCAGTCCGATGCAATTCCTGACTATGAGAGGGTGGTGTCGCTATGGTCTCATAGGGGACGCAAGGAGGCCCGGGACGTTCATGGTGAACAAGAGTGATGCAGGCGGGGCGGCCGCCGATGGTGCCGACGCGGACGGAATGCTGGTGGTCCTGACCACTGCCGCCGACGGCGAGGTCGCCGAAACGATGGCCAGGTCGCTGGTGGAAGAGCGCCTGGCAGGCTGCGTCAGCCGCACGCCCGTGGGCTCGACCTACCGCTGGGAAGGCAACGTGGTCACCGAGCCCGAAGTCCTGATGGTCATCAAGACCACCGCCGGCCGCTGGCCTCAGCTGGAGCGCCGCATTCGCGAGCTTCACACCTATCAGACACCCGAGATCGTCGCGCTGGGAGCCGAAGAGGTGGAGTCGCACTATTTTTCGTGGCTGGTGGACGCCGTCGCCGACGACGAGGTGAATTGAGACGCAGGGCGATACGGTGGACGGAATTTCGTCTGTCGCGCTCTGCTGGCCTCGTCGCCCTCGGGCGCCTTGGCTGTGCCGTCCTTCTATTTGGCGTCGGCTACTACGCTTTGCGACACGAACTGTTCCTGGATGACGCTGGATTCGAGGCCGGCCAGGCGTAGCTTTTCGGCGACTCGCTTGGCGGTCTGCTCGCAGGCGAGGGGACCGAAGCGGACGCGGTAGGCCTTGGCCGTCGGGTCGGGCGGCTTGATGTAATGGACGGCTGCGGCCTTCTGCTTGTCGTTCAGGCCTGCCACGAAGCCTTCGGCCTCGGCCCTGGAGGAGAAGCTGGCGACCTGGAGCGCGTATCCCTGGCCCGACCAGTCCGAGGTTCCGGGCTCGATGACGCGAAGCTCAACCTTGGCAACGCCCTTGTTCAGGATGTCCAGCTCGGCTGCGGCGGCGCGGGATATGTCGAGCACGCGGCCGCGAGCATAGGGGCCTCGGTCGTTGATACGGACGCGGACCTTGCGGCCGGTGTCCAGGTCGGTGACTTCGATTTGGGTTCCGAAGGGAAGGGTGCGGTGGGCGGCGGTGAGCTCGTGCTGATCGAAGCGTTCACCGTTGGAAGTACGGCGGCCGTGGAATTGGCGGCCGTACCAGGAGCAGTGGCCCTGCTGTTTGAGGACCGCTGTTCCTTTCGTACTGGCGCCGGTGGTCGGTAAGACCTTGGTGTGACCGGCGCGCGTAGTCGTTAACAGGCTGTTGGTAGCACGCAGCGGATACGTCGACGCGGCGCATCCAACTGCCATGGTCAGCAGTGGAAGAACGAGTGTTAGTTTGTTCATCAGGTCAGTTCGGTAGCGTGAAACGCCCCTTTTCCTAGGCCCGAGATTTTGAGGCCCCGCCGCCCAACAACATCCATCCTTGTGCCCCCCGGCCTCCGGGTTGGCTCAAGGTTCCTGAACTGGAGGCGGCGTGCAACCATCACTTGCAGTGGGTAGTTAGCCACCTGGGCAGGGGTCCAGCCGCGAAAATGAGGGGAAAATGAGTGGGCACTCGAAGTGGAGCACGATCAAGCACAAGAAGGCCGCCAAGGACGCGAAGCGCGGGAAAATCTTCACCAAACTGATTCGCGAGATCACCGTGGCCGCCAAGTCGGGTGGCGCGGATGCAAGTGCCAATCCGCGTTTACGCACGGCCATCGCCGCCGCCAAGGCCCAATCGATGCCCAATGAAAATATCGAACGGGCGATCAAAAAGGGCGCAGGCGGGTTGGAAAGCGACTATCTGGAGGCCACGTACGAAGGCTACGGGCCGGCGGGAATGGCCGTCATCCTGGAAGTGCTGACCGACAACAAGAACAGGACTGTCGCGGACTTGCGCAGCATCTTCAGCCGGAACGGCGGCAATCTCGGCGAGACGAACTGCGTCAAGTGGATGTTCGATCGCATCGGTCAGGTCCTCGTAGCCGCCGGCAAGAACGCGACCGAAGAGCGTGTGTTCGAGCTCGCACTCGACGCTGGTGCTTCCGACATCGTTGCCGAGGACGACGGCTTCCGCATCACCACGACCGTCGACAGTCTCGAGGCCATGCGCGCACGCCTGGAGGCCGAGGGCGTGTCGGTTGCCGAGGCGGAGATCGCCCTGGTACCCCAGAACACGGTGCGGCTGACCGGCGCCGATGCCGCCAAGGCCATCAAGCTGATGGAAGCGCTCGAGGACCACGACGACGTGCAGCGCGTCTCGGCCAACTTCGATATAGATGATGACGAGCTGAGCCGGCTGTCGGCGTGAGACGGCCGATCGTGGCATTTGCGGACAGGTCGCGGTTTCGCACGGCGGCGCCGAGGGCGTAGGAATGATCCGATGAACGTCGAGCCGTGCGTTCTTCCGGCGTGCGGGTGGGCGCTGCGGCTCGGGCGTTGCGGCATCGCTGCAAAGCGAGGTAGGCGGAGGGCGGGATGCGGGTACTCGGGGTCGATCCCGGAACGATCGTTTGCGGATGGGGAGTGGTCGAGCTGGCAGGCTCGCGCCTGATCCATGTCGGCTCCGGAACCATCGACGCCGGTCGCGGCGACATTTCCTGCCGCCTGGCTCTGGTCTACTCCGAGCTGCTCTCCGTGCTCGACGAGCACTCCCCGACCGACCTCAGCCTGGAGCGCAACTTCGTGGCGCGCAACGTCCAGAGCGCCTTCCGGATCGGAGAGGCGCGCGGGGTGGCGATGGCTGCGGCCGCGGCGCGGGGCATCGGCGTCAGCGAATACACACCCATGATGATCAAGAAGTCGGTGGTCGGTTACGGCAAGGCCGACAAGGCCCAGGTTCAGGCCGCCATCGCCCGTCTGCTCTCGCTGCCCGAGCTTCCACGCACCGACGCCGCCGACGCTCTGGCTGCCGCGCTGTGCCATGGCCTGACCGGACGTTTCGACGCCCGCGTCGCCGACGCCCTCTCGCTGCGCGGCCTGAGTCGCGGTCGTGGTCGCAGCTGGCGCACGGCGCGGCTGTAGGATGCCGCGCCAGATCCAGCAACGGTCCCCACGATGATCGGGCGGCTGCGAGGCACGCTGGCGTCGAAGCAGCCCGGCGAGGTGCTGATCGACTGCGGCGGCGTGGGCTACCAGGCGCACATCTCGCTGCAGACCTTCTACGCTCTGCCGCCATCGGGCGCGCCGGTGGAGCTGCTGGCCGTCACCAACCTTCGCGAGAACGCCCTGGAGCTGTTCGCGTTCGCCACCGCCGAGGAACGCAGCGCCTTCCATCTGCTGCGCAGCGTCTCGGGCATCGGCCCGCGCCTGGCCATCTCGATCCTGTCGGGAATCGCTCCGGCCGATCTGGCCAAAGCGGTTGCGGCCGGTGATCTGGCCCGCCTCGTGGCCATTCCCGGCATCGGCAAGAAGACCGCCGAGCGCGTCCTGCTCGACCTGCGCGGCAAGCTGGCGCCCGAGCCGTCGGCGGCTTCGGCCCCTGCACAAGGAATCGAGGAGGATGCGGTGTCGGCCCTCGTCGGACTGGGCTACAAGCGCAGCGAGGCCGAACGCATGGTGCGTGCCGCAGCCGGCAGCAGTGACGGGACCATCGAGGACCTGATCCGCCGCGCGCTGATGCGACAGCCCGCGAGCGCGGCCGGGTAGAGAACGATGGAACAACCCACCACGCCGGTGGCGGCGGCCGAAGAGCTTCCGGGCGAAGTCAGCCTGCGTCCGGAGTCGCTGGCGGACTACGTCGGCCAGAGCGCGGTCTGCCGCAACCTCGACATCGCCATTGCCGCTGCCAAGGCACGCGGCGAGACGCTCGACCATCTGCTCCTGGTGGGACCGCCAGGGCTCGGCAAGACCTCTCTGGCACACATCGTGGCGCGCACGATGGGCGGCCGTATCCATCCGACCAGCGGCCCCGTCATCGAGAAGGCCGGCGACCTCGCCGCCATCCTGACCTCGCTCGAGCGCGGCGACGTCCTGTTCATCGACGAGATCCATCGCCTCGGAAAGACCATCGAGGAGATCCTGTATCCTGCGATGGAGGACTACCGCATCGACATCGTGATCGGGGAAGGCCCCTCGGCGCGTTCGATCTCGCTGTCGCTGGCGCGCTTTACGCTGATCGGCGCCACCACGCGCTCGGGAATGCTCAGCGGCCCGCTGCGCTCGCGCTTCGGCAACACGTTCACGCTCGAGTTCTACGAGCCCGAGGAGCTCGCCGAGATCGTGCGCCGCTCGGCTCGCCGTCTCGCCGTCGAGATCGACGACGATGCCGCGCGCCTGATCGCCGAGCGCTCGCGCGGTACGCCGCGAGTGGCCAACCGCCTGCTGCGGCGGCTGCGCGATTACGCGCAGGTCAAGGCGCGCGGACACGTCACGGTCGAGGTCGCCGAGGCCGCGATGGAAACGCTCGGCGTCGATCGCGCCGGCTTCGATGCGATGGACCGCCGCTTCCTGTCGATGCTGGTCGAAAAGTTCGAGGGCGGGCCCGTGGGCATCGAGACGATGGCGGCGGCCATCGGCGAGGACGCCGATACGCTCGAGGAAGTCTACGAGCCGTATCTGATTCGCTGCGGCTTCCTGCAAAAGACTCCGCGCGGGCGGGTCGCCACCGCCCGCGCCTACGAGCACCTCGGCCTGAAGCCCGGGCGCCCCCAGCGCTCGCTGTTCGATTGAGCGTTTCGGAATGAGCGACGGCGCCAACGAGCCCACGCCCGAGCAGCGCCGGCGACGGCGCGAGATGTGGACGGTGGTGGCGGCGGTCGTGGCCGTTGCCGCCTTCGCCGTCTGGGAGATCGGCAATCCGGAAACGCGCGGGGCAGCCGGCAACGTGCTGTCCTTCCTGCTCGTCAACCTCAACATCGTCCTGCTGCTGCTGGTCGCGTTCCTGACCGTGCGCAACGTGCTGCGCCTGCTGCTCGAGCGGCGACGCGGCATCATGGGCAGCCACCTTCGCACGTCGCTGGTGCTCGCCTTCGTCACGATCGCGCTGTTTCCGGCGGTGGTGATGGTGATCGTCTCGTATCAGTTCGTCGCCAACGGCATCGACGACTGGCTCGGTACCGAAGTCGAAGCCTCGCTGGACGGAGCTTACGGAATGGCGCGCGCGTACTATCGCGATTCGGCCGACGATGCGGTCGCGCATGCGCGCGCGCTCTCGCGCGACATCGCCCGCGACGGCCTGATCGCGCGCAACAAGGCCGAGGCCTTGCGTGCGCGCCTGAGCGCCGAGCAGCAGGTGCACGCGCTGGCGCGCATCGAGGTCGTCGACGATGCCGGCAAGGCGCTGGCGATCGTCGGCGAAGCCGCTCGTACGAGCCCGGCCCCCGCCGCCGACGAGGAGCTGCTGGCCGCGGCCCGAAGGGGCGAGGTGTCCAGCCGCGTGGAGAGTCAGGACACCACCGACGTCATTCGCGGCGCGGCGCCCATCACCGGCCCGGACGACGACCTGCTGGGCATGGTCATCGTCGAGAAGCTCATCGCCGAGAGCCCACGCGCCTGGGCGGCGCAGATCCTCGATTCGTTCCGCGAGTTCCGGCGGCTCAAGCTCAACAAGCAGCCGTTCAAGAACATCTACCTGATGACGATGCTGCTGGCTTCGCTCGTGGTGGTCTTTTCGGCGACCTGGCTCGGCCTCTACATGGCGCGCGGCATCACCGATCCGATCGGACATCTGGCCGAGGCAACGCGCGAGGTCGCTGCCGGGCGCCTGGACGTGGCACTGCCCGAGGAGGGCGGCGACGAGGTCGCCACGCTGGTGCGTTCCTTCAACGCGATGACCGCCGAGCTCAAGCGCAGCCGCGACGCCCTGGAGGAGCGCAGGCTCTACATCGAGAACATCCTGGCCAACATCGCCGCCGGCGTGGTCTCGATCGGCGCCGACGGAAGCATCGGCACGATCAATCCGGCGGCGATGCAGCTGCTGGGCCTGCGCGAACAGTCCAGCGTCGGGCGCCGCGCCGACGAAGTGTTCGAGGAGAGCGGTTTCGGCGAGATCGTCACGATGCTGCGCGAGGTGCAGGCGGGGCGGCTGGTTCCCGGCAGCGGTCTGAACGTCAAGCTTCTCGACCAGGAACGTACGCTGCTGGTGACGGCCACCAACCTGCGGCGCGGCGGGGAGCGGACCGGGTCGGTGCTGTTCTTCGAGGACGTCTCGCAGATCCAGGAGATCCAGCGCATGGAAGCATGGCGAGAGGTGGCCCGGCGCGTTGCGCACGAGATCAAGAATCCGCTGACGCCGATCCAGCTCAGCGCGCAGCGCCTGGGTCGCCGGTTGAGCACGCAGCTCAGCGGTGGCGACGCCGAGCTGGTGCGCGAGTGCGTGGCGACCATCGTGGCCGAGGTCGACGGCCTGAAGCAGCTGGTCAACGAGTTCTCCCAGTTCGCCCATTCGGCCAGTGCCGACAAGGCGGTGCTGGACCTGAACGCCCTGGTCGAAGAGACGTTGCCGCTGTACCGCCAGTCGCGTCCCGACATCGCTCTGCGATTCGATGCCGGCGCCGATCTCCCGCCCGTCCGCATCAACCGCGACGCCGTCAAGCGCTCGCTGATGAACCTGCTCGACAATGCGGTATCGGCGCTGTCCGACAACGGCGGTCCGCGCGACATCGAAGTGGCCACGCGGCACGATGCGGATCTCTCACGCGTCGTCCTGGAAGTCGCCGACAGCGGCCCGGGCATTCCCGCAGCTTCGCGCTCGCGCATCTTCGAGCCCTACTTCTCGACCAAGCCCGACGGCACCGGCCTCGGTCTGGCGATCGTGGCATCGATGGCAGCCGATCATCACGCCTATGTGCGCGTGCGCGCCAACCAGCCGCAGGGAACGCGCTTCGTGATTGAGTTTCCGGCACTGCCCGGCCAGCATCGCGCATGAAGGAAGAAGCTGTGTACCGCAGCATTCTCATCGTGGACGACGACTCGACGGTTCGGGACACCATCGGCGCGGTGCTCACGGATGAAGGTTTTCGCGTACGCTATGCGCGCGACGGCCTGGAAGCGCTCGCCGCCGCTCGCGTGCAGTGTCCGGACCTGGTGCTGCTGGACGTATGGCTGCCCGGCATGGACGGAATCCAGGTTCTGGAAAAGCTCAAGCACGAGCACTCGCGGCTTCCGGTCATCGTCATCTCCGGCCACGGCAGCATCGAGACCGCGGTGCGCGCGACCAAGCTCGGCGCCGCCGATTTCATCGAGAAACCCTTCAGCATCGAGGCGCTGGTGGATGCGGTGGGCAGCGCGCTGGACAGGGGCCGCAAACGCGAGGCAGGCGATGCCGCGGGGTTTGCCGGCTCGCTGGCCCGCTCGGGCGCAGCGTGGGAGCCGCGTGTGCCCGAGCGTACGGTGGCACGCTCGGTGGTCGGCGCGGGGCTGGGGCTTCACAGCGGCGTGCGCACCGGCATCATCCTGCATCCGATGCCGCCCGGCAGCGGCATCGTCTTCAGCAGCGTCTCGGGCGGCGGCGAGGTCGAAGCCGCCGTGGGCAACGTCGATTCCACCGGCTACGCCACCACGCTCTACAAGAAGGGCCTGGCGGTGCGCACGGTCGAGCACCTGATGGCCACGCTGCACGCCTACGGCATCACCAATCTGCTCGTGAAGGTCGAGGGCGAAGTGCCGATCCTGGACGGCTCCGCCGTCGAGCTGTGCGAGCTGGTCGAGCAGGCCGGCATCGAGGAGCAGGGATCGCAGATCGCCGCCATCGGCCTGCTCGAAGAGATCCGGCTCGACCCGGCGCCGGGCCAGTTCCTTTCGGTGCGGCCCTACGATGGCCTGCGCATCACCTACGAGCTCTCGTATCCGCCGCCGGTCGGCGACCAGACCTACACCTTCGACATGCGCAGCGCGCAGGACTTCCGGCGCGAGATCGCGCCGGCGCGCACCTTCGGCTTCGTCGACGAGATTCGTGCGCTCGAGAGCGCGGGACTGGGGCAGGGCGGCCAGCTCAGCAACTTCATCCTCATCGGCGAGAGCGGGATCGTCAACACCGAGCTGCGCTTCCCCGAGGAGCTGGCGCGCCACAAGATCCTGGACATCCTCGGCGACTTCTACCTGCTCGGCGCGCCACTGCGCGCGCACATTCACGCGCGCAAGACCGGGCACTCGCACAACGTCGCAATGGTGCGCAAGATCGCGGCAAGGATGTAGGCGCGCGCGTCACTTCGGCGCGATGCCTGGCACGGCCGGCGAACGTCCGGCCAGCAGCGCGGCGCCGCGTGGCGATGCTGGGGCGTCGGCCTGCTCCAGGGCTGGCGGATCCTGGCGCAGCAGCGCAAACACGTAGGCAGGCTCGCCGGACTGCGCTTGACCGGAGGCGGTCGTGCCGCCAGGCACCGGATCGACGGCGAGCGCGGGCACGTAGCAGGAATCCTGCGCGCTCTGCACATACAGGATGCTGGCGCCGAGCCGCGCCAGCGTGCCGCACGCGATTCTTTCCGTCAGTCGTGCGACGACCTGATCGATGACCTGAGGCCGGGCGACCAGCCGCTCTTCCACGTTGGCGGCCATGCCGGCAGAGATGCAGAAGCGCGGCCAGTGGATCTCGGTGCGCACGACCTGACCGCGGGCGTCGAGTTCGGTCTCGACGCGAGAGCCGAGGACCGGGACGCCGGCGACGCTGCGCCTGACCACGACTCGCGTGGCGTTTGCCAAATCCGGTGCCGCGCCGGCACGTTCGAGGTTGCCACCGCCGACCGGGCTGGACATTTCGATCACCGGTACGCCGAAGCTCTGCGCGAAGGCTCGCGTGGTCTGAATCGCTGCCGCATCGCTGCTCGCGCCGACGATCCCGTGCATGGCGGTGACCGGTCGTGGAGCGGCGGCAAAGACGATCTGACCGCGTGCCGCATCGATACGTCCCGCCACCGCCTGGTCGCTGCCGCGAAGAGTGCATGGGGAACCGTCGGCTGCTCGCCGCGCCTTTGCGGCCGCGCACGTCTTGCGGTCCGGCTTCAGGCCGGCTGCGCGCATCCATGCCAGCGTTCGCCTCATCCTGGCCGGGTCGGCCAGGACGTCGGAGAGCTGGGGAGCGACGGGCGGATCGAGCAGCTTCTGGATGGCCAGGCGGTTGCCGACCTGGGAGGGCAGGGCGGCCTCGGCCAATCTGCGGAATTCGGGACAACTCGATCGGGCTGGTGATACCGACGCACAGAAGACGACGACCGCCACCAGGACCTCGCGCCACGCCGAGCGCTTCCCCACGAACCTTTCCTTCATGACCGAACCCTCCACGAGCTCGCGGCGAGTAACGAGCCCGGTGCAGCTTCGGCGCTAGTCGTCCATGCTCATCGCGTCAACGGGATTGGTGCCACGTGCATGCGTTCGGCGATTTCGATGAGCGCGATGCGACGATCGTTCGAGGCGAAACTGGTCGAGCGGAAAACGCGGCGCTCGTATCGTTCGCGTCTGCACGTGCACGGAATGCGACGGAAGCGATGCACGCGGCACTTGATCGGGGGCGAGGTGAGGTGCGACGGCAGGCATTTCTTTAGCGGGAAAGTTGCAGCGGTCGTGTGAGCTCTTCGTCCGTGCACGATGGGGGAAAACATGAACGGCCGAACCGGCCGTCCATCGATCGATGTCGACGGAAAGCTATTCGAGCCCGATGACCTTCGGCCCGTCGGCGCTCGTGATCAGGCGGTAGCGGCGCCAGCCCTGCTTGTCGACGGTGGCCTTGGGCAGCAGGCCGATGAGCATGTTGGCGCGTGGAGTGTCCTCGACCATGCGTGCGCGAAAATCGATGCGCAGCTCCTCGCTCGCATCCTGCGTAGGCTTGAGCGTGGCACCGCTGAGCTCCCACTGAACGCCGCTGGTCAGCGCATGGCCTTCCTCGACTTCCAGCTTGCCACCCTCGAAACTGCCCTTGACGACGACGTCGTCGAACTCCCAGTCGCCGACCGGCACCAGCGTGGGACCGTGCGGGCCCGACAGCGGCAGATGCCCGCCGAAGATGCCGCCGCTCGAGCGCAGGTCGATGCGAGCGCGGGTCTGCGGCGTCAGGGTCATGCCGAAGAGCGAGACGCCCTCCAGCTCGATGGTCCCGTCGATGGGACTCTCGAAGGTCACCTGTCCGATGCGCAGACAGCGCGAGGGGTCGAAGCTCTGGAGCGCGAGCTCGAGATGACTTCCCTGCAGTCGTCCTCGCACGGACCCGCCGCAGGCACGCGCATCGAAGCTGCGGTTGATGCCTACGTAGAGCGACTCCAGATCCAGATCGAAGCCCTCGCTGGCAGCGCGAAGATCGCTGACGCGCAAGCCGGCCGGCAGGGCCAGGCGGGCGCTGCCGATGCTGATGTCGACGCCTGCGCTGCTCGCAGAGCGCAGATAGGGCATGATCAACTTCTCGAGCGGCGCGGTGATGGCGAGAAAGACCAGGAACAGGAGAAAGAAACCGAGTACGCGCATGCAGCGCCGTTCAGATGCGCGTGACGGTGGCGGTGACCAGCGAGGCGTCGAAGCGCGAGGGATCGTCGTAGCGCTTCTTGACCTGGAACTGCTTGACGTACACCGCGCCCTCTTCGCTCTCGATGCTGCGCAGCAGCTCCACCACCTCCGGCAGCGTCACCGACGACAGTCGCAGCTCGACGGTGCTCTCCTGACGTCCCTGGTCCAGCGCGCGCTGGCCCGGGCTCATCGCGGCGATCGATTCGGAGCGCAGCGATGCGCGCGCCGCCTTGTCGACGAAGGCCAGGAGCGAGAAGCCGGCCTCGCTTTCGGTAGCCCGCGGCTTGTCGGAGGCGCCCGCCTGGGCGCTGCGGATCTGACGCGCCAGCTTCTCCAGATCGGCCAGGTCTTCGCTGAGGGTGGCAATCTCGCCCGCGATACGCTCACGGCCGCCCAGGACCGGAGCGATCACGAACGACCACAGCGCGACCACCGCCAGCAACCCGCCGAAGATCGCGAGCAGGCGCTGCTCGCGAGGGCTCAGGCGCGAGACCATGAGGCCGAGGGAGTGCAGAAGCTGCCTCATGCACCCTCTCCGGCCATCGGCGCGCGTGTGTCGGCTCCAGGTTTGGCGCCGTCGCGCGACCGCGCCGACTTGTCGCTGCGCTGCTTGTCCGAGCGTGTGTTCCTGGCTGCACGCTCGGCCTTCTTGCGCGCCTTGGCCTGCGCCTTGGCCTTTCGCTGCGCATCGCGATTCGCCTTGCGATCGGCCTTGAGCGCTTTCTCGGCTGCGCGTTCCATCTTCTTCTGCGCCTTGGCGCTGGCATCGCGATCGTCGCGATCGCCGTCGCGCTTGCGGTCGCGCCTGGCCTCGCCATCGCGCTCGCCGTCGTCCTTCTTCTCGCGCTCGACCACAGGCTCGTCGGAGGCGGCATCGGCCGCCTGGCCGGCAGCTGGCGCGGGAACCGCCACGGCCGGCGCGTCGCGCATGACCGGGGCGGTGTCGCTGCGTGTCTCGACGGCATCGGCGTCGCTGCGCCCGCGGCGCTCGCGTCCATCGCCGGGATTATCGGAGATGCCGAGCTCGAGCAGGAAGTCGACGCCGCCGCCATTGACTGCCACGTGCACGTCCTTGACGTCGGCGCGGTCGAAGTTGCCGCTGTCGCGCAGCGAGTCCTGCAGCTTGGTGACCGCCTCGAAGGATTCGGTGTTGCCGGAGATCTTGACGACCGGCGCAACCAGCTCGAGCTGCGAGAGCCGCACGTCCAGATTCTTGCCGACCGACTGCGACAGCATCGCCATCACCTGCAGCGGAGAGGCGGAGGCGCCCGAGCCGAGTCCGGCAGCGCGCGTGGTCAGCTCCTTGAGCCGCATCTCCATCTTGAGCTTGCGGCCGCTGCCGTCGCTGCCCGAAGGCATCGCGGTCACGTAGATCTGTTCGGCGCGCTCGGCCAGCGCGTTGCGCTGCGAGATCAGCTCGTAGTAGTCGAGCCCGAGCGACGTCAGCAGGAGCGCAAGAGCTGCTGTGCCCCAACGCAGCACGGGGCGCGCTTCCTCGGGAAGATCCGAGACCGAGCGGATGCCGAGAAGCCCGGTGCCGGCCGGCGTGAAATCGATGGAGGGCGCGGAGTGCTCGCCGGCTGCGGCCAGCACCAGGCCGACCAGCCCGGGAACCTCGCGCCAGTCGCGTTTGCCGAAGCCTTCCACGGGAGAGGCCGCCGGCAAGGGCTCCAGGCGCAGACCGGACAGCTCGCTCTCCAGACCCGTGCCCAGGCGCGACGCCCACGCGCCGCCGATCACGACGCGGTCGCCGGGCGCCGCGATGGTGCGCACCGACCAGACCACGTTTCGTTTCATCAGATCCGGCTCGCACGCCGCCACCATGCGCAAGGCGCGAAGCGCGCCGTCCTGCACCGAGGCGATGATGGCGCCGTCGGGGCCGACGTCCAGCGCCACGAAGCTGTCGGTCTCGCCGAGGGCGCGCCGGTAGGCCGCAAGGACGACCGAGGGCGTCCACAGGAGCCGGCGCGTGTCTCCGACTGCCGCGCCGATGCGGCCGCGCAGCTCTTCGATGCGGGACAGCGGCGCCATCGCCGCGACGACGTCGCCCGTATGCTGCGGGCCGGTGTAGTCCCAGGCCACGGCCGCTTCATCGAGGGAAAGCGGTACGTGCTCCTCGAGCGCGGGCCCGACCGCCTGCCCGATGCGGCGCCGATCGTGGAACGGCAGCGACAGGATGCGGAAGGCCGCGTCCTCGGCCGGAAGCGCGGCCACCACCCGATCGAAGGGACCGAAGCCGGCAAGGGCGGCAAGCCCTTCGTCCACGGAGGGACGATCGACGATCTGGGTCACGTGCATCGAGCCGATGCTCGACTCGATGACCGCCCCGCAGGCGCGGCGTGCACTTACCTGCACGACCAGGGTCTTGCTGCTCACCTCGTGACTCCGATCAGGCTCGTATCATCGATTCGAGCAGTGGCTGCAAGGTCGACCCCGACGATGTTGGGGCCGCGTCGAGCCATCTGGTAGAGCACGTAGACCTTGCCGTTCTCGCGGTAGAGCAGTGCTTCGACCGACTGGAACACTCCATCGACTTCGCCGGTGGAGCGCACACGGAAGTACTGGCTGGCCACCGAGAAAAGCTTGCCGAGCTGGTCGGTGTCGCCAAAGACGTCCATGCCGTCGACCTTCAGTACGTCCTCGAGCTTCTTGAAGGGCTGCAGTCGCCGGTGCTCGATCAGGTTGGTCACCAATGTCTCGTCGGCAAGGTGCGGGTGCAGGCTGCGCAGCACCAGGGCCGGCGCCGTATTTGGATTGATCTTGGTGTCATCGAGAGGAAGCGCCGTCACCAGGGGACGCAGGGTGGCCAGCACCATCGGATCGTAGCCGCGCACCAGCGCCAGCTCGGCGAAGCTCTGCAGCTGACCGTTGCGCGCCGTGTAGGGCCGCTCCAGCGCCGAGTAGTATGCATCCTCGGCGCCGGCGTTGCCGCCGGGCTGCTTGTCGCGATCGATCCAGTCGCCGACCGGCTCGACCAGTGCCGGGTCCAGGTTGAGGATCTGCAGCAGCGTGCGGTAGCTCTGCCATTGCGCCGAGCGCGAGCGCAGCACCAGGGAGTTGAGGTTGAAGCGGCCCTGCTCGTCCTCGATGCGCACCAGCAGGCGTCCACTGCCCGTGTCGATGGGAGGGAGCTCGCGCGCCCACAGGTCGGCGAGCGAGTCGACGTAGGGATCGATGAAGTAGTCCTGCGCCAGGACTTCGGAGGCCAGGATGATTCCGCCTTCGGCGATCAGGGCCGCGCGCTTGGCCAGCAGCCAGGTTGCCGCGCGCCGGTAGCCGACCTGCGTGGCGAAGGTGAACTCGACCACGACCACCGTCAGAAGCACCATCGTCAGGAGCGCGAGCAGAAGGGCGACGCCGCGCTCGCCCGGGCGGGAGAGCTCAGCCTTCATCGTCGTCGCTCTTGCTGCCGGTGCCCGACTGGTTCTTGCCGCCCCTGGCCGGTGTGCGCGACGGGAACAGCGGCCCGCGACCGCGTGTGGCGGCTTCCAGCGCCATCGGAATCACGACCGAGCTGACCAGTGTCACGCGCTGCTCGTCGACGCCGGTGGTCTCCAGCTGCGTGCGCACCAGCATCGGAACGCGATGCTGCTGATCGCCTGGCTCGTTCGAATCCCAGAATCTCAGCCACTGCGTGCGATCGTAGAACTCGAGGTGAACGTCGACGTCGCGAGCGACGATTTCGAACGGCGCGATGGTCCAGTCGATCGTCTCGGCGCGAACCGGACGAAGCTCGTAGCGCAGAAGGTCGCCGTTCTCGTCGATGACCCAGCGAACGTGCGCCTGGTCGCCGCGATCGGTGGTCAGGCGTGCCACCTCGTCGAGCTGCGGCGTTGCCAGGAAGGCCTCGGGCGCGATCACGCCGCGTGCCGAGACCGTGGTCATCTCGAGCACCAGCCGCTCGTCGCCGAGCATCGAGTCGTCCGCCAGCGGAGCGCGAAGGCGCGGCGGCACCACGTTGCCGCGCAGCTGCGAGTCGAAGCTGCCGCGCAGGTCCTGCTCGAGGCGGTCCATGGCGTTGCGCGCATGGGCATAGCGGCGCGACCGCTCGGTGGCGTAGTCGCGCGTGGTGATGGCAGTAACGAAGGTCGAATAGATCGCGGTACCGACGACCGAGAAGATGGCGATGGCGACCATCAGCTCGAGCAGCGTCAGGCCGCTGTCGATACGGGGTTGGTCGCGCACGTTCACGGCTGCGGGCCCTCGGTGCGGACGACGCTCCAGAGCTCGGCGATCTCCTGCGTCTGACCGCTGAGGCGCACGACCACGCGCACCTGACGCAGCGTCGGAAGGGCGGTCGCCAGCACCTGGCGCGCCCATACGAAGCGCTCCGCGTCGGCGCCGCCGTAGACGAGGTCCTTGCCGTTGGCACGGCGAGGATCGGCGACGAAGCGCCCGTCGACGACGCCTTCCTCCAGGTCCGGATCGACGCGGGCAACGGCCAGCAGATCGGAGGCGAGGGCGCCGGCGATGGTGATGTCCTGGGCATCGGCAATCAGCCGCACGTCGCGCGCGTGCAGGCCGAGCAGCGAGACGACGGCCACGCCGAGGATGGTTACGGCAATGAGCACCTCGAGCAGCGTGAAGCCGGCCGCGCGCATGGTGGCCGGACCGCCGGCGGACGGTGCATGGCGTGTGTAGCCGCGGTTGGCCCGAGCGAGCATCACCGCATCTCCTCGAACGTCAGCACGCGCGCCGCGCCGGCGGCAGCGTCGAACTCGATCTCGCGCTCCTCGCCGTCCTCCTCGGCGAGGCGCAGCCGCACGTTCTGCAGAGCGCCTTCGGGCAGGAAATAGACGGCCTGCTGGCCGGCGATGCGCTCGCCGTCGGGTGTGGTCAGGCTTTCCAGGTAGACGCCGTCGGGGAGCTCGCCGTCCTCGGCGAAGGCATCCCAGTCCTGCTCGAACTCGACCGGCTCGTCCTCGTCCTGGTCGCGCATGACGTAGGGACGGATCGATGCGATCTCCCAGCGGTCGCGATCCAGGTCGAGAAGGAGGCGGTAGATGCGGCCGCGCAGCGCCGACTCGTCGGCCAGATAGGTCATCAGGACGGAAAGACGATCGGCGCTGGCATCGAGCTC
Source organism: Binatia bacterium (assembly GCA_035626675.1). GTDB lineage: Bacteria > Desulfobacterota > Binatia > UBA1149 > CAITLU01 > DASPNH01. Next base: position 99,920 of record DASPNH010000220.1, read on the forward strand.
GGCCGCGGCAAGGCCCGGCAGGCGGGGAAGCACGAGCGAGAAAAGGATCGACGCGATCAGCAGCGTCACTGCCAGCTCGATGAGCGTGAAGCCGCGAGCCGACGCACCGCCGCCGCGGCTGCGCGAGGTCGGCGCGAGCGCACGCCGCGATACGATCTCGCGCCAGGCCCGCGCGAATCTAGAAGTCGCGCGAGTCAATGTCCGCTTCGTAGCCTTCGCCGCCTTCCTTGCCGTCGGCGCCGAGACTGCGCAGCACGTAGCTGCTGCCATCGCTGGCAAACAGGAATTCGTTGTCCCACGGGTCCAGCGGCACGCGCTCCATGTAGCCGCCTTCCTTGTACCTGCGCGGAACGTCTCCGCGCGTCGGTTCCTCGACCAGCGCCTCCAGGCCCTGCTCGGAGGTGGGATAGCTGCCCGAGTCCAGCTTGTACATGTTGAGCGCGGTTTCGATGGCGGTGATGTCGTGCTTGGCGGCAACGACCTTGGCGTCGTCGGTGCGGCCGATCAGACGCGGGGCGGCCAGGGAGATCAGGAGGCCGAGGATCATCACGACTACCAGGATCTCGATGAGCGTGAAGCCTCGTTGCGCCTGCGTTTGTCCGGCGTTGCGGTGCGGCCGGGCCGGCACGTGCAACGGGCTGGGAGTCGCCGTGCCTCTAGACGCCCGTTGCACGCGCCGGCCCGACCCTTGCCGTTCTGGTGTCGTGTCACCGTCCGGAGCCGCCGGGGCCTTCGACGCCCGTTGCACGTGACGGCTTCTTTCGCGGTCGGGGTTTGGGTTGCGGGTGGGCGTGCCCGGCTCATGCATCGGGCTCGGATCGGTTGGTGTGAAGATTGGCATCGGGTCGGGGGCTCCTAGTGGACGAGCTGGTTCATGTCGAAGACGGGGAGGAGGATGGCCAGGACGACGAAGAGGACGACGCCGGCCATCAGGAGGATCATGACGGGTTCGAGGAGCGCCGCCATGGTTTCGATGCGCTGCTTGACCTGTTCCTCGATGGCGGCAGCGGCGTGGGTCAGCATGCGTTCGAGCTCGCCGCTGCGCTCGCCGACGGCGATCATGTCCACGACGAGGGGATCGAAGAGCGGGCTCTCGTTCATGCAGGCGGCGAGCGATGCGCCTTCGGAGACCGAGCTCTCCGCGCGAGCCAGCTCCTCCGACAGCAGCAGGCTTCCGCTCGAGGTCCTGCTGATGCGCAGTGCTTCGACCAGCGGCAGGCCGCCGCTGACCATCGTCGCCAGCGTCTGCGCGAAGCGCGCCACCGCGATGTCGCGTACCATCTCGCCCAGGCGCGGGATCGCGAACACGATTCGCTCCGCTGCCTTGCGCGCGGCCTCTCCGGTCATCGCGTAGCGAAGGCCGATCAGGCCGGCGAGCAATGCGGCGAACACGAGCAGTCCATAGTTGGCCAGGAACGAGCCGGCGCCCATCAGCAGTCGCGTGGGTAGTGGCAGCTCCTGGCGCGCTTCGGCAAAGACGCGCGTGACCTGCGGGACGACGTACGCGAGCAGGAACAGTACGATCGCGCCGCCGACCACCGTCATGATGGCCGGATACATGAGCGCGGCCATGGCCCGGGCGCGCAGGCGCGCCTGAGCCTCGGCGTGGTCGGCCACGCGATCCAGGACGGTATCGAGCGCCCCGCTGGCCTCGCCGGCCTCGACCATGCCCGTATAGATGGAAGGGAAGACCGCCGGATGGCGCCCCATCGCCGCCGCCAGCGTCGAGCCCTCACGGATCTGCACTCGTACCGCTTCGAGCGCCTGTCCGAGCACGGGCGCGGTTCGCTGGCGTCGCAGCGTCTCGACCGCCTCGTCAAGCGGAACTCCAGCGCGAAGCAGCGTCGCCATCTGCCGCAGTGTGCGCGAGAGCTGCGATGCCGAGACGCCGCGCCTCAGCGACACGCCCGCAGACCGCGCGCCGTCGGCCGCTTCCTGCATCGAGGAAGCGAACACGCCGGTCTCGCGCAGACGCGCACGCGCTGCGCGCGGGCTGTCGGCTTCGATGGTGCCCGACACCGCGCGGCCGGCCGAGGAGACACCGCTGTAGCGGAACGCTGGCATGAAAGGCTACTCGGCGTCTTCGGTGGTCACACGCAGCACTTCGCCTGCGGTGGTGACGCCCGCCTGCACCTTGACGGCGCCCTCGGCGCGCATCGTCAGCATGCCGCGCGACAGGGCGCGCTCGCGCAGTGTTGCGGCATCGGTGCGTTCCATGATGCCGGCCCGCAGCGCATCGTCGGTGACCAGGATCTCGGAGATGGCAAGTCGCCCGCGATAGCCGCTGTGGCGGCACTGCGCGCAGCCTGGACCGGCGACGCTGGCACGCTTGCGATCGCGCGCCACGCCGAGCTCGACCAGCGTCGGATCGCTGGCGCTGGCCGGCGTCGCACAGGCGGGGCAGAGCTTGCGTACGAGGCGCTGGGCGGCGATCCCGATCACCGAGGAAGACACCAGGAACGGCTCGATTCCCATGTCGAGCAGGCGCGTGATGGCACTGAAAGAGTCGTTGGTGTGCAGCGTCGAGAAGACCAGGTGTCCGGTCAGCGCCGCCTGGATGGCGATGCGGGCGGTTTCCACGTCGCGGATCTCGCCGACCATGATGACGTCGGGATCCTGGCGCAGAACCGAACGCAGCCCGCTGGCAAAGGTCAGGTCGATCTTGGGATTGACCTGGATCTGGCCGACGCCGCGAAGCTGGTACTCGATGGGATCCTCGATGGTGATGATGTTCTTCTCGGGCGAATTGATCTCGGAGAGGGCGGCGTACAGCGTCGTCGTCTTGCCGCTGCCGGTGGGGCCGGTGACCAGCACGATGCCATGGCTCTGCACGATCAGGCGCCGCAGCGAGGTCAGGTTGGTGCCCGACAGCCCCAGCTCTTCGAGGCCCAGAAGCGTGGCGCTGCGGTCGAGCAGCCGCATCACCACGCGCTCGCCGAAGGCGGTGGGTACGGTGGAGACGCGGATGTCGAGCTCGCGTCCGGCCACGCGTGTACGGATGCCGCCGTCTTGCGGCAGCCGCTTCTCGGCGATGTTCATCGAGCCCATGACCTTGATGCGCGAGACGATGGCCGGATGGATGCGGCGCGGCGGCGCCAGCACCTCGCTCATCATGCCGTCGATGCGGAAGCGGATCGACGTGACGCGCTCGAACGGCTCGATGTGGATGTCGGAGGCGCCGTCCTTGGCGGCCTGGAAAATGAGCGAGTTGACCAGGCGGATGATGGGCGCGGCGTCCTCGGCTTCCAGAAGGTCGGGCGCCTCGGACAGCTCGGCCGCTCGGATCGCGAGCGAGGTCTGGCCTTCCATGTCGTCGACCAGCGAGGATGCGCCGGTGGCGGCGCGATCGAAGGCGCGGTTGATGCCCTCGGCCAGAACGGGCGAGGGGACCACCACCGGCTCGATCTCCACGCCGTAGATCACGCGCAGATCATCGAGCGGCCCGAGCCGGAACGGGTCGGCGGTGGCGACCAGCAGGCGTCCTTCCTCCAGGGACAGCGGCAGCACGCGTCCGCGCCGGCACTGCTGCATCGTGACGACAGAGAGGAGCTCGGAATCGATGCGGTCGGTGTCGATGGTCTCGGCGAAGGTCAGGCCGAGCACGCGCGCCTGCAGCTCGGCGAAGCTGCGCTGCGGAAAGCCTGCCAGCGCTTCCAGATGCGGGCCCAGGTCGCCGTCGTTGCCGGCCTTGCGGCGTGCGGTCTCGAGCTGTTCGGGTCCGATGCCGGCCTGGGCCAGCGCGTGGGCGAGAGGTGCAGGCGTCAAAGCCACCTCAGAACGGTGTGCGCTCTCGCGTGTCGCGATTGAGCGGATAGATGCGGTTGTTCTTGTCTCGCATGTTGTGGCGGTAGGCACTCTCGTCGCGGTCGGTGTCGGCCTCGTAGGTCGCCACCCCATCCTTGACGGGCGACGCGGCCGCCGTCTTCACCGCGGCAGAAGACTTTTGCGCCGGCGGCTCCGCTGCCGGCACCGACTCGGCCTTGGCAACGACGCCGGCTTGAGGCTGTGCCTTGGCCTGCGGCATGGCAGGTGCCGACTTGCTCTGCGGCGCCACGGGCTGGACCGGCTGCACCGGGATTGCCGGCTGGATATGGATCGTCTCCTTCTCGCGGATGTGCACCGGCTCGCCGGCAGGGACCAGGCGCTGCTCGATGATGACCGCGTCGTCGCCGGGCTGCAGGTCGGGGCTCTCGATGATCACCGGCACGGCATCGAACTCGGGGTCGCCCGGCAGCGCGCGCGTCGGATCCTTGAGCTCGGCACGGAAGCGCAGGCGGCGCTCGTCGGTGATGCGCGCGAGCTCGTGCGGCGAGCGGATCACGTGCGGCGTCAGGAAGACGATCAGGTTGACCTTCTCGCCGTCCTTGCGCCGGAACTGGAAGAGCTTGCCGAGCCCCGGGATGTCGCCGAGCAGCGGCACCTTGCCCTTGCCGTCCAGGATGCGGTTGCTCATGAGGCCGCCGATCACCACGGTGCGTCCGTCCTGGACGCTGACGGTGGTGTTGGCCGATCGCACCGTCGTCGTCGGACCGACCTGCGCGATGACGTCGTCGGAGAACTGGTCGTTGACCAGGGCCGAGACCTCCTCCTGCACGGTCAGCGTGATGATGTCGCCCTCGGCCACCTGCGGCTTGACGCGCAGCTTGATGCCGACGTCGCGCCTTTCGACGGTCGTGAAGATGTTCTCGACGTTGGCGATGTCGGCTGCGCGGCCGGTGACGAAGGGGATGTTCTGGCCGACGATGATCTCGGCTTCCTGATTGTCGAGCGTCAGCAGCGTCGGCGCCGACAGCACCTCGATGTCGGTGGTGTTCTCCAGCGCCTGGAACAGCGCGAGCTGCGCAGGGATTTCGGAGCCGTCGGGCAGCTCGATGGTGTCGTTGCTGGCGGCGGCGAGGGCCAGGCCGCCGAGCGAGAGCGGATTGACGAAGCCCTGCGCCAGCGCCCCGAGGTTGGTCTGCGAGCCGAGCACGCCGCCGCCGATGTCGACGCCGCCGCGGAAGTCGAAGCCGAGCGCCTTGGCCTTGTTGGCGCTGGCCTCGACGATGATGGCTTCGATGAAGACCTGAGGCCGCGGAATGTCGAGCTTGAGCAGCAGGCCTTCGATGATCTTCCAATCCTGCGCCGTGGCGTCGACGACCACGGCGTTGGTGGCGGGGTCGGCGGTGATCGAGATGTCCTCGGTCTGAGCGGCCGGCGGGCTCGAGGATTGCACGGTCTGGAGCGGCTGGCCGGCCTGCGACGACTTCTCGTCGACCTTGCGGTCGCGGCGTCCGCGCGAGCGGCCGCCCAGCAGCATGCCCGAAACGACTTCGACCAGCGCCTCGGCGTCGGCATGCTTGGCGTAGTAGACGTGCACGCGCTCTTCGCCGGCACGCAGCGGCACGTCCAGGCTCTCGGCGAGCGCGCGAATGCGGCGCATTTCCACGACCGGAGCCAGCACGATGATCGAATTGGTGCGTTCGTCCGGCGTGATCTTGAAGCCGACCGGAAGCGTGCCGCCGCCGGTGGGTGCGGGCGAGGGCGTGGAGTCCTTCTTGTCGTCGCCGCCTCCGCCGCCGCGGCGCCGCCCGCCGCCACGGCTCTCGCCGGTGGTCAGGATCTCGATGATCTGTTCGGAGGTGCGTGCCGCGTCGGCGTGACGCAGCGGAATGACGACGATCGTCTCTTCGTGGCCGGCGATGTCCATGGCGCGGACCATCTCGGAGATGCGCGCCAGGTTCGAAGAGGTGTCGCTGACGATGACGGTGTTGGTCCCTTCGTAGGGCACGATGGACCCGTCCTTGCTGACCAGCGGCGTCAGCACCCGCGCGACGTCGGCCGCGCTGACGTAGCGCAGCGAGATCAGGCGCGTCCCGAAGCCGCCCGGGTACTCGACGCCCTCGCTGATGACGGTGGCACCCGCGGTGCGCGCATCCTTGGTGGCCACGATGCGGGTGACCACGCCTTCATCGACGGTGGTCAGGCCCTGCGTGGCGAGCACGGACTGGAACAGCTGGTAGGCCTGATTGGGCGTCACCGCGGTGGGCGAGACCACCGATACGGTGCCGGCGATCTTGTCGCCGAAGACGAAATTCTTGCCGGTGACGCGGCTGATGAACTTGATGAAGGCCGTCAGCTCGACCTCCTCGAAGTTCATCACGATCTGGTTGGGATCGGCCGGCGGCGGCAGGTCCTGGCCGCGCACGGGCGTGGCCACGATCAGAGCGAGCAGGGCGGCTGCGAGGATGCGCGTCGCTTTCATTGGATGGTGTACCGGTAGGAGTGCGGCTTGCCGGCGCGCAGGAAATCCACGCGAATCTCTCCCATCGATTGCACCTCCTCGAGCAGGCCGATCGCGCGCGAGGGATCCGACAGCTCGTTGTCGTTGACCCGTTGCACGATGTCGCCGTCCTGCAGTCCCATTCGTTCGAAGATGGACCCGCCCCGTATGTTGAAGAGCTTGAAGCCCGAGCTCTGCCCGTCCTTGAGCACCGGAACCGCGCGGACCTGGGTGATGACCTCGTTCAGATTGGCCACCGAGTGGTCCACCTCGCGCCGGTCCACCAGGAAGGCGGAGTCCCCGGTCTTGCGAATCCCGCCCGCATTTGCCGAAGAGGCCGTCTTGCCGGACCGGTCGCGATTCTTGCGGTCCTCGCCGCCGTCCTGGGCCTGGTCTTCCTCGAGCTCGTAGCGCTGCTTCTTTCCCTTGTAGGCGACGATGGCGCTCCTTGCATCGACCGACACCAGGCGCGGGCCATCGAAAACCTTGTCGCCGACGGCGAAGACGTTCTGCTTGCCGGAGGCCTTGTCCTCGAAGACGGCAAAGGCGCCCTGCTCGCCCTGGGCCACGCCGCGAAGCCGAAGGTCGGCGCGCGAAGCGGCCACGGTCACATCCTCGTCGGCCTCCACGCCGGCGACGCCGAAGAGGTTGCGACGAAAGATCACGCCTTCGCCGACGCGCCTCTGTCCATCGTCCTGCTCGCGAACCGGCGCCGTGGAAACCTCGGGAAGATCGGGCTCCAGATCCAGGTCGGCAGCCTTGACGACGACGACCGCGCCAGCATAGGCGGTGACGACGACGAGCGCGTAATGGGCAACCCTTAGGGCCCGCCGCAGTCCTGCTGTGCGCAACACTGCGCGAAGCGTATGGATATCACCTAAGAAGTTCAAGTTTTGCGCGTACTTATCGCACCGGTTCGGTTGACTGCCTGGAAATGGCCCGCTAAAGGTCGCGGGCTCGTCCGCAGCGCCCGCTGCCGGCGATCGCCTCGAAAATGACCGAGAAGAGTCCACACAGCCAGACCGGCTCGCCTTCGGTCGAGCCGGCCGGCGACAGTGAGCAGGTCCGCGTCCGTCGCGGCAAGCTGGCGGTGCTGCGCTCGTCCGGCAACGCTTTTCCCAACGACTTCCGCCCCGATGCCGGCTGCGGCGACCTGGTCGCCCGCTACGGCGACGCCGACGGTGCTGCGCTGGAGACGCTGACGCAGAGCTACCGGCTCGGCGGCCGCATCATGGCCGTCCGCGATTTCGGCAAGACCACGTTTCTGGCTCTGGACGACGGCAGCGGCCGCATCCAGCTCTTCGCCAACGCCGGCGAGCTCGGAGCGCAGGCGCATGCCATGGTCAAGGACCTGGACACCGGTGACATCGTCGGCGTGGAGGGCAGGCTCTTTCGCACCCGCACCAACGAGCTGACGCTGCGCCTGAGCAGCCTGCGCCTGCTGGTCAAGTCGCTGCGGCCGCTGCCCGAGAAGTGGCACGGCCTGCAGGACAAGGAGGCGCGCTACCGCCAGCGCTACGTCGACCTGATCGTCAACCAGGACGTGCGCGAGACGTTTCGCCGCCGCGCCGCCGTGGTGGCCGGCCTTCGGCGGTTCCTTTCCGACGAAGGCTTCCTGGAAGTCGAGACGCCGCTGATGCAGCCCATCGCCGGCGGAGCCACGGCGCGGCCGTTCGTCACCCACCACAACACCCTGGACATGCAGCTGTACCTGCGTGTGGCGCCCGAGCTTTACCTGAAGAGACTGGTGGTGGGCGGTCTTCCGCGCGTGTTCGAGATCGGTCGCATGTTCCGCAACGAGGGCATCTCGCTGCAGCACAACCCCGAATTCACGATGTGCGAATTCTATCAGGCCTGGGCCACCTACCAGGATCTGATCGACCTGACCGAGCGGATGCTCTGGCAGCTCGCGGTCGAGGCCACGGGCTCGGCGCGCATCCGATACGGCGAGCTCGAGATCGATTTCACGCCGCCGTTCGGCCGCATCGAGATGGCGCAAGCGGTGGCCGACGCCGCAGGGATCTCGCGCCAGGAGGCGACCGATCGCTCGGTGCTCGAGCGCATTGCCGGCGAGCACGGCCTGGAGCGGGCCAAGTGGCAGCCCGGCCTCGGTCTGCTAGCCGACGTCTTCGAGACGCTGTGCGAGGAGAGCCTGCTCCAGCCGACCTTCGTCACCGGCTTTCCGCTCGAGATCTCGCCGCTGGCACGCAGGAACGATGCCGATCCGCGTTTCGTCGACCGCTTCGAGCTGTACGTGGCAGGCCGCGAGATCGCCAATGGCTTCTCCGAGCTCAACGACGCCGAAGACCAGCACGCGCGCTTCGTCGATCAGATGCGGCGCAAGGAAGCTGGCGACGTCGAAGCCAACGACATGGACGAGGACTACGTCCGCGCGCTCGAATACGGCCTGCCGCCCACTGCCGGCGAAGGCATCGGCATCGACCGCCTGGTCATGCTCCTGACCGACTCCGCCTCCATCCGCGACGTCATCGCCTTCCCCCACCTCCGCCCGGAAGGCAGGAAGTAGGAAAAGGCACGACCGCTGATGTCGTGGGAACTGTTCGTCGGCTTCCGTTATCTGCGCTCGCGGCGCAACGAAGCGTTCGTCTCGGTCATCACCGTCATCTCGACCCTGGGCGTGCTCCTCGGCGTGATGGTGCTGACCATCGCGCTGTCGATCATGACGGGCTTCGAGGAAGACCTGCGCGCCCGCATCCTCGGCCTGCATCCCCATCTTCGCGTCGCCAAGAAGCTCGGCAACGGCCTGATCGACGATCCCGACACGGTCGTGCAGGCGATGCGCGCCGATCCGCGCGTAATCGACGCCGCGGCCGTGGTGCAGTCGCAGATGCTGGTCGGCTCGGGCGAGTTCATGGTCGGAGTTTTCGGCCGCGGCGTGGACGGAGTGACCCCGAGCAGCACGGCGGGCCTGGAGAAGTACGTCGTCGACGGATCCATCGATTCGCTGGGACAGCGCGTCCAGCACGAAGGCGCCGAGCTTCCCACCGTCATGATCGGCCGCGAGCTGGCCAAGAAGCTGCTGGTCGAGCGCGGCGACGTCATCCGCCTGATGTCGCCCAAGTTCTCGGCCAGCCCGCTCGGCGCGATGCCGCGCAGCCGGCGCTTCGTGGTCGCCACGATCTACGACTCGGGCATGGTCGAGTACGACTCGGCGCTGGTCTTCATGAACATCGACGAGGCGCGCGCGCTCTTCGACGTCGGCAGGATCGCCACCGGCATCGAGGCGCGCATCGTCGACCCGTACGATGCACCGGAGATCGCCGAGGAGCTCAACGCCCGCATCGGCATGCCGTACTGGGTCGAGAGCTGGACGCAGGCCCATCGCAACGTCTTCGAGGCGCTCCAGCTCGAAAAGACCGCCTACTTCCTGATCCTGCTGCTGATCATCCTGGTCGCGGCCTTCACCATCGTCTCGACGCTCTACATGGTCGTGATGGAGAAGCGCCGCGACATCGCCGTGCTCAAGACGATGGGCGCATCCGACTCGAGCATCGCGCGCATCTTCGTACTGAAGGGCCTGCTGATCGGCGGAGTGGGCACAGGCCTCGGCGCGCTGACCGGTTATCTGGCCTGCCTGGCGCTGGCGCGCTGGGAGCTGTTCGAGCTTCCCGAGGGCGTCTTCTACGTCTCGACCCTGCCGGTGCGGATCGAGGCTCCCAACTTCGCCGCCGTCATGGCGGCCTCGATGGTCATCTGTTTCGGGGCGTGCTTATTCCCGGCCTGGAAGGCCGCCCGAGTCGTCCCCGTGGACGTGCTGCGCTATGAGTAGCGGCGCTGTCACCGGCGGCCCTGCGACGCCCGCGGCAGACGGCGGGGGCGCGACGGCTCCGGCGGTCGAGGCTGCCGGGCTGGAGCGGCGCTACCATGACGGCGAGCGCGTGATCGTCGTGTTGCGCGATCTCTCGCTGGTCGTGGGTAG
>DASPNH010000221.1:0-23566 GCA_035626675.1 Binatia bacterium
GGTTGCGGAAGTCGGCGGTGACCAGCACGACGGCCAGCAGCGCGGCGAGACCGATCGACAGCGAGGGCCTGCCGCCATGCATGAACGCGCCGAGCGAGGTCAGCGGCAGGAAGCGGCCGAAGCCGGGCTGCCACCAGCCAAGCGCCATCAGCGCCATCGTGGTCGTCAGTGCGCGCGAAAGCGGACCGGAGAAGCCTTTTTCGGCAGAGCCGCGCGCCATCATCGCAAAGCCGACGGCGCCGCCGGCAAGCGCCGCGCTGCTTCCCACCATCAGCCATAGCGCAAGGTTGTCGATGGTCATGAGCGAGTCGACGACGAGCAGACTGACGGCCAGCGCCGGTCCGAGCACGGCGCCGAGGGCGAGCATGCGCGCGCTGGCATGCATCCAGACCGGAACGGGAAGTGCCAGCTCTGCTTCGAGCGCGCCGTTGCTGCGATCGCGGTAGAGCGTGCCCGCGCCCATCACCACGCCGTAGAGCGTGAAAAGAAGCGCGATGATTCCTGCCAGCAGCGCGGCCTGATTGCGCACGTCGCCGGGGCGGGCTTCCAGAGGCGGAATCTCCAGCCGCCAGCGATCGCCGGCGGCATCGCGCAGCACCGACTCGGCGCGGTGCGTGGCGCGTCCTCCCCAGGTTCTTCCGAGCACATACATGTCGCCCTCGCGCCAGATCGCGCGCGTGGCCTGGCCCGACAGCAGCAGCGGCTCGGGATCCTCGACGACGTAGACTCGAAAGCCGTCCTGCTGCAGCGGCGCCACCAGCTCCGGCGCCGAGACGTAGACGTCGGGAGTGGTTCCCCAGGCTGCGTAGGCGCTGGCGGTTCCGACCAGCGCCAGCGACGCGAGCAGTCCGGGCCACGCCATCGCGCGCACGACCAGGCCCTCGCGAAGGAGCCGCAGCAGCACGGCAAGAGTCAGGAAGAAGAGCGCGCGCATCCGCTCAGGCTGCGCTTTCGGTGGTCAGCGCCATGAAGGCGTCGCCGAGCTCGTGGGTTCCGGTGGTGGCGAGCAGGTCGGCCACCGATCCTTCGGCGACGATCCGTCCGCCGGCCATCACGCCCACGCGCGGGCACAGAGTCTCGACCTCGCCCATGATGTGCGAGGAGACCACGACGGCGCGTCCCTCGGCGGCAAGGCCTCGCACCAGGCCGAGCACTTCGCGGCGCCCGCCGACGTCGAGGCCATCGGTGGGCTCGTCCAGCAGCAGCAGCGGCGGGTCGTGCACCAGAGCACGTGCCAGCACCACGCGACGTTTCATTCCGGTCGACAGCGCCGAGCAGTTGGTGTCGGCGTAGCGCGAGGCGCCGAGGCGGTCGAGAAGCTCGCGCGCCCGCCGTCCGGCCTCGGCAACGCCCTGGATGTCGCCGAAGAGCGTGACGGTCTCCGCAGCGGTCAGGCGCTCGGGAAGGCCGGCTTCGGCCGGCACGTAGGCGAGGCGCGAGCGCGCCTGCACCGGCTGCTTGCGAGCATCCACGCCGTCGATCTCGATGCGTCCTCGGTCGGGGCGCAGCAGCGTGGCCAGCATGCGCAGCGTGGTCGTCTTGCCGGCGCCGTTGGGACCGAGCAGGCCATAGATTTCGCCTCGCCCGACGCGCAGGGAGACGCTGCGGACCGCGTCGACATGGCCGCGAGAAGGATCGTCGAAGGCGCGCGCCAGGTCTTCGGTCAGCAGCATCGCGGCAGTGTAGCGGTCCGGGAAGGTCGGGCCAACGCAGACGAGCCGATGCGCAGCGAATCGCCGGCCGCGTTATCGCGTTCGGCCACGGACGCTGCCAGTATCGGCGACCGGTTCATGGCAGTCCTCTCTTTCTCCTCAGGCGTTTCCTGTGCACGCAGGTTCGTCCGCAGGCATCGCGTGCTGCTCGGCCTGATGGCCTTCGACGCGATCACCAAGCGCGTGGCGTTCTCGGTGCTGCCGTCGGGCGAGACCATCCCGTTTTTCGGCGCCCCGCTGTTCCAGCTCGCGCTGAACGAGTGGGGCGTCATGGGCGGGGTCGAGGGCATCAACTCGGTCACCAACAACTCCGCCTACACGCTGATCCTGGCCGTCGGGCTGCTGGTGCAGGCGCTGGTCATCGTGTGGCTGGGAAGCGTGGCGCTGCCGTTCTGGCTCAAGATGACGGCGGGGCTGGCCGTCTTCTTCGCGATTGCGACCGCCGCCGAGCTCGTTGCCAAGCCCATGGCCCACCTGTCGGCCGATCCGGCAGTGGTGGTCATGTCGATCCGCGGCTCGGCGCTGGTGCTGAGCGTTGCGCTGTATGCCGTCTCGCGCGCGCCGCTGCCGCGCCTCGCCTTTACGCTGCTGGCCGCCGGCGCGCTTTCGAACGGCATCTCGTACCTGTATCCGCCCTACGAGGTCGTCGATTTCCTGCGCCTTCCCGTGCCTGGCCGCGCCGACCTCTACGGCGTCGTCAACCTGGCCGACATCTACGTGCTCGCGTTCGTGGCCGTAGCGCTGGCGTGGCCGGTGCTGGCACTGATCGCGCGCATGCGGCAGCCGGCGTACACGGCCGAGGAGGCCGTGGCTGGGGATTGAAGGCCGGCGTCGCGGCACGCGCATGGCGCGTGCGCGGCGCACTTCAGCAGGGGATCGTGAAGAAGAACGTGCTGCCGCTGCCCGGACGGCCTTCGACCCAGATCCTTCCGCCATGGGCTTCGACCAGGCATCGGGAGATGTACAGCCCCAGTCCCAGCCCGCGCCCGTCTTTCAGGCCGGCCTGCCAGAACCTTTCGAAGACCGCCTCGCGCTTGTCGGCGGGAACGCCCGGTCCCATGTCGCGGACGGAGAAGCGTGAATCGTTACCGATCCTCTCGACCGCAATTGCGACGCTGCTTCCGTGCGGGCTGAACTTGATCGCATTGGTGATCAGGTTCCCGAGCACCTGGAGCACGCGCCCGCGGTCGAAGGTGGCGGTGATGGCGGCCGTGGCGGCTGCCTGGTCGAGCTGGATACCCCTGCGCAGGGCGGTCGGTTTCCAGATCTCGACGGCCTCGGCGACGAGCGCGCAAGCGTCGCCTTGCATCGAAGTGATCGCGAGCTTGCCGGCGTCGATCCCGGCGATGTCGACGAGGTCGCCGATCAGCCGACTCATGCGGGCCGCCGACCGCTGGATTCCCTGGGTTGCGGCGAGCGTATCGCTCGAGGGCGCGTCCTTCCCCTGCTGTTCGGAGATCACGTCCGCGCACAGAACGATGCCGCTGAGCAGGTCGCGCAGGTCGTGGGTCACCATTCCCAGAAAATCGTCACGATTGGCGAGCGCGTCATCGGAGCGCGCGCGCTCGGTCATGAGATAGCCGTCCGTCTTGTGACGCTCGAGCGGCAGAATCCGCGCCAGTGCGCGAGCGGTCGCCACCCGTTCCATGCAGAGCGCGGCGTCGGCTACCGCACGCTCGCCCTCGATGACCTCGTCTTCGTGCAGACGCTCCTCGTCGATGACGGATGCCGACTCTGGACGAGGATGCGTACGAGCCAGTGTGTCGTCGGCCTTGTCGCGCGCAATCGTCAGGACCTCGTCGGCGACCTTGCGGGCACGCGAAACGATGACGTCGGCCTGCTGTTCGACGATGTCCGTCTGCTCCAGCGCAGCATCGGCCTTGGCGCGCTCGACCGACAGGCTCGCGTCGGTCAGGGTTCGCTCGGGAGTAGGGTCCGGACTGGTCGAAACGGATTCGGAAGCATTGGACATTGCAGGATCACCCATCGTCTACGCGCCTGCCCTGGTCGCGCCCGAGCCGAGTCGGCGACGAGCCTGCGTTCAGACGAACGCGCGAGACTATGGAGTGTAAGGCCTGTGGCTGTCCGGCGTAATCCCGGACTTCCACGTGCGTGGTTCTACGCGCACCAGCCCTGCGAAAAAATGACGTTGGCCACGTCGCATTCACGGCTGAGCGTCCAAGGAGGAGTCGGCGCGGGCGTAAGGTTCGTGCCAGCCCTGGTCACGGGCGTCGTCTTCAGCGCGTCCTCGAAGAGCGCCTTGCTCTTCATCAGGCCGCTTTGGGCAGCGGGCCAGCGCCTTGTGCCGAGTGGCGAGCAGGTTGTCCTGTCTACGGCCCCTTTGCCTGGTACGTATCGGCGTCGTTCTTCTTGGCGCCGGTGAACGTGGTCTGCCAGCACGTCACGCTGGTACCGGTATCGGCCACGAACTGAACTGTAACGGGTTCGGTCAACGGCAGTGTGGGAAGATCCAGGTCGCTGCCTTTGCTGATCACGGACACCTGAGACTTGCCGGCCGGGCCAGCCTTCAGCTTGACCGACGCGCTCGAGCTCTCGGTCTTGCTCTTGAACTTGAAGCCACTGCCGGTCTGCTTCCAACACGGCTCGTCTTCGCAAGTGCCGAGCGGAATCGGAAACTGGATGAGCGGCTGAGAGCGAGCGGACGAGTCGTAGACGCAAAGCGAATAGGCGGGGTCGTCCGAGACCGGATCACCGAACTCGGCGACCGCGGTGACGTCGCCGCCTTTCCATTTCCATTTGATCTGGCGCTTGGCCGGGTCGGCAGGACTCATGATCTGGATGGAGGCCTTGTCCTGGCCGGCCTGCTTGCATCCGGTGCGTGGCGCAGTGCCGCACATGGGCTCGGGCAGGGTCGAGGTCGTCGTGCTCGTCAAGGTGGTGGTGGTGACGATGGTGGTCGTCGTCGATGGCGGCTCCGTCGTCGTGGTGTCGGGAAGTGTCGTCGTCGGATCCGGCAGCGTCGTCGTGGTTTCGGCAGGGAAGATGACTTCGATGTAAGCCATGTCGATGGCGAACTGGTCCGCGGGGTTCGCCAGTCCCGTGCCATCGATGATGAGCTCGATGATGGAATCCTGGTGAGCAAGGAAGAAATCCTGGATGTCCCACGTGGGCAGCCGGACCAACTCTTCCTCTGCCGAGCCGGTGTCGCCGGTGCTGACCGTCAAAAGATCTCCCAGGTCGAGCGTGTCGTCGGTGATGATGTCTCGCAGGGAAACGTTGGCATGGCCGAAGCCGGACCCGTCGGTGCGCCGTGCGACGCTGCCGACCTGAACCGACATCGTGATGGACTCAAATGGAACCGGCGCGAGAAAATTCGTGGCGAAGTCGAAGATGAATTTGTACGGCGTCCACGGTGCCATAGTCGATGCGTCCTGCCCGTTGGTGTTCAGGTGGGTGCCCGGAGCGATGGACGGGGACGAGAAGGGAATGAAGACGTCTCCGGGGTTCGAGTTGGCGCCCTGGGTGCCGCCGAAACCGTCATCGTCGCCGACGCCCACGGTTATACTGGTCTGCGCGCGAGAGGCCGTAGCAAGGGCAAGAAGGAAAGCAGTGGCCAGGACGAATACGCGAACGAGCATGAGGCCTCCACGTGCCGTAAATGGCATCGCCTGTATGCCCGAGCCCATGGAGGCAGTCCATACGCGATGAGATGTTGGCCGAGAGAAAAAATCACGGCAGCCCCCTGGGCGCCACATCTTCGCTGCACCGTCGCAGCGGACCACATGCGTCGACGCAGACGCGATGACCGCTATGCGGCATCGCTTGCGGCGTCCGGGCGGGTGCGAGCTGGATCGGTCGGCGCTGCTTCCCGGCCGGCGATCAGGCCTGCCAGCTGTTCCTCCTGCCGCAGCCGGCTCGCATCCAGAAGCATCCTTCCCGCCCAACGATAGACGTTGAACTCCGAGACGATTCGCCGCATCGCGCGCATGCGCGCACGCTGTTCTTCTACCGGCATTCGCAGCGCGAGCGAGAGTGCGGCCGCGGCCTGGTCGATGTCGTAGGGATTGACCAGGAGCGCCGCCGCCAGCTCGCGCGCAGCGCCGGTGAACTCGGAGAGCACCAACACGCCGAGCTCGTCCTCGCGTGCGACCAGGTACTCCTTGGCTACCAGGTTCATCCCGTCGTGAAGGCTGCTGACGTAGCAGAGATCGGCGGCGCGATAGAGCCGAAACACTTCGGCCGGCTCCGTATGCTGGTACCGCAGCTCGATGGGCTTCCATCCGTCACGGGCGAACCGGCCGTTGATGCGCTCGGTGAGCGCCTCCACGTCACGGCGAAGCTGATCGTAGCGCTCGATCTCGGTGCGACTGGGCGATGCGACCTGAAGGAAGCTGAAGCGTCCCTGCCATTCGGGCTCGCGCTCGAGCAGGCGCTCGACTGCCCGCAGTCGTTCCTCGATGCCTTTGGTGTAGTCGAGCCTGTCGACGCCGACGGCGAGCCTGGCATCGGAGCGCAGGCCCAGCTCGCGAAAGACCTCGGCGCGGCATTCGGCCGGCGCGGCGACCGTCTGCGCCCAGCGATGTGGCCATTCGACCGAGATCGGATAGGGCCGCACCAGCGTGCGCCGCAGATTCTGGATGACGGCGAAATCCTCGCGGTCCAGGCGCGCTTCGAGGAAGCGGTCGGCTGCCTCCAGGAAGTTGTTGCAGTGCTGCTGGGTGTGGAAGCCCAGGATGCTGCTGCCGAGCAGGCCCTGGACCAGCTCGACGTGCCATGGGCATATGCCGATCTGCTCGGCGTTCGGCCAGGGGATGTGCCAGAACGTAAGGATCGTGGCCCGAGGAAGACGACGTCGCAGCAGGCCCGGTACCAGCGCGAAGTGGTAGTCCTGCACGAGGATCACGGGATCGTCCGTGTCCACCTCTTCGCACACGGCGTCCGCAAAGAGGTGATTGACGCGCGTGTACTGGTTCCAGTCCTCGGTCCGAAAGATCGGCCGCGCATGCGCGACGTGACACAGCGGCCACAGCCCCTCGTTTGCGAAGCCGTAGTAGTAGCCCTTCTCCTCTTCACGCGTCAGCCAGATGCGCCGAAGCGAGTACGACTGCTCGTCCGGCGGCACCATCACGCGATCGTTGGAGTCGACGACATCACGGTCGCCGGAGCCGCTGCCATGCGCGATCCATACTCCCGAACACGCGCGCATCACGGGCTCGAGCGCACTTACCAGCCCGCTGGCAGGATGGAGGACCGCCATGGTCCCGTCGGCGCGACGCTCGTGGACGTAGGGTTCGCGGTTGGCAAGGACGACGATGCGCTCGCCATGCAGATGTCGCTGCAGCGTCAGCTTGAGGCGTTGCGGATTCCACCCGCCACCGTCCACCTCGCCACGTTCCTCCCTGGCGAGCCGGTCGAGCAGCCCGCGCATGTCCCTGAGCAGCGGCACGAACTCGGGCGGCCGGTCCTGCGCCTCTCCGAGCGCCATCTGTCGCAGCGCTTGGCTCCATCCGCGAAAGAGCACGCGCACTGCGACGAGCGTCACCAGCGCCGTGAGCGTCGACAACACGAGAAACGCGAAGAACAGGAACCGCTGTGTGCTGTCCTCACGACGAGCGATGTAGCTGAGGTCGTGGAGAAGGACCGCGTAGCCGAGGACGAGGCCCTTGGAGGTCAGCGGCACCGCGCTGACGTGCACGTCGCCGCCGGCCGTTTCGGTCGTCAGGTGCCACGACGGTGGCTCGTCGGTCGTCTCGCCGTGTTCGCGTAGCCTGGCTGCCACCTCGCTGCAGGTCAGGCCCGGTGGCGCCTCGGCCGTCGCGGCAACCGTGACGAATCGGGAGTCGCACACGAGGGCGCCCAAGATGCGCTCGTCGTTGACGATGTCGGCGAGCATGGCCGACAGCGCAATATCATCGTCCTGTTCGAGCTCTTCGGCGAGCCAGCGATGAGCGCCGTAGACTGCAAGACCCGAGCGCAGGGCGAGATCGCGCTCGAACCATGCGCGCGTAGTGTCGACTACGATCAGCCACGCCACGGCGCACAAAAGAGCGAGTCCGGCGATGAGCGTGACGACGAATCGAATGGGGTAGCTCAACGTCCCCCGCCATCGACCGGATTCCATCGCATGCCGTTGTAAAGAGCCGAAACCGAAAACCTCACGGGCTTGTCACAGGCGCGACGACTTCAGCTCGATGTCGGCGTTGGCCCAGGCCTTTTCGAATCGCGCGCGGATTGCCTCGGCTTCCTCGTCCTTGCCCTGCGCGTCCAGGCTCTCGGCAAGACCGAACAGCGCCCAGCCGTTCTCCGGGTTGCGCAAGGCATCGAGATCCTCGCGGTAGACGGCCTCGGCTTCCTTGGCGCGGTCCGCTTCCAGAAGCGCGGCGCCGAGGTAGTGGCGAACCGGAATCGGCCAGTCCGCCGGCTCGGTATAGAGCAGGGTGTCCTCGAGCTCGACGGCGCCGCGCAGGCGCGTGATGGCGTCGTCCATCTGCTTTTCCTTGCGCGCGATGTCGGCGGCCAGCATTCCCGATGCCACCCGCAGGATCGTTGCGGCCGGGTTGGTGCTGAGCATCTTCATTTCCGCGACGCGCGCATCGGCGACGATGGCATCGAGCGCGTCCATCTCTCCGCGGGCCTGGTCGGCCTGATCCTTGCCGGCGAAGGCGTGGCCGCGCGCCCAATGCCACATCGCCAGCGGGTAGAGGAGATCGTCGGCGGGCTTTTGCAGCGCCAGGATGTCGTCCCACCTGGCGAAGCGGACCATGGCGTACATCGGGGTGACCGTGAAGTGCTGCAGTGCAACGCCGAGCCCCGGGGCGCGCACGTGCTCGTGCATCGTCTTCTCGTCAGTGGTGACGGCGGCCGCCAGCGCGACCTTGCTCGATCCTTCCATCGCCGCTGCCGCCCACAGGAAGTGATGGTTGTGCGGGACGTAGGCCAGCGGGTACATCCCCTGGCGGCGGCACTGCGTCATGTACGAGTCGTCGGCCGCGGCCGCCTTCTGATTGACGAGCACGGCGTCGCGATAGCGGCCTACGCGCATGTACGTGTGCGCCGGCATGTGCACGAGGTGGCCGGCGCCGGGAACGAGGCTGCCGAGCTTGTCGGCGTACTTCACCGCCCGGCCCGGGTCGCGCGAGGCTTCGGTGGTGTGAATGTAGAAGTGGATCGCGCCGGGATGGTCGGGGTTCTTTGCCAGCACGCCTTCGATGGTGCGTAGCAGCTCGGCGGTGTATTGCGTCTCCTTGCCGTCCTTGTCCCAGTACGCCCACGGCGTCAGGTCCATCAGGGCTTCGGCGAACAGCGCCTGCACGTCGACGTCGTCGGGATATCGCTTGGCGACCGCGCGCATGGCGTCGGCGTAGGCCAGGTCGAGCGGGCCGCGATCGGCAGGCTGCTCCTTGGCGTAGCGCTTGGCCAGCGCCTCGATCAGCGCCCGTTCCTTCTGGCTGGCGCCTGCTGCCAGTGACAAGGCCTTCTGCGATCGCTCGTAGGCCTCGGGCGCGACCTTGGGATCCATCGGCGCGTTGATGTTGGGCCCCAAGACCAGCGCGGTTCCCCAGACGCAGATCGCGCAATCCGGATCCAGGCGTGCGGCCTCCTGGAAGGATCGCTCGGACTCGGCGTGGTTGAACGCGTAGGAGAGGATGAGCCCCTGATCGAAATAGCGCTGGACCTTGGGATCCTTGGCGCTGATCGGCCAGTGGTTCCTGCCCAGGTCGTCGAAGAGTGGTGCTCGGGCGGCGGGCGTGTCGGCCAGTGAGGCGAAAGGAAGGAGAGCAAGAAGGGCGGTCAGCAAAGCGGCGGCAATCCGAATCATGCTTCGTCCTTTGCGGGCGTCCTTCTTGTGCCGGGCCCGCGGCGCGAGCATGGCACCGAACCGAAAACGGGAACAATCGCCGGCACAATCGCTCACAGGATGTTTTCTCAGGGACGTTGCCGGGCTAGACAGGCTGGCGCGGTCCCGCTGGCCCGGACCGCCGCGGGGGTTCGTCATGCAAGCAATTGTCCGAAGCCTGGCCGCGCTCGGCGTGGCCGCAATCTGCCTTTCACCCGCGGTGTCGCTGGCAGCGGTCTCTGTCGGAGGCGTGCTCGCGCACAGCCCGGACGACATCACCGGGTTCAGCTCGCTTACCGGCAACGACAACCTTGCCAGCATCGTCCTCCCGTTCACGTTCACCATCGAAGGCGTCGGCTACACCCAGATCGCGCTCTCGACCAATGGCTGGATCGAGTTCGGTGGGAACACGTCGGGCGATTCCGATCCTGGCAACGACTGTCTTCCCACCGGCGCGCATACCAACCCGTTCCTTGCCGCGTACTGGGACGACCTCAATCCCTTCGGCAGCGCCGTGCGCTACGGCACCGTGGGCAGCAGCGGCAATCGCGTGTTCATCGCGGACTACGAGGTGGATCTCACCTCGGGCAGCGAGGGCAGCGACGACCTGCGTTTCCAGATCCAGCTGCACGAAGGGTCCAATGTCATCACCGTGCGCTTTCGGGACCAGCAGAGTCAGACCAACGGCATCGGCGCCACGCTCGGTTTCCAGGGCGCCGGCGGCGCCTCGGCCTCGACGGTCCAGCCGCTCGGCTGCAACGCCAAGATCATGGACGACAACCGTCCCAACGAAGGATGGTCCGCCGACGTGGGCCGTGCAGGGCAGGTGACGCTGGCGGCCGTGATGCAGCACAGTCCCGACGACATCACCGGCTTCCCGACGTTGTCGGGCAACGACGCCACGGCCACCGCCACGATGCCGTTCAGCGTCACGATCGAGGGAACCAGCTACAACACCGTGACCATCTCGACCAACGGCTGGCTCGAGTTCGGCGGCAACACCTCGGGCAACAGCGATCCGACCAACGACTGCCTTCCGACACCGGCCCACACCAATCCTTTCCTGGCGGCCTATTGGGACGACATGGAGACCTTCGGCACGGGGGTGCGTTACGGCACGGTCGGAACCAGCCCGAACCGCGTGTTCGTCGTCGACTTCGTGTTCGAGAACGTAGCCGGTCCCGAAGGCTCCGACGACACGGCGATGCAGGTCCAGGTGCACGAGCGCTCCGGCCTGATCAACGTCCGCTATCGCGACAAGCAGTCCAACGCGGTCGGCGTGCTCGCGACCATCGGCTTCCAGGGCGCGGGCGGCGCCTCGGCCACCAGCTATCCCCTGACCTGCAACGGCCGCGTGCTCGACGACAACGACGTCAGCTACGAAGGCTGGTCGGTGCACGGCAAGAGCGGCGGCGCCATGTCGCTGCACAGCGTTCTTGTCAGCAGCTCCGACGACATCACCGGCTTTTCCACGCTCTCGGGCGACAACGTCACGGCCGACGTCACTCTGCCGTTCACGGTGACTCTGGACGGCGGCAGCTTCAGCACGCTGACGATCTCGAGCAACGGCTGGATCGAGTTCGGCGGCAACACCTCGGGCGAGACCGATCCGACCAACGACTGCCTGCCGACAGCGGCGCACACCAATCCGTTCCTGGCCGCCTACTGGGACGACATGTCCACGGCCAGCACCAACATCCGTTACGGCACCGTGGGCACCAGCCCCAACCGCACCTTCGTCGCCGACTTCTATCTGCTGACGACGACGGGCGGAGACGACTCGGGCAACGATGACGTGCAGGTGCAGGTGATGGTGCACGAAGGCTCGAACACCATCAGCGTCAAGTATCCATTCGCCCAGCACGTCGCCAACGGGCAGGCCGCCACGATCGGCTATCAGGGCGCGGGCGGCTCGCTGGCAACGGCCTCGGGTCTGACCTGCAACGGCAAGGTTCTCGACGACAACTTCCCGAACACCGGCTGGTCGGTGGCGCCGCTGCCGGTGTGTGGCAACGGCTACACCGAGACGCGCGAGGGCTGCGACCAGGCCTCGGGCAACGGCACGACCGCATCGTGCTGTTCCTCGTCGTGCCAGCTGAAGAGCAGCGGGACGACCTGCCGCGCCTCCGCCGGCGTTTGCGACGTCGTCGATACGTGCTCGGGCGCCAGCGACGTGTGTCCGGTCGTCTCCAACGGCGCCAACCTGGCGCAGGGGCAGGCCGCCACGCAGTCCTCGAACTTCGACGGCACGGGCCTGGCCGGGAAAGCCGTGGACGGAAGCACCGACGGCGTCTACGCCAATGGCTCGGTGACCCATACCAACTTCGACCTGGAAGCATGGTGGCAGGTCGATCTGGGCTCGGTGCAGGAGATCGGCGCGATCCAGCTCTATCCGCGCACCGACTGCTGCACCGACCGCACCAGCAACCTGTACGTGTTCGTCTCCGACACCGCGTTCTCGTCCACGGCCGTGGCTGCGACGCTGGCGCAGAGCGGCGTCGGTTCGTTCCTGGTCGCGGGCACGCTGGGCTCGCCCACCACCGTCGACGTCAATCGCACCGGCCGCTACGTGCGCGTGCAGCTGCGGCGCGCCAACAACCTGTCGCTGGCCGAGGTCCGCGTGCTTGCCGGCATCGATGCCCGGCAATCTTCGTCGACGCCGTGCCGAGGCTCGGCCGGCATCTGCGACGTCGTCGAGAACTGCACGGGCTCGACCGACGATTGCCCCGCCGATGGCTTCGCATCATCGAGCACGCCGTGCCGCGCCGTGGCAGGCCTGTGCGACGCTGCCGAAAACTGCACGGGCTCGGGGCCGCTGTGCCCGCAGGACGCGCCCGTGGCCGGCGGCACGCCGTGCGAGGACGGCAGCTTCTGCAACGGCACCGAGACCTGCGACGGCTTCTCGTGCACCGATTCCACCGGCGATCCCTGTACGGGCCCCGATGGCGACGGCGATTGCACCGAGACGTGCGATGAAGATGCGAACGACTGCCAAGGAGCCGACCCCGACGCCACTGCCTGCACGGACGGCTTGTTCTGCACCGGCACCGAGTCGTGCTCGGGTGGCGTGTGCACCGCATCGACCGGTGATCCGTGCACGGGCGCCGACGGCGACGGCAACTGCCTGGAGAGCTGCGACGAAGGCGGCGACGACTGCGACGCTCCCGACCCCGACGGTTCCGCCTGCACCGACGGCCAGTTCTGCACCGGCACCGAGACGTGCACGGCCGGTGCGTGCGCAAACTCGACCGGCGACCCATGCCCGGGACCGGACAATGACGACGACTGCACCGAGACCTGCGACGAGAGCGCCGACATGTGCTCGGGCGACGACGGTGACGGCGCCGCCTGCAACGACGGCAGCTTCTGCAACGGCACCGAGACGTGCGGAAGCGGCACCTGCGGTGCATCGACCGGCGATCCTTGCGCCGGGCCCGACGGTGACGAGGACTGCACGGAGACGTGCGACGAAGGTGCCGACGATTGCGAGGGAGACGATCTCGACGAAAGCGCGTGCACGGACGGGCTGTACTGCACCGGCACCGAGTCGTGCACGGCAGGTGTCTGCGGGAATTCCACGGGTGATCCATGCCCTGGGGCCGACGGCGACGGAGACTGCGCCGAGACCTGCGACGAGGACGCCGACGATTGCCTGGCGCCCGATGCCGTCGGCGAAGGCTGCGACGACTCGCTGTTCTGTACCGCGATCGACACCTGCGACGGGGCAGGGGCGTGCACTGGCGCCGGCGATCCATGCGCGGCCGGCGGCGATTGCGCCGACGTCTGCAACGAGACCGACGATCACTGCAACGAGCCGGCCGCGACCGCTTGCGACGACGACGGCAACCCGTGCACGCAGGACCAGTGCACCGGCGACGGCGTCTGCGCGCATCCGGCCAACACCGTCGCCTGCGACGACGGCGACGCCGACACCTGCAACGATACGTGCAGCTCCGGCGTGTGCGCCGGCTTTACCGATCCCGCCCTCTGCATCGACCACTTCAAGTGCTACAAGGCCGGCGATGCCGGCGACTTCCCGGGCGTGGCCAGCATCGACGTCGAAGACGAGTTCGAGACGGGCAAGAGCTTCCGCCTGAAGAAGCCGACGATGTTCTGCAGCCCGGTCGACAAGAACGGCGAGGGCCTGGTCGACGGTACGGCGTACCTGGCCTGTTATGGCTCCAGCTACGCCAAGACCGACCCGCCGCAGGTCAAGTTCCTCACCGAAGACCGCCGCAGCGACAACCAGTTCGGACCTCTGCAGGAGTTCGGTTACGAGCTGATCACCGCCGGCGGGCCCAGGACGCTGTGCCTGCCGACCACCAAGGACGGGGCGCCCTCGGCGCTCGAGCTCGATGCGTTCAAGTGCCACAAGGCCGCCACGCGCAAGGGCTCGCCCAAGTTCACCAAGCCCTCGACCCTGACGCTTATCGATACGTTCGCGACGACCAGCGGCTACCTCTCCAAGCCGGCGATGCTGTGCAACCCGGCCTCGGTCGGCGGCTCACCGATCGCGGAGCCGGTGCCCAAGCTCGAATGTTACAAGGCCAGAGAGGCGCCGCTGACGCCGTTCGACACCGTCGACGTGGAGACGGTGCTCGGACCCGGCACGCTCGAAGTCGGCAAGCTCAAGGTGATCTGCGTGCCGTCGCGAACGCAGGAGTGAAAGGCGGCGCTCTACGCGAACCAGTGCCCGGCGTTGACGTCGAGGCTCTGTCCCGTGATGACGCGCGACATGTCGGAGGCGAAGAACACGGCCGCCTCGGCGATCTCCTCCGATGTCGGGATGTGCTTGAGCGCGGTCTCGGCGGCGACTCCGTCGTACATCTGCTGGGGCGTGATTCCGTACTTGGCGGCCTCGGACGCGAAGTAGCCCTCCAGCGGCGGGCCCCAGATGTATCCGGGCACCACCGAGTTGACGCGGATCTTGTGCGGGCCCAGCTCCAGCGCCAGCGTCTGCGTGGCCGCCAGCAGCGCGGCCTTGGAGGCGGCGTATCCGCCGAATGTCGCCATCATCCGCCGCATCGACATGCTGTTGATCATGACGATGGCTCCGCCGCCCTGGCTCTTCATGTGGGGAATGACGGCCTGCGACAGGCGCAGCGAGCCGAGCACGTTGACCTCGAAGGGCGGCTTCCAATCGTCCAGGTCAGCCGTCTCGATGCTCTGGTAGGTTCCGGGGTGGTAGGCGTTGTTCACCAGCACGTCGATGCGGCCGTACTCCTTCATCGTGGCATCGACCAGGTGCTCGCAGGATGCGCGATCGGAGATGTCGGTTGCCACGGCGATCGCGCGTCCGCCGTCGTCGCGGATGGCGCGGACCATGCCTTCGAGCTTGTCGTGACTGCGCGCGGCCAGGGCCAGGCAAGCACCTTCGCGTGCGAAGGCGAGGGCCAGGGCCTGACCGAGCCCGGGGCCGATGCCGGAGATGATGGCGACGCGATTGGTTAGCAGCATGTCGTAATCCTTTTGGGCGGTCAGCTCCGATGCCGAGTTCGGAAGGCTCGAATGCAATGCCGCCGCCGGTCATTCGGTCACGCCACGGTCTCGGCCTCGATGCCGAAGCGCTCGATGTACGCCGAAAAGCGATCGCGCATCCCTTCGGCGGTCAGGCCGAAGTCGGCGGCGCTATAGCGGTGCTCGCCGTGCTTGTGCTGCGGATTGTCGCGGTGCCAGCGCCGTAGCACATCGGCCGTGGTGTCGGGATACTCGATGCCGAAGTGCGAGTACATGCGTCCGATCGCCGCCGCAGGGTCTGAGACCGTCTCGCGGAACGAGAGGTCGTAGAAGTTCTTCTCGCCGGCCTGGCTGCGCACTTCCATGGCGTCTTCCATCGTCTTCGCCCACAGGTCCACGGTCCATGCGGCAATGGCGCGTTTGTCGGACGCGTCCTCGTAGATGCCGCGCCAGCCGGCGATCAGGCTGCACAGCGACGGCAGCACGCGCGCCGGATCGCGATGCGTCTGCACGATGCAGGCGTCGGGATAGACCTTCAGCAGCGCGCGCAGATGACGTAGGTGTGCCGGGTACTTCAGCACCCAGCGCCGCGAAACGTCGCTGTTGCCGATCAGGCGCAGCAGATCGCGATGGCGCAGGTAGGATGGCTCCATGTCGCAGGCCGCGTACCAGCGCGAGTAGCTCGGAAGCGTCGAGTTGCACTCGAAGCTGTCGTCGGTGAAGCACTGCTGCAGCAGGTGACGGCATTCCTCGGGACCGTCGGCGGTCATCAGGTGGATCGCCTTCAGGCTCGGGTCCAGCCAGTAGGTCAGCTTGAGCCCCTGCGCTGCCTGCTTAAAGCAGGGGTCCTTCTCCCAATCGTGGCGTGACGGTCGCTCCCTGGGCGCCGCGGCAAGCCAGTACTCGAGCACCTGGTTGGCGGGGTCCTGCGCGAGCAGGGAGTGCAGCGCGGTGGTGCCGGTGCGCGGCAGGCCGAGCACGAAGATCGGCCGCACCACCGGCGTCTGCAGCATCGACGGGCATCGTTTCCACGCCTCGGCCGCGACCAGCCGGTTGCGAAGGACACCGACGAGCTGCTGCCGCACCAGCCAGCGTCCGAACGGATTGAGCTGCGACTCCTCGTCGTAGGAGCGCAGCAGCACGCGCAATCCTTCGCCGTAGTCGTCCTGCCCGAAGTCGGTCAGGCCGCCGGCGGCGGTCACTGCCGCCGAGCGCAGTCCCTGCTCGGCGTCGGCGAAGCTGGCTCGCTTGCGCGAGAGCTTTTCGACGGTGCGAACGGCGCCGTTGAACAGGCGCACCGGAAGGCGCTGATCGCGAGAGGTTGCTGCCGGCATGTCAGTCGCGCTCCACGTCCGAAAGCTTGACCACGCGCGAGGTCGGCATCGGAAAGTGTGCGGCCTTGACCCATCGCAGCCCCATCGTGCCGTGCCGGTGCGACGCCGTGTCGACCCAGTTCGCGACGCCCGGGTTGCTGGACGCCACCACCAGGCGGAAGGAGCCGTCGCTGCGATAGCGCGTGGTGTGCTTGTTGTAGTGTACGGGGTGATAGCGGTAGTCGAGCGATTCCATCCAGATGTTGTTGAGCTGGAAGTTCCAGTACTGGCAAGGGGGCGGCGTCGCCTCGATGATCAGGGCCTGGTCGCGCTCGAGCTTCCAGTAGCCCATGTAGAAGTGGATGTTCGGATCTCCGTGCGCTCCGCCGGTGATCTTCGGATCCATCTCGATGATCTGGTTGGGCCGGTCGCGAAAGCCGTCGGCCCACTTCGCGAACAGCTGCGAGGTGCCGGCAACGTAACGTGCGGCCTCGCCGAGCCCGTCGACGAGCCGTGCCGGCGACAGAGGGCAGGGCGGTCCGTCGGCGCCGATACGTTCTAGTTTCAGATCGGCCAGCACTTCGGTGGAACGGTCGAGAAAGTTCTGCCGCACGATCAGCATCGAGCTGTCGGGCTCCAGCTTGATCCAGTTGCCAGGGGCCGGCCTGGCGCTGAGCACGATCTCGATGCGGCCGTCATCCTCGACGCGAAGATCGCCGCCTTCCAGGTATCCGCTGCAGCCCGAGCGCGCGCTCGATCCGTAGTGTCCGTAGTAGGCGCCGATGCCGAGATAGGCCACGCTGCCGCGCGTTCCCGACAGCCGGTATTCGTAGCGGCCGTCGATGGCGGCGTTCTGGTAGTAGCTGTCGGGATTGTCACAGCCGATCTTGGCCGTCTCGTGACTGAGCCGGTAGAAGGTCGGCGCGGCCGGATCGGCGTGCTCGAGAAATTTCTCGAGTGCAAGACGTGTCAGGCGGGTCAGGTAACGGTAGCCTTCGGCACGATCCAGGGCATCGGTGCCGGCAAGCTCGAGGTCGACGATGCGGCCGGCGCTCTTGAGCGCGTCGCATAACTCGTCCCAGACACGCCCGGTCTTCAGGCGTTGCAGCGCTTCTTCGTCAGACGCCATGCTTTCCCCTGTCCGCGCAAATCCCGGTCCAGCGTCCTGGCGCCGCCGCGACGGCGGCGCGTCGCTTCGGCGCCGCTGGACGCGCCCGGCGGCCCGTGTCGCACGCTCCGCACCCCGAGGTCGAGGCGCGCGCGCACCATAGCCAAGGTTCGGATGCTTGGCCACGTCTGCGCCGTGGCCTTCGCCGCCACAGCGCTCGCAGCAGCGAGACCGGTCCAGGAATGCATGGCTTTCCACGCCTGAGGGAGGGACCCTGACGTGACAGGACCGAAGGTGCGTCTATGCTGGAGTGCAACGATCAGCGGAGCGGCAACGCACCGATGGAGGAATGCATGGCTGACGAATCCGACCTCCTGACCCGCATCCACTATCAGCTCGGCGCCGAGGAGCGCATCGGCTTTGCCACCGATCCCATCCGGGTCGAGATCGGCGACAACACCGTTCGGCTCCAGGGCGAGGTGCCCACGGTTGCCGCCAAGCGTCTCGCCCGTCGCCGGACGCAGGCCGTCGCCGACGGCTACGAGGTCGTCGACGAGCTCGTCGTGATACCCGCCAAGGACATGACCGACGACGAGATTCGTGACGCTGTCGCACACGCGTTGCTGCAGGAGAGTGCGCTGGCCGAATGCCGCCTCTACCAGATGGCGCGCAGCCAGAAGCAGACGTTGCGCGACGTGCCGGGCTCGGGCCCGGGTCAGATCCTGCTGCAGGTCGCCGACGGTGTGGTGGAACTGAGCGGCAGATTGTCCAGTCACGAGCATCGGCGGCTGGCCGGCGTGCTGGCGTGGTGGGTGCCCGGGACTCGTGACGTACGCAATGCCATCGAGGTCGATCCGCCCGAGCGCGACAGCGACGCCCAGCTCACCGACGCCATCCGCCTCGCCCTCGAGAAGGACCCGTTCATCACCTCCGATCAGGTCAAGATCTTCTCCGAGCGCGGAATCGTACGGCTGCAGGGGATGCTCGGATCGGACGCCGAGCGCGAGATGGCCGAGGCCGATACCTGGTTCGTCGAAGGCGTCGACGACGTGGTCAATCAGATTCGCTGCTGAAAAAAGTCGAGAGGTGGGCACCAGCCAGGCACGACGGCGTTCGCGCGCCGTCGTGCCTGGCGGCGACGGGATCATCTCAGTCGATTGCTGCAAGCGGCCGGCGATACCTCGTTGCATACGAGGGCGGCGCCTTGCCGGCGGGAACTTTCGGATCGGCCTGCGGCGTCCCTGGCTGCATCGTCAGCGGCACGACGCCGGCCCACACGTCGAGCGACATGTCTTCCTCGTCGTCGATGGGGTTGCCGGTACGGACCTTGGCTGAGGCTTCGCTGACCGGAAAGCGCACGACCAGCGTGCGCAGGCTTTCCTCGCGGCTTGGCCAGCGCACGTCCGCCCAGCGGCCGGGGACCACGTGCTCGACGACCGCCTCGAGCGCCCGCATGTGTTCCTGCGAATCGGTGACCTTCTCGCCCGTGCCGAACAGCACGACGCAGCGGTAGTTGACCGAGTGGTGGAATGCCGAGCGCGCCAGCACCAATCCGTCGAGCAGCGTCACCGTGATGCAGGCCTGCGCGCCGTCGGCCAGGGCGCGAAAGGTGCGATTGGCGGTCGAGCCGTGCAGGTAGAGCCAGTTGCCGATGCGAGCGTAGGCGGTGGGGATCATGAACGGGTGACCGTCCATCGTGAAGGCGACGTGGCAGACCAGGCCCTCGTCGAGAATCGCGTGGACGGTGGCCCGATCGTAATGGCCGCGGCCGGCAAGGCGCTTGAGCGTGGTGCGCGCGGTGGGAACGAACGCGTCGGTCGAGGGCTGCTCCGGTGTCTGCATGGAACTTCTCGCTTCACCGGCGCTCTTCCGCTCGCCGGTTTTTCCGCGGCCGGGTCAGCGCCCGGCGGCTGTCGCCGCACTTGCCTGCCATGCGGCCTTTTGTTACACTACGAAACAATCATCGTAATGGTACGTTTGGATATCACGGGAAGCGGCGCCGAGGCAATCGCCCGCGCACTCGAAGCCGCGCTGCGCGACGAACGCGTCGCCAGCGGCGAGGCTCTGCCAACCGTTCGCGGGCTGGCCGAAGAGCTCGGCGTCAGCCCGACCACCGTGGCCGCCGCGTATCGGCTGCTGCGCCATCGCGGCCTGATCGCCGGCGACGGCCGGAGAGGGACCAGGGTCGCCCGCCGTGCGCCGCTGCTGCGGCGTTTTCCGGTCCCGACCGCATCGGGCGCCATCAACGTCTCCGACGGCAATCCCGATCCCTCGCTGCTTCCCGACCTGAAGAAGCTGCTCGCACGCGTCGAGCTGCACGACACGCTCTACGGCAGCGCGTGCACGCTGCCGGCGCTCGCCGAAGCCGCCCGCGCCCGGCTGAGCGCGGACGGAATCGCGTGCGACGCGCTGACGATCGTCTCGGGCGCGATGGACGGCATCGAGCGCGTGCTGACGACGCAGCTTCGCAGCGGCGACAAGGTGGCGGTGGAGGATCCGGGTTTTGCGGGCGTGCTCGATCTGGTCGCGGCGCTCGGCCTGCAGGCGATTCCGGTCGAGATCGACGACGAGGGAATGGAGCCGCAGGCGCTGCAGGCGGCGCTGGCCAAGGGCGTACACGCCGTCATCGTCACGCCGCGAGCACAGAACCCCACCGGTGCCGCCACCAGCGCCAGACGCGCGGCCGCCCTGCGCACGATCCTGGCAGCGCATCCCGGCACCCTGCTGATCGAGGATGATCATGCCGCCGGCGTCGCCGGCCAGGACCTGCACACGCTGTGTTCCAGGACGACGAGGCGATGGGCGTATCTGCGTTCGGCGGGCAAGTCGCTCGGGCCCGATCTTCGCCTTGCCGTCCTGGCCGGGCCCGAAGACGTCGTAGCGCCGGTGGAAGCCCGGCACATTCTCGGCATACGCTGGGTCAGCCACATCCTGCAAGGGATCGTGGCGCAGGCATGGATGACGCCTGCAGTGACCTCGACGGTCGCAGCCGCCGAGAAGGAGTATGCAGCGCGAAGACGGACGCTGGTCGAGGCGCTGGCCGAGCGCGGAATTGCTGCGACGGCTCGCTCGGGGCTCAACGTCTGGATTCCCGTACGCGAAGAGGCCGGTGCGCTTCAGGCCTTGCTGACGGCAGGATGGAGCGTGGCGGCCGGCGAGCGCTTCCGTCTTCGCACCGGGCCGGGCCTTCGCGTCAGCATCGGACGACTGCCGCGAGCGCGCGTTCCCGAACTCGCCAATGCACTGGCATCCGCGCTGGCGCCGGTGCGGCCCGTGGCCGAGGTCTGAGAAAAAGGGGTCAGGCACCACTTCCGGCTGCCGGAGAAGGTGCCTGACCGCTTTCTTCACGCGCTGATGGCGGTGAGCTCCTCGCTCTTGGGGCGGCCCAGCGTGAAGTAGAACGTCGCGCCGTGATCGACTTCGCCATGCGCCCAGACGCTGCCGCCGTGGCGGCGCACGATGCGAGCCACCGTGGCCAGGCCGATGCCGGTTCCTTCGTACTCGTCGGGATGATGCAGGCAGGTGAACGCGCGAAAGAGCTTGTCGACGTAGCGCATGTCGAAGCCGCAGCCGTCGTCGCGCACGAAGTAGGTGTGCTCGCCGGCGCGTTCGGTCACGCCGACTTCGACGTGAGCCACGCCGAGAGAGCCGGTGTACTTCCACGCGTTGCTCAACAGGTTCTGGAGAACCAGCACCAGCATCCGCGCATCGCCCTGCGCCGTCATGCCCTCGGCGATCCGTACGTCGACGCGGCGAGCGGGCTCACGCTGGCGAAGGTCCGCAACCACCGCGCGAGCCGCCGAGGTCAGGTCCACGGGCTCCCAATGCATCTCCTCGCGCAGTACGCGGGTCAGATGCAGCAGGTCGTCGAGCAGCTCGGCCATGCGCTGGCTGGCGCGGCGGACGCGTTCCAGGTGCGAGCGCGCCTCGGAGTTCATGGTCTCGGCGTGCTCGGAGATCAGCAGCTGCGAGAAGCCCTCGATGGTCCGCAGCGGCGTGCGCAGGTCGTGTGAGACCGAGTGCGCGATGGCCTCGAGCTCCTTGTTGGCGGCTTCGAGCTGCGCGGTCCGTTCACGCACGGTCGCTTCCAGGTCGTAGTTGAGCTGGCGCGCTTCCTGCTCGGCGCTCTTGCGATCGGTGATGTCGACGGCCGCCACCGCGATCTGCGGCGGACCGCCCTCGGCGTCCCATACCGGCGACAGCGTCACCTCGAACCAGTAGCTGCGCTCGCCGAGCTGGAGCCGGTACTCGGGGATGCGGCGCGGCCCCGACGTCGCGCAGCGCCGCAGCTGCGCCATCCAGAAGCGGACGTGATCTTCGGGCATGCCGATCTGGCGCCCGGTACGTCCGGCCATGTCTTCGGGCGTGGATCCGAAGAGATTGGCCATCGGCTTGTTGGGCATCGCCATGAGGAAGTCGTCGCCCTCGATCTCGACCAGCGTCAGCAGGACGTTGGTCGCGTCGAACACGCCCTTGAGCTGAGCCTCGCTCTGGCGCAGGGCGGCCTCGGTTCGCTTGTACGTGGAAAGGTCGCGCACGTAGGCGGTGAAGATGGGCCGCTTTTCGAAGTGGCTGCGCACCACTGCCAGCTCGACGGGAAACTCGGTGCCGTCGGCACGCAGCGCCGGCAGTTCCACACGCCGTCCCACCACGCCGCTCTGACCTGCCGAGAGGTGACGCTGGAACGCGCGCCGGTGCAGCGAGCGAAGCCGTTGCGGAATGAGCAGCTCGACCATCGGCTTGCCGACGGCCTGATCGCGGCGGAGGCCGAACATGCGCTCGGCCGAGAGGTTGAACTCGATGACGGTGCCGGCCTCGTCCATGGCGACGACGCCGTCCATGGCGGCGTCGAGCATGCCCGTGCGCTTGGCCTCGGCCTCGCGCGCGGACTTCTCGGCCACTCTCGATTCGATGGCCAGGGAGCGCTGCTCGTCGATCTGCCAGGCGATGTAGAGCGAGGCGCTGAAGCTGACCAGGACGGCGACCAGGCCGTAGTAGGTGGTCGCGTCGGCGGGGGCGTCGACGACGATGGCGTTGGCGACGAGCGCGCCCATCGCGCACGACACCGAGACGGCCTGCGCGGCCGTGCCCCAGGGGACGTAGGTGGCCGACCCGATGGCCATGGCAAGGAAAAGAAGTGGGGTGGTGGCACGGTCGGCGGTGACGATGCCGGAGGCAGCCACGGCGCCGTAGACCAAGGCGGCCACCGCGACCATGACCGCGATGGCGCTGCGCCTGCGCTCGATGCGCGTCAACACGAGAACGCCGGCGGCGATCGCGCCGACCTGTGCCAGCTTGAGCGCCATCACACGCGACAACTGCGGGTGCCCGAGCCACAGATCCATGACGGCGAAGACCGCGTTGGCGGCGATCACCACTGCCATGGCGTGACCGAAGCGCCGTACCAGATCGCGTACGCGCGCGCGTTCGAGCCGGCGCTGCTCGCCCGTCTCAGGTTCGTGTTCGTAAGTGGCGATGGAGCCCTCGTGCATTCGACACACCCATGCCGACGGCTGGTGAGGTCTCCGAACGGAGCGAATATAGCCACGTCGGAAGAATGCGGGAATGGCTTTTCTTCCCCACACCAGGGTTTGGAGAATTTCCCCGATCTGAACGCAGGCAAAATGTCTCGGGTCAGCTGTCTCGAACGGTGTCTCGCTCGCTGTCTCGAAAGACCGCACGCACGATCCCGAGCGAGTCGAAATCGGCGTGCACGACATCGTCGCTGCCAACGAATGCAGGGCGCACGCAGCTTCCGGTCAGGATCCAGTCGCCCGCTTCGAGGCGCTCGCCGAAGCGCGCCAGGAAGCGTGCGACGAGCACGACGATTTCGCCGAGGTCTTCGGGGACCAGCGCAGGGTCTGCGTCACCGGTGGCAACGTCGTCGATGCAGAGGCGCGGGCAATCCGCTCGAACGCGCGGCGCGCATTGGGGCGAGGATTCGGCGCCGAGCACGAACCCGTGATGGAAGCTGGCGGTCTCGGCAATCTGCATGAGATCACGCGAGGCCAGCGAGTAGTCGACGACTTCGAGAGAGGGCGCGGCCGCCGCGACGGCGGCGCCAGCCTGCGCGGCCGTTGCCGCGGCCGGCACGACCTGTCCGATGCGCAGCGCGATTTCGGCTTCGACCGCGAGTCGGCTGCGCGGCGGAACCGGGTACGTGGACCCCGATGCGAAG
>DASPNH010000222.1:0-20376 GCA_035626675.1 Binatia bacterium
GGTCAAGGCCAACGGCGACGGCATCCTGACTTGCAACTCGAATGCCGACTGCGATCCGGCAGCCGTCTTCGTCGACGCGGGTGACTGCACGCTGGTCAAGCGGCGTGAGTGCTTCCTGGATCCGATCGTGGCGACGGGCAGCGCCAACCCGGGCTTCCCGGTCGGCGCCGCCGCGTTCTGCATCCCGCCGACGTCCAGCCCCGCCATCAACAGCGTGGCCGGACTGCCGGGACCGGGCCGCATCCGCAACCAGGCGACTTCGGCGACGTACTGCGCCAGCGACAACAACGTGCAGTACCAGCCCGGCGTCGGCGGATGTCCCGCCCCGTAGGTGAGGACGTTCACACCCTGACCGCTGCGCTCTGAGCGCAGCCACGGCCGAAAGCCCCGGTGCATCATGGATGCGCCGGGGCTTTCTCTTTTTCTGGGCGATCTTCGTGCCCGCCAGCTGATCCGGTGTGCCTGCCCTGACATCCCTGCGTGCGATATGCGCGCGCGAAATATCGCCGGCAAAAGCGGCAATCGCTGCCAATGGCAGTTGCATGCCTCCCCGTCATTGACCGCTGCGCGCCGTGATCGCTAAGGATGACGCCAACGCTGACGGGAAAGGGGAACGCCATGAAGACTCGACTTTCGAAGATCCTGTTCGACAAGGGATGGACCGAGATGGAGCTGTCTCGCCGCACCGGCCTCGCACAGAGCTACATCAACCGCGTCAAGAACTCGCGTATCGTCCCGACGGTCCGGACCGCGATGCTGATCTGCCGCGCGCTGGAGGTGCCGGTGGAGGAAGCGTTCGTCTACGAAGACAAGCCCTTCGGCGTCACGCAGGATGCATATTTCGTTCGTGTACAGGCGGCGACCGCGGAATGAGGCAGCTGCGGCCGCGATCGGCGGACCGGGTTCCCGCTTTCCGGGTCCGCACCAAAGGGACTGGCACGCCGGCTCGCGCAGCGCGAATCGTCGTGCCCGTCCCGACGTTGCTTGCGGACGCGGCCGTTCGGTCCTGGCACCGGCGCGGTGGCCTTGGCTGCCCTGTCGGCTAGACTGGCCGGCCTGCCTCCAGACGAGCCGCGCCGGCTCGTGGGCAGCCGAGCACCCGATGAGCGAAGCCAACCTCCTGAAGCCGCTGCAGATCGGCAACGTCACCACACGCAACAACCTCATCCTGTCGCCGATGTCCGGCGTGACCGATTCCGCCTTCCGCCGCACCGTGCTGCGGGCGAGCGGCCCGTCCGTCGGGCTGCTGGTCAGCGAGTTCATCGCCGCCGAAGGCCTTTCGCGCGACAATCCCAAGACCCGCGCCATGCTGCGCTACCTGGAATGCGAGCGTCCCATCTCCATCCAGATCTTCGGCGCCGACGTCGACCGCATGGTTCGCGCGGCGATCATGGTCGAGGAGGCCGGCGCCGACATTCTCGACATCAACTGCGGCTGCCCGGCGCCCAAGGTGGTCCGGCGCGGCGGCGGCGCCCAGCTCATGCGGACACCCGAGCAGCTGCGCGACATCATCCGCGGCATTCGGGCCGCGATCTCGCTTCCGGTCACCGTCAAGATCCGCGCCGGCTGGGACGACGCGCATCGCAACGCCATCGACATCGCTCATATGGTCGAGGACGAGGGCGCGGCGATGCTGGCGGTGCATCCTCGCACCCGCTTGCAGCTCTACAGCGGAACGCCCGACTGGGACTTGATCGGCGAGATCCATCGACGGCTGAAGATTCCGGTCGCAGGCAGCGGCGATATCGTCGATCCGCAGCGCGCCCTGGACCGCATCTCGGGCGGCTACTGCGACGCCGTCATGATTGGCCGCGGCGCCATCGACGAGCCGTGGATCTTCGCGCAGATCGACGCGCTGGACCGTGGAGCCCCGGTGCCGCAGGCGACGGCCGACGACCGCGCGGCGCTTCTGAACTACTTCCGGCGGGCTCTCGAAGAGACGCGCGAGGAACGCTCCTACCTCGGACGCCTGCGCGGGCTGGCCTATCGCATGGCCAAAGGCGTCCCGGGCGGCTCGGCCGCGCGCCGCGCGCTGAGCGATGCGCGCACCGCCTCGGACATCGAGGGCATCTTCCGCGACTTCGTGCTCGACGGCCGCCGCTTCGAAGACCGGCTCGCACACGTGGCATGAGCGCTTCGGTTCCGCCGCAGCATCGGTTCAGTCCCGAAACCGAGCCGGCTCGTTCGTCCGAACCGGCCGGACGATACGAGGTCTTCGTCTCCAAGGATTCGTTCAAGTTCAACGCCGCGCACTTCATCGCCTATCCCGGCTTTCGCGAGCGGCTGCACGGGCACAACTACCGCGTTTCGGTGCGCGTGGAGGGGCCGCTTGGCGCCGACGGTTACGTCGTCGACTTCGGTGAGATCAAGCGCGCTGCCAACGCGGTGTGCCGCCAGCTCAACGAGCGCGTGATCGTGCCGATGCGCAGCGACGTGCTCTCCATCGAGCGCAAGGATGGACAGATCGTCTTGGAGTGCCAGGACGGAGCGCGCTTTACGTTTCCTGAAAGCGATTGCGCACTGCTGGAGATACGCCACTCCTCTGCCGAAGAGCTGGCCGCGTTCATCTGCCTGCGTCTTCGCGCCGAGCTGCCGCTGCTGAGCGAGCGCGGCGTGGCCTGGCTGCAGGTGGGCGTGGCCGAGGCGCCCAACCAAGAGGCACGCTACCGGATCGACCTGTGAAGCGCGGCGGATCTGGAATCGCACAGGCGGCGATCATGCTGTCGCTGCTGGGCGCGGCCGCATGCTCGCAGCCGCTTCCCGAAGAGAACGGCCCCGATGCCGCCCTCTACGTCGCGCGCTGCGGCACGTGCCACATCGCGCACCATCCGGCGGCGCTGACCGCGCCGATGTGGGACGTCATGGTCAAACGCATGGACGTCGAGATGCAGCGCCGCGGCATGAAAGCGCTGGTCGATCCCGAGCGCGCGCAGATCCTCGGCTATCTCGGCCGTCACGCGAGCGGATCGACTTCCCAGGCGCGCTGAGAGGCAGGCGAGCGCGGCTGGGACGCTGCACGATCGACATTGGCGCTGACAGGGCGCCGCGCGGAACTTCGCCGGTATCAGGCCGGCGCGCGCCGGCGGATCTTCTCGATCTCGGCGCGATCCTTCGGCGCGCTGCCGGTGAAGATCTCGTACCCGGTCTCGGTCACCAGCACGTCGTCCTCGATGCGGATGCCGATGCCGCGGTAGCGCTCGTCCACCTCAGCATTGCTGCGGACGTACAGGCCGGGCTCGACCGTCAGCACCATGCCGGGCTCGAGCGTGCGCGAGGCATCGGCGACGCGATAGCTGCCCGCGTCGTGCACGTCCATGCCGAGCCAGTGGCTGGTGTTGTGCATGTAGAAGGGCTGGTGCGCGTTCTTCTCGATGCACTCCTCGAGCGTCCCCTGCAGCAGGCCCAGGTCGAGCAGGCCCTGGGTGAGCACGCGCACCGAGGCCTTGTGCACGGCCTCGATGGTCGCACCGGGCCGTATCGTCTCTATCGATGCGAGCTGCGCCGCAAGGACGATGTCGTACAGCTCGGCCTGCGCCGGCGAGTATGCCGCGCCGACCGGAAACGAGCGCGTGATGTCGGCGCAGTAGCCGCCGTACTCGCCGGCGGCATCGATGAGGATGAGCTCGCCGTCCTTCAGGACCTTGTCGTTGCGCGTGTAGTGCAGGATGGTCGAGTCGGCGCCGCCCGCGCAGATGCTGCCGTAGGCCGGGCCCGTGCAGCCGCCGAAGCGGAAGTCGTGCTCGAGCTGTGCCTGGACCTGGTACTCGGTCATGCCCGGCCGCAGCGTCTCCAGGATGCGGGCATGCGCGGCGCCGCTGACGGCGCCGGCCTTGCGCATGAGATCGATCTCTTCGGGACGTTTTCGCAGGCGATACTCGGCAAGCAGCGGAGCCGCTTCGGAAACCACGATCGGGTCTCCGCCCTTGCGCGGCCGCTCCTGGTTGGCCTGATGCACGGCGGCCAATACCTGCTGGTTGACGGCCGGATCGGGGCTGTAGGCGAAGTAGAGGCGGCTGGCACGGCGAAGGTGGCCGAGCAGGATCTCGTAGGTCTTCTCGAGCGGATGCGCGTGGTCGGCGCCGTAGTGCTCACGCGCGCCCTCGATGCCGGCGCGCCTGCCGGTCCAGGTCTCGCTGTGCTCGTCGCGCGGGCGCACGCAAAGCGTGAAGCCGTCCTCCTCGCCGCCGTGCGCGGTCAGGAGGAGGGCGGCGGGCTCTTCGAAGCCGCAGAGGTAGCGGATGTTGGTGTCGGGGCGGTAGGGATAGTGGACGTCGTTGGCGTAGAGCGCCTCGCGCGTTTCGGGGACGAAGAGGACGGCGCCGGCGAGCTGCTCGCGCACCGTGCGCCGTCGTTCGTCGAAGGCTTCTGGCCGAGGGCCGTGTAGCGTCATGCAGTGAGCGTAGAAGAAACCGGCACCCGGGCCAAGATTTCCGGTCCGCGGCCCAGGCACGCAAAAGGGGTCAGGCCCCCTATTTCGAAAAGGTGCCTGACCCCTTTTCCTGCGCGCCGCCGTGCGGCCCATAATGCCGGAAGGAGAATGCCTGTGGCTTCATCGAGCAAGGAACGGCAGTGGGCGATGGAGAGCTTCCTGACGCGTCTGGACGAGCTCAAGACCGTGCTCGGCATCGACGTGACACCCACCTTGGAACGCGCGCGCGCCGAGCTGACGGCGGGCACCGCCGCGCGAGACCGCGGCGATCCCGACGAGGCGTCCTTGCACCTGGCAAAAGCGATGGCCGAGATCGCCACGCTCGGCGACCGCCTCGGCGAGCAGGAGGGCGCGCTGATGCGGGGCCTGACCGCCGAGTTCATCAAGGGCATGGCGCGCGGCGACCAGGACGCGATGGAGCGCACGCTCGACTCGATCCAGGCCAAATCCGGAACGCCGAAGGAGAAGGGCTGACCTTGCTCCGGCGACGGTCGATCTTACAATCGAGCTCACTATGGGCAGCTACGTGAAGACGGCAGTTCTCCTCGGCGCGCTCAGCGCGATTCTCATTCTCATCGGCGGGGCCGTCGGCGGCGAGGGCGGGATGATGATCGCCTTCGTCCTGGCCGTGGTGATGAACTTCGGCTCCTACTGGTTCTCCGACAAGATCGTCCTGCGCATGTACAAGGCGCAGGAAGTAGGCGCCGACCACCCGCTCTACGTGATGGTGCAGAACCTGGCGCGGCAGGCTTCGCTGCCGATGCCGCGCGTCTACATCATCCCTACCGATGCGCCCAACGCCTTCGCCACCGGGCGCAATCCCCATCATGCCGCCGTTGCCGCCACCGAAGGCATCCTGCGTGCGCTGACGCGCGAGGAGCTCGAGGGTGTCCTGGCACACGAGCTGGCGCACGTTCAGCATCGCGACATCCTCATCCAGTCGATCGCTGCCACCATCGGCGCGGCCATCATGATGCTTGCCAACATGGCGCAGTGGGGTGCGATGTTCGGCGGTTTGTCGCGCAGCGACGACGAGGAAGGCTCCAATCCCATCGCGCTGCTGGCGATGGCGCTGCTGGCGCCGCTGGCGGCGGGCATCGTGCAGGCCGCCATCTCGCGCTCGCGCGAGTTCGCAGCCGACGAAGGCGGCGCGCGTCTTTCCGGCAACCCGCGCAGCCTGGCCACCGCTCTTCAGAAGATCGATGCCATCGCCCAGCGCGTGCCGATGGACGCCAATCCGGCTACGGCCCACCTTTTCATCGTCAAGCCGTTCTCCGGCCGCGGCATGATGAACCTGTTCTCGACGCACCCGCCTACCGAGGAGCGGGTTGCGCGCCTGATGGCGATGGGCTGAGGCCAGCAGCGCAGTGTCCAGCGGCGAACGTGCGAGCCGCAATGAGGTCGAGTCGTCGCGACTCGACCTGCCGTCATTCGATGACGGGGACGCCGGCGAGGACCGCCTGGACGCCCGGCTCCAATCCCAGGACGGTATCGAGATCGCCCAGGTGCCGGGTGATGGCCTGCATCAGAGGCGGCTGCAGGTTCTCGAGCAGCTGAGCGCGGCCCTGCACCAGGCGCTCGCCGAGCGTGTTGCCTTTGGGATAGTGGACGAGGCGGACCTTGTCGGCATCGTGGATGCCAGCGGCGGCGGCCGCTGCACGGACCGCATCGTTGAACCCGCCTATCTCGTCCACCAGACCACGCGTCAGCGCCTGCTGGCCCGTCCATACGCGGCCGCCGCCGATCTTGTCGACGGCCACCGCGTCGATCTTGCGACCCGACGCGACGCGGTCCAGGAACAGCTGGTAGATGCCGTCCATCTGACGGCGCACCACCACCAGCTCCTCTTCGTCGAAGGGCTTGTCGACATCCATCAGCCGCGAGTAGCGGCCGCGCGACAACGTCTCGGTGTTGATGCCGACGCGCTCGAGCAGCGCGGCCACGTTGGGTTTGAACAGCACGACGCCGATCGATCCCGTGATCGTACCGGGGGACGCGAGGATCCGGTCGGCGCCCGAGGCGATGTAGTAGCCGCCCGAAGCCGCGACGTCGCCGAGCGAGGCGATGACGGGCTTGACCTTGGCCGCCTCGCGAAGCTGCAGCCAGATCTCGTCCGATCCCGACGGCGAGCCGCCCGGGCTCGCCACGCGCAGCACGATTGCCGAGATCGCCGTGTCCTCGGCTGCGTCCTCGATGGCTTCTGCAATGGAGCGCGAGCCCATCGCGCCGCCCTGTCCGCGCGGTGACTCTCCGGTCTGAATCGCGCCGTTGGCGTGCACGACCGCGATCTTCGGGCCGTCGCCTATGCCCAGGGATGCCAGGGTGACGCCTTCGTAGTCGGATTCGGAGACCACAGGCGCCTTCTTTCCGTCCTTGCCGAGATCGACCAGGATCTCCCCGCGGCTCTTGATCCCGTCGGCCAGCCCCGAGGCGACGAGGTCCTGCGGCCGGCTCAGGCAGCGGTCGGCGAGCGACTGCACTTCGGAGACGGTCAGGTTGCGCGCCGCCGCCACGGTCTGGACCAGATGCGAGTGCGAGTCGTCGAGCAGCGCATCCGCCATCTCGCGATGCGCATCCGACATGCTGTCGCGCGAAAGCTGGTCTCCGGCGCTCTTGTACTCGCGGATCTGCTCGACCTGCATCTGCACGTCGACCTTCGGCCAGACGCCGCCGAGGAAGACGAAGTGCGCGGACAGCCCGTTGAAGAGCGCATCGGTGGCCGGCGCGATGAAGACCTTGTCGGCGACCGAAGC
This sequence comes from Binatia bacterium, assembly GCA_035626675.1. Lineage (GTDB taxonomy): Bacteria > Desulfobacterota > Binatia > UBA1149 > CAITLU01 > DASPNH01. The sequence continues at coordinate 7,183 of DASPNH010000222.1, forward strand.
GAGGTAGAGCTCCTTGTTGGCCGGCGCCATCTCGACTTCGACCAGCGCGATCACACGCTTGCCTTCGGCCTTGACCAGCGAGAGCGCGTTGCGGATCTCCTGCGTCTGCGCCCAGCCGGCATCGAGCGAGCCGACGCGCGCGACCACGCCCTTGATGCGCCCGTCGTAGCGGACCTTGCGCAGGGAATCGAGGATGTCGGTGAGCGTGCGGCCCTGCCGGAACAGGTTTCCGAGCAGTCCCGAGGGACGTGCCTCGCTGTAGGAACCCGAGATGTTCAGATCGAGATAGCTTTCCTCGGCGATGTCCGGGCCGGCCAGCCAGAACCATGCGCTGAAGGCGAGCGAGCCCAGCAGGAACAGTCGCACGATCCACTTGAAGCGTCGGCCTAACATCGATGATTCCCCCGGGTCCCGTGCCGCTGCGCGGCCGCGGTAGCTTGGCATTTTGCGTGGTTAGCGCAACGTTCGCCGCCCCTCATGTCCGCGTCCGAGCTCGCATATCGCCTCTGGATCGGCGGGGAGGAAACACCTCACCAGACCTTCGCCCGCGACCTGCAGATGCTGCTTCGCTGCAGCGAAGAGGGGCGCGGACATGCGCGGCTGTGGCGGGCGTCGTCGCCGGCGCTGAGCCTCGGACGGTTCCATCGTCGTGCGCCCGACAGCGATGCGCTGCTGCGTCGCATCAGCGGCGGCCGCATCGTGCCCATCGGTCCTGACGTGCAATGCCTGACGGCGGCGGTGCCCAGTGTCGACTGGCTCGATCCGGCCACCGCGCCGCTGCGTCCCGACCAGGTCCTGAATCGCGGCTTGCGGTCACTGCTCGAGCTTCTGCGCGGCATCGGCGTGGACGTCTTTTATCCCGGCCGGGACCTGGTGACGGCGCGAGGTCGCGTGCTCGCGCACGCTTCGTTCACCGTGATGCGGGACGGGGCAGCGCTGCTCGAAATGCACGTGGCGGAGACGACGTCGTTTGCGGTCCTGCCCGAGTACCTGTCGCGGCTCGATCCGGCCGGCGTGGCAGCAGCCGACATCGCATCGATGGAATCGGCGGTTTCGCTTGCCGACGTCGGTGTGGCGGCGATGTCCCAGGAGGATTGGGGGCGCCGGCTCGGAGCCATCATCGGTGCCGGCTGCCAGCCGTGGATCGATGGCGCAGACGACGGTCGCGCCACGCTCGCGGACGCCTCGGCGTGGCAGGCGCATCAGGACGAGCTCGGCCCGGCGCCGCAGGGCTGCATGACGGCGGCCGCGGCGACCATGCTCGGCGTCGTCGAGTGCTCTGCACAAAGGCGCGGCGATCGGCTGAGCCAGCTTCGCATCAGCGGCGATGTCATCGCGCCGTTCCATACGCTCGACCAGATGGCGCACGAGTGCGAGGGGCTGCCCTTCAAGATGCCCCAGGTAAGACGCGTGCTGGCGCGCGTGCTCTCGCAGCCGCGAAGCTTCGTGCTGGGCATGAACGATCTGGACGAGCTGATCGGGCGGCTCGGATAGGGCTGGCGGGGTCCGATGCTGCGGCCGCGCGGCAGGCAGGGCCTCCTGGTGACGCGCCGTCGGTACGGGAGGGTAGCGTCGCGCACGCCGGCAGCGACCGCGCAGTGCACGACTCGCGCCGCAGTTCATGGCATGAGGAAGAACGCGCGCCTCGATGCCGCGCAGACAGGAGCACCATGGCCGACGATACCGCCCGCAAGCAGCATCTGCTGGAACAGGTCGCCGAGACGCACGAGCGTTACACCGAGCTGATGAATGCGCGTCTCGACGAAGTCGGCGTGCGCGAGATCGAGCTCTATCTGAGCATCGTCGGCAAGCTCACCGCAAAGCTCGAAGACGGCGACAAGAACCTGCGCACCATCGCGCAGGAGATGTTCGCCGACGTCGCCTCTGTGGTGATGACCGAGCTCAACCGCTGATCGGTGTCAGATCCTGCATCGGAGCATTCTTCTGCGAGACCTCGCCTGACATCTGCGCAACGAACGGAAGCGACAGCAATCCGCGCGTGGTCTGTATCGCCGCGCCGTCATGGCCTGCCAGCCCGTACTCGATGTGCAGTCCCCTCGCTGCCGGCGTGTAGGTTGCGAACAACCGGTCGAACACCGACAGGATATTGCCATAGTTGCTGTCTGTCTCGGCGACGTGCCTCGAGTGGTGGACCTTGTGGTAGTTCGGCGAGACGCTCACCAGCGCCATCGCCTGATCCAGCCAAAGCGGCAGCCGGATGTTGGCATGCTCGAGCAGCCCGTTGAGCGCCGACCAGACGCGATAGACCACGAACGCAGCCGGCGTGGCACCCAGCACCAGCGCGAACGCTGCGAGAAACGCGTAGCGGATCACACCCTCGCCCGGATGCTGGCGGATCGTGGTGGTGACGTCGAGGGCGAGATCGGAGTGGTGGACCCGGTGGAACCGCCACAACGTCTCGAATCGGTGCATGGAAACGTGGGTCAGGTACCAGGCAAATTCGAGGCCGACGACGGTGACGATGAGCGTGGGCACGACGCCTAGCCGCAGCCAGTTGGCGAGCCCGACGCCCTCGGCTTCCATCCACGCCAGCATCGTGACCAGCGCCGTATTGAAGAAGACGTTGGTGGCGAACGTGATGGCCATCAGCGTAAGGTTCGGCCGAAGGTGCGCGCGATTCCATTGCGTGCGCTCGCGCAGCGGAAGGATGGCTTCGAGCCCGGCAATGACGGCCATCGCGAGCACGATCATCGCCATGGCGGGAAGATTGTCGGCGAGTGCCGGCGGCGTGGGTAGGGCAGTGGTTGCTTGCATGGCGTTCTCCGCGGCCGCTCGGTGGCAGGAGCGGCGTTGCAGGTAGAACGCGCCAGAGGGCCTCGGCGTTACAGCGCCGGCGCCGCGTCGCCGCGATGGTCGTACCCGTCCGTCTTCATTCGCCGAGCGGGACGGGGACGCGGTAGACCCGGCGGCCGCGCAGGACCGACAGCAGCAGCTTTCGGCTGCCGCGGGCCGAGGCAAGGTGCTTGCGGAAGGTCTCTGCACTCCCGACTTCGCGGCCACCGATGCCAACGATGATGTCGCCAGGCTCGAAGCCGATCCTGGCGGCGGGGCTGCCGCGGCGCACACGCGCCACCCGCGCGCCGTTGTGGTTGGCCGCGTCGGCGACCTCGAGCCCCACCTTGTCCCAGGCAAGCGAGTCCAGAAGATGGGCAGGCAGCGCCGAGATGGTGATCTCGACGGTGCGCTCTTCACCTTCGCGCTGCACCGTCAGTGGGAGCTTTTCGCCAGCGGCGAGGCCGCGCACGTTGCCTTCGTAGTCGGCCGAGTTGCGCACCGAATTGCCGCGCACGCGCGTGATGATGTCGCCGGCCTCGATGCCGGCCTTGGCGGCGGGGCTTCCTTCCTCGACGCTGGTGACGACCACGCCCGTTCCCGGACGCACGCCCAGGTGCGAGGCGATCTGCCCGTTGATGTTCTGCGCCTGCAGGCCGAGCCACGTCGGCAGCACCGAGCCGTGGGTCAGGATCTGCTCGACAACGTTGCGCACGCGCCAGACCGGAATGGCAAAGCCGATTCCCTGGGCGTCGCGATGGATGGCGGTGTTGATGCCGATCAGCCTGCCGTTGATGTCGAGCAGAGGGCCGCCCGAGTTGCCGGGATTGATCGACGTATCGGTCTGGATGATGTCCTGGTAGGTGATGTCGCTGGTCTGCAGCGTGCGTCCGATGGCGCTGACCACTCCGGTGGTGACCGTGTGGTCGAGGCCGTAGGGATTGCCGATCGCGATCACGGTCTCGCCGATCAGGATGGAGTCGTCTTCACCGATCGGCAGGTAGGGCAGGTCGGCCTCCGCGTCGATCTTCAGAACCGCAAGGTCGAAGTCGGAGTCGCCGCCGACCAGGCGCGCCTCGAACTCACGGTTGTCGGCGAGCACGACCTTGATGGTGTCACCCCCGACGATGACGTGCTGATTGGTGATGACCGTGCCCTTGCCGTCGACGATCACACCCGAGCCCTGCGACAATCGCTCGCGCTGCTGCCCGCGTCGTGGCGCGCGGTAGTAGTCGCCGAAGAACTGGTCGAAGAAGGGATCGCCGGTTCCCTGGGACTGAAAGCCGCCAGCGCTGCCTTCGGTGTAGACACCGACGACGGCCGGAGCCACGCGCTCGACGGTCTGGACGATGGCCGAGCGGCGGAGCTGATCGGTGACGACGCGCTGGGCGCTTGCGGTCTCGGCGCTACCGACGGCGACGACCAGGGTGATCGCAGCGGCGCACGCACGCGCGACGACCAGGGTGATCGCAGCCGCGCCCGCACGCACGTCCGACGTTCTGACTCGATGGTGTGAGCTCATGGCACCTCGACGTAGCTGTTTGGCGCGAAATTCATAAGACGCCGCCGCCGAGGTTCAAGGCGCCCGCTGGCGTGGCAGTCGGCATGCCGGCTCGAATTCAATGGCGACGCGCTGTAGGCCAACGGACATTCACCGCTCGGATGGTGCGGCGCGCCGCCCTGTCCAGGCGTCACGCCGGCCCGAGATCGATGCGGCACGCTGCCAGGTCGAGGGCGTCACGCCGGCTCGAGATCGATGCGGCGCGCTGCCAGGTCGAGGACGGTGACCCTTACCTTGACCTTCTGCCCGATGCGGATGACCGCATCCGAGACTCGGCTTTGCAGCTCCATGCGCTCGGAGACGAAGTCGAAGTACTCGCGCAGGCGGCCGATGTGCACGAAACCCTCGACGAAGGCGACATCGAGCTCGACCCAGTAGCCGTACTTGTCGACGCCGCTGACCATGCCGGTGACGCGGCGGCCGAGGAATCGTTCCATGAACAGCGCGCCGGCGGCCGAAGCGATGTCGCGCTCGGCTTCCATGGCGCGGCGCTCGCGCTGCGAGGTATGCGTGGCGACCGGCGGCAGCGATTCGTGCGACGGCAGCGCGGGGTCGAATTGCGTGGCGGCAGGCCCGGACTGGTCGACGCCGCGGCCCCGTTCGCCGCCGGGCGCTGAGCGCGCCCGCGCGGCCGAAAAGGTGCCGGACCCCTTTTCCACGGCCAGCAGCGCGCGATGCGCGACGATGTCGGGATAGCGGCGGATCGGCGAAGTGAAGTGCGTGTAGCACTGACTGGCAAGACCGAAATGGATCGCCTTGTGCGCCGAGTAGCGCGCCTGCTTCATCGTGCGCAGCACCATCTTGTTGAGCTGCAGCGACGCCGGCGTCTTGTCGGCCTGCTCGAGAAGCTGCTGGAACATCCTGGGCTCGACCTCGGCTCCGTCGTGGTCGAGTCGCAGGCCCAGAGGCTTGAGACGCGTGACGAGCTGGTCGATCGCGTCTTCCTCGGGCGCTTCGTGGATGCGGTAGAGGAAGGGCACACCGGCCCCATCGATGCGGCGCGCCACCGCCTCGTTGGCAGCGAGCATGAACTCCTCGACCAGACGGTGCGCGAACAGGCGAGGGCGTTTGTGGATGCCGCCAACGTCGCCCTTGTCGTCGAGCTCGATGACCGCTTCGGGCAGATCCATGTCGATGGCGCCGCGAAGGTACCGGCGGTGACGAAGAAGGTCGGCGAGCCTGGCCATTTCGACCAGCGAAGTGCGCACCTCGGCGCTGATCCCGCGCGACAGCTCGCTCTCTTCCTGCGGCGCGAGCTCGAGCTTCTCGGCGCGCGCTTCCTGCGAGGGCGTGAAGCCGTCGGCGTCCAGCACCGACTGCACCGCTTCATATGTCAGGGAGGCCACGCTGTGGATGATGGTGCGCGCGAAGCTGGCGTCGCGCACGTTGCCTTGCCGATCGATGTCGAGGAACGCCGAGACGGCGAGGCGATCCACGCCTGGATGCAGGCTGGCCAGGTCGCCGGAAAGACGCTCGGGCAGCATGGGGACCGACTCTCCGGGGAAGTAGACGCTGGTGGAGCGCTCGTACGCCTCCATGTCCAGCTGGGTTCCGGGACGGACGTAGTGCGAGACGTCGGCGATGGAGATGACGAGCTCGTAGCCCTGGTCGCTGACCTCCAGGCTCATCGCGTCGTCGTGATCCTTGGCGTCGACCGGGTCGACCGTCATCGTCAGCTTGCCGCGCAGGTCGATGCGGCCTTCGAGGTCTTTTCCCGACGGTTCGCCGAACGCGTCGGCCTCGGCGATGGCGGCGTCGGAAAACTCCTCGTTGATGCCGAGGGTCAGGCACGTCGCGCGAATCTCGGTCTGCAGCTTGCCGACCTCGCCGAGAACCTCTTCGACGTTCACGGTGATGTCGCGGTGCGACGCGGGATACTCGACGATGCGCGCGGAGACGACCTGGCCGGGAGGTGCCGGCGGGCTGCCGGGAGCCAGCAGCACCAGATACGGTCCGATGCGCTCGTCCATCGGAAGCAGACGGCCGGGAGCCTTCGGCGCGGCCACACCGATGATCGTGGTGCGCCCGCGCTCCAGAATGCGCTGGATCTTGGCGCGGTACAGTCCGCCGCGGCTGAACGGCGTCGGCTCCACCAGCACGCGGTCGCGATCCATTGCAGGCCGCAGGTTGCTGCGATCGATGGCCAGAGGCGCATCGGGAACGTCCAGAATGACGAGCGCACCGCCGCCGCGGTTGATCTTGACGGTGCCGGTCAGCAGGCCCGAGCGCTCCGCGAGCGCGATGCGCTTGCGCGGCAGCCGCACGATGTCGCCCTCACGCTCGAGCACCGACACCGCACGCTCGAGCTCACGCTGCGAGGCCCCGATGGCCCGCTTGAGCTGCTCGAGCGTAGCCGCCGACCGCTTCGCCGCCTGCAACGTAGAGAGGATGCGATCCTCGAGCGCACTCCGCTCACCCATGCGCCATCCGAATGGGGTCAGGTACTGAAAACACGGTTTTGGGGTCAAGTCGTGAATCCGACGCCCGAAATTGCGCCGCCATGATGAACACGGACGCGCGGGCCGATGGGCCGGCGCGCTCGACACTCGCGGGCCGAGCGGGCACGCAGCGCCGCCTTGCCGATGGACCGGCATGCTCGCCGGCCGCGCGCCGAATTTTCAGTACCTGACCCCTTTTCCGCGTTTTCAGTACCTGACCCCGTTCCGGACGACGGCGTTGCGGAGGGTCAGATGAAGACGGGGGCGTCGTAGGCGCCGAAGGATTCGCGCATCGCATCGGAAATCTCTCCGAGCGTGGCATAGGCACGAACGGCGTCAATGATGGCCGGCATCAGGTTGTCGGTGCCGGCCGCGCGGCGCGAGACCTCCGCCAGAGCCTTGCGCACCGCCTCGTTGTCGCGCCGTGCCTTGACCGAGGCGAGCTTGTCCTTCTGCCGCTGCTCGACCTCTTTCGGGATGCGCAGCAACTCGATGGGCGGATCCTTCTCGGTCTTGAACTTGTTGACGCCCACCAGGATCTGGTCGCCCGACTCGATGGCCTGCTGGTAGGTGTACGCGGCCTGCTGGATCTCGCGCTGCTGGAAGCCGCGCTCGATGGCGCCGACCGAGCCGCCCAGCTTGTCGATGGTCTCGATGTACTCGATGGAGCGCCGCTCGATCTCGTCGGTCAGCGCCTCGACGAAATACGAGCCCGCCATCGGATCGACCGTGTCGCCCACGCCCGACTCGTAGGCCAGGATCTGCTGCGTGCGAAGCGCGCCCGTTGCCGCGCCTTCCGTGGGCAGCGTCAGCGCCTCGTCGAAGCCGTTGGTGTGCAGCGACTGCGTCCCGCCGCACACGGCGGCAAGCGCCTGCACCGTCGTGCGGATCATGTTGTTGATCGGCTGCTGCGCGGTCAGCGAGGAGCCGGCGGTCTGCGTGTGGAAGCGCAGCGCCATATTGCGCTCCTTCTTGGTGCCGAACCTCTCCTTCATGATGCGCGCCCACAGCCGCCGCGCCGCGCGGAACTTGGCGACCTCTTCGAAGAAGTAGTTGTGGCAGTTGAAGAAGAAGGCGAGACGCCCGGCGAACTCGTCGATGTCCAGGCCAGCTGCGAGCGCCGCATCCACGTACGCAATGCCGTTGGCAAGCGTGAATGCGACCTCCTGCACCGCCGTGCAGCCAGCCTCGCGCATGTGATAGCCGCTGATCGAGATCGTGTTCCACTTGGGCACGTGCCGGGTGCAGAACGAGAAGATGTCGGTGACGATGCGCATCGAGGCCGCCGGCGGATAGATGTAGGTGCCGCGAGCGATGTATTCCTTGAGCACGTCGTTCTGGATGGTGCCGCCGACCTTGTCCCAGGAGACGCCCTGCTTCTCGGCCTGCACCAGGTACAGCGCCAGCAGGATCGAGGCGGTGGCGTTGATGGTCATCGAGGTGGTGACCTGGTCGAGCGGAATGCCGTCGAACAGCGTCTCCATGTCTGCCAGCGAGTCGATGGCCACGCCGACCTTGCCGACCTCGCCTTCGGAAAGCTGGTGGTCGGAGTCGCGTCCCATCTGCGTGGGAAGGTCGAAGGCGACCGAGAGCCCGGTGGTGCCGTTGGCGAGCAGGAAGCGGTAGCGCTTGTTGGACTCTTCGGCGGTGGCAAAGCCCGCGTACTGGCGCATCGTCCAGAGGCGGCCGCGATACATGTTGGGCTGGACGCCGCGGGTGAACGGGTACTCGCCGGGCATTCCGAGCTCGGCCACCGGGTAGTCGGCGCCGTTCTTGGGACCGTACAGAGGCTCGACGGGGATTCCGGAGAGCGTGTGGAACGACTGCCTGCGCTCGGGCCCCTTCTTCTGCATCGCGGCGAGCGTGTTCCTGGTCCAGCGGTCGAGCTCTTGATCGAAGGTTGCCATCGTTTGCGTCGTTCCCGAGGCCGGTGAGGCGGTTTCGCGGCCGGCGTCGCGCCGGGCCGAGCGAGGGCCGGAAAAGTCCAGGGCCTGAGGCTTTTTAGCGAGACGTGGGGAAGATGCCAGAGGCAGGGGGAGGCAGGGCGACGGCGTGGGCCACAGCCAGCCGACCGCGTAGCGGACCGGTCAGACGAGCTCGAAAACGGCTTCGACGGTCAGGCTCAGCTCGGGCAGGACGTGCGACGCGATCGCGCCTTCGCGGAACGTGCGTGACGTCGAGAAGGTGCCGCCGTCGCGATACAGAACCGTTACCTGCCGCTCCTGCGGCGCAACCAGCCAGTATTCGGCGACACCATTGCGCTCGTAGATGCTGCGCTTCTCGCCGAGGTCTCGGCTCTCCGTGGATTCCGAGAGGATCTCGACCACCAGGTCCGGCACGATTCGAAGGAACTTGCCGACTTCTGGCGCCGGGCCGGCCGCGAGCGTGGCGCTGGAGACGAAGGAGACGTCCGGCTCCAGCGTTTGGCCGAGCGGAAGTGCATAGCCTGTGCTCGAACCGTTGACGATTCCCAGGTTGCCGGCTCTTACGTGCCGTTGCAGCAAATAAATGATCTGACCTTCGACGGTTCCATGCGGATGGCCGGCCGGCGGGGTCATGACGATGTGCCCGTCGAGCAGCTCGTAGTGATGGATGTCCGAGGCCGGCCGCTGCTCGAGCCAGCGTACGAACTCGTCTTGTGTGAACCGCTCTTCGGAGCGGAATGCCGTCTGCATGGGCATGCTCCCCTGACTGTAGCGCTTTGCATTGCTGCGGCAAGGTAATGCCCGCTGGGGGCGCGCCGCTACGACAGCGATGGAATGAACACGCAGTTTCTTCGTCGGTAGCCGCCCCTGCGGTGCCAGCATGCCCGAGACCCGGGCAGGCTCGGCGACGAGCCTGCCGATCTCCACGAAGACGACGGCCGGGAACGGAGCCGCGTTGAGGAAGAAACGCGATCGCAGGCCCGTAACGTACAACGACGCAGCCCGCCGATGGCCCGCGAAGCGTTCATCGGCACGCCGTTGAGCGTGACGGTATCCTCGACGGCGGTCGTGCGTGGGGCCGCGATCACTCGCGACACCTCGCGAGTGGACGGCTCGTCTCTTCGCGATCGCGCCGGGCGGTGGTCGGCGAGAGGACGAGCTAGACCCCCGCCAGCAGCCCGTCCGTCAGCTTCCTGCGCCGCGCCGCGATCTCGGCCGGTGACTCTTCGACGTGCTTGTCGTCGGGCTCGATCTTGAAGATCGCCTCGCCCTTCTTGACGATCTTGCCGTCGCCGTCCTGCAGCAGCAGCCTGGTGATGGTTCCGGAGAACGGCACCGAGATCTTGTTGAACATCTTCATGACCTCGATGACGAACAGCGGCTGTCCCGCCTCGAAGTGCATACCCTCGGCGGCCAGGGGCGGCAGGTGCGGCGCCTCACGGGCGTAGAACATGCCGCCCACCGGCGTGATGATCTCGTCGGAGCTGGCCTTGGGCGACGGTGCCAGCGCCTTGTGCAGGTCGGCGCGCGTCGAGGCGTCCGTGAACACGTCGGGGAAGACGGGATCGAGCCGATCGTCGACGACGATCTCGTCGAAGCGCGAGGCGCGCGCCAGAGCGGGAAGCAGCAGGAGGATGCCGAGGCCGAGCTGGAATCCTGCGTGCGCGGCCTTGCACGCATCGAAGCGCTCGGCGGGCAATCCCTTGGGCGCCTTCGCAGCGCGCAGCGCCTCGTCGATGGCGGCGTAGTCGCTCGTGCCGAGCGCGCCCTCGACCGCCGCGTAGAACTCGCGCGCCTGCTCGAGAATGGCCGAGTCGTGATCCCAGATCTTGTCGGAGGGTGGCCGCGCGGTGCTCTCTTCCAGATGAAGGTAGTCGTAGAGCGCATCCAGCGTTGCGATCGGATTGGCGAGGAAGCGATAGGTCTCGCCGTCACGCGCGAAGAGCTTGCCGGTGTAGCGGCCGACGAAGCCGCCGAGCAGGTGCGCGTTGTCGAGCAGGCGCTCCATCGGACGGATCAGCAGCGTCTTCTTGAGGTCGAGCGTCGCTCGCGCGTCCTTGTGCCGCGCGAGCAGCGAGTTCCACGCGTGCTCGAGGTCGAGATCACGCGCGACCTTGTCGAGCGCGCCGATGCCGGCCAGGTAGAAGTTCATGAACTGCGTGGTCGGCTTGACCAGCGGCTCGTGGCCGAGCATCCAGCTCAGCAGCCCATAGTGCGCTGGCAGGTTGGTTTCCAGGTCGTAGCCGCGAAGCTCGGTGCGGCGCAGGATGTCGGCCAGGCGATCCAGAACGTCGGCCCGCGAGCTGCCGTGCGTGATGGTCAGCGCGACGTTGGAGTCGTAGGCGCCGGCCAGCGCGTAGTGGATGAACGTCTTGGTGTCGGGATTGGGGATGCCGATGCCCTGATCGTCGCGCAGCTCGCCTTCCACGGGCGGCGACCAACCCACGATCACGCCGCCCGCGTGCGGCTGCAGCGCCGCGTTGGTGGCATTGATGCGCACCTCGGCGCCGGCCACGTTGCGCACGACGCGCTCGGGCTTGGGCAGGCGCGGCCCGTGCACCGACAGCAGCGCCATCGCCTCGATCAGGCTGTCCAGGAAGAAGTGCTCGGAGGGATCGTCGGGGTTGGTGAACTTGAGGCGATAGACCTGCTCGGTCACGCGGTGCTCGACCTGGATCCGCGTGTTCACCTCCATGAAGTAGTGGCGGTCGGACTCGACGATCACCTCGAAGGTGGAGACGCTGTCCAGCTGCACGGCCTGCCCGAACTGCTCGCCCTCGCTCTCCATGCGCGCCAGCGTCTTGCGATCGCTTTCGAGCACCTCGACCGTGGTTGCGCGTCCCGCGGCGCGCGCGGTCTCGATCTCGTGCGCGAGCTGCTCGTCGGTCAGCGAGACCTCGACGAGCTTCTGCTCGTGCATCTGCACCGAGCAGTCGCGGCCGCCGAGCGACAGGCACCAGCTGCCGTTGCCGATCAGCTGGATCTCGTTGTGGCGCGTGCTCTCGACGTTGAGCTCGATGAGGAAGTTGCGGTTGGCGCCGGCCGCCACGACTTTCGACTCGGCCAGGATGTCCATCACCGCGGCGCGAACCTGATCGGGCCGCGAGATGACGCGCTGGCCCTTGCCGCCGCCGCCGCCGATGTACTTGAAGCGTAGGCGCCGGCCCGGGTTGTCCTGCCAGATTTCGCGGCAGCGCTGCTCGGCCTCGTCCTGCAGATCCTCGATGGTCACCAGCTCGACGAGCTTGGCGTAGCCCGCCTGCAGTACGGCCTCGGCGTTGTCTTCGAGCGCGAGCGTCAGGTCGAGGCGTACGTCGAGGCCGTGTTCCTTGGCGAGCGATGCAAGCCCGGCCGCGTCCTTTGCCTTGCGCACCAGGGCCAGCGCCGAGGGATTGTCGACGCCCGGCGTCACCGACACGCCAATGCTGCGCGCCAGCTTCTTGGCCTGGTCCTTCGCCCCGGCGCTGTTGGCGACGTGCGAGGACGGCCCCATGAAGCGAACGCCGCTGCGCTCGATGGCCTGTACGAACTCGGCGTCCTCGGCCATGAAGCCGTAGCCGGCGAAGATGTGCGTGTACCCGTGGGAAACCGCGATCTCGATGATCTCGTGGATCCGGCGCGTCTTCTCTTCCTGGCCCGAGCCCATGTACTCGGGGACGCGGTGCACGTTGTTCGGGAAGCGGAAGCCGCGCAGCTCGGGCGCCAGGCACTTGGGATAGACGATCGAGTCCTTCTCGGAGAGCAGGATGCCGTACTCGCGGATGCCCATGTCGTCGAAGACGTCCATGGCTTCCTTGCGCACGGGACCGCGTCCGACGATCAAGCACTTGATGTCCTGGAGCGACAGCGAGCGCAGCCAGGGCGAATCGGCTTCGTGGAAACGCAGGGAGCGCAGGTCGCGATCGAGCATCACTCGAACTCCCGCTGCACGCCGGTCATGGGGCAAGGCTGGTAGCGACTGATCAGGTAGAGAAGGTTCTTGGCCAGCACGCGCCGGGTCGTTCCCGGCATGACGATGCTGGAGACCGAGCCCAGCGAGAGAGCCTCTTTCGGATTCATGAGCTCGCGTTCGTACTTCTGCGATACCTGGGCAAGGGCCTGGTCGCGCTCCCTGGCCGCCTCTTCGGGCGTTGCGCCGCCTGCGATGGCGGCCTGGTACTTCTTCTGGATGGCGGTCAGCTCGTCCTTGTAGACGTACTCGCGCCCGGCCGGTCCCATCACCGCGATACGCGCGGTCGGAAGCGCCAGCACCAGGTCGGCGCCGACGAAGTGCGAGTTGTACGCTGCGTACGCGCCGCCGAACGCGTTGCGAATGATCAGCGTGATGCGCGGCGTGCGCACGTCGATGATCGAATCGAGGAGCTTGCGGCCGGCCAGCACGATGCCGTTGTGCTCCTGCGCGCTGCCAGGCAGGAAGCCGGTGGTGTCCTCGATGAAGATCAGCGGGATGTTGTAGAGATTGCAGAAGCGGATGAAG
>DASPNH010000223.1:0-3140 GCA_035626675.1 Binatia bacterium
AAACCACAAGGTTCTACACTCGGAAGATTCGCACGCCGAGGACGACGGTGTGGAATTCTGGCGGTCCGATCAACTTATCCGGTGTTGTGGGTGTGACGAGTTGTCCTACCGGAGGGCGACCCAGTGCAGCGAGGACTTCGATCCCGAGACTGGCGACTTGGTCGTTACCGAGGAACTCTACCCAAGTCGCACTGAGGATCGTGAGCCAATCAAGGACTACGACGAGTTCCCGCTGAGAACGCGACGTATCTACTTAGAAACGCTGAAGGCTCTCAATAGCAACGCATTAATTCTAACTGCGATCGGCCTCCGGGCGGTCATCGAGTCGATATGCGTCGAGCAGAAAGTCACCGCGCCTAACTTGGCGAAGGGCATCGACGAGTTAGCAACGTCTGGTCTATTGTCGCAGAAACAGGCAGACTTCCTTCATGCGCACCGGTTTATGGGCAACGCCGCAGCGCACGAGATGGTCGCGCCGAAGCCGGCCGATTTGATCGCTGCGCTCGACATCGCCGAGACACTTCTGAAAACGATATACGTACTCCCGGACGTGGCCGACCGTCTTAAGCCCAAGAACGCTTAAGCGGGCCTAACAACACATGGAGCAGGCCGGCATGATCGTTGTTGCTCACTCTGTTACGCCGCGCGCCGGCTGCTCATGTTCTCGTTATGTTTCTTAGGAGGCGACCATGGATGATCTGAGAACGCTGCTTTACGGCGCGACGGAGAGCGAAAGGGTTGCCCTCGCGAAGGTTCTCGATCGCGACGACTCTTCCGTGGAATCGATATGCGAGGCTCTCCAACTGCACTCGCAGTCCCTATTCGGCGTCCTGTTCGGAGAGGAGCGATCATATCGGGCTATTGTTTCCCAGGTAGCCAATCGGCTTGGGCTGCACATCGATTCAGCAACGCCGACCGCAGCCATTGAAAGCTCCATCGCACAACAGGTCGTTCGGGCGATGTGGGAGCGCATGACTCCTCAGCAGCGCGCGCAGCTTGAGCAAGCGATCGCAGCGGAAAGCGCGAAATACGACACCATTGGCTCGGATTTCCTCAAGTCGGGTGGCGTTCTAGCCGCGCTCGGCGCTGCGCAGTTGTCCGGGTTCGGAGTCTATCTGCTAGCCACGACTGGCTTGGCCGCAACTGCTGGCGCTGTCGGCGTAACGCTCCCATTCGCAGTGTACACAACGATGACAAGCACGATTGCATTCGCGATTGGTCCGGTGGGATGGATCGGCGCGGGATTGTTCGCAGTATGGAAGCTGACCGGGCCGGACTACCAACGGCTCATCCAAGCCATCCTCTGCATCGCCGCAATCCGTGCAGCACATACACTTCCTCCGCCAACACCCAAAGAATACGCGTACATCGCGGATGGCCACTACTTCGATGAGACCAACCATTGCGTGACGTGCGCACCGCGGCTGCACCTGAGATCGGGCCCGCCGGCATGACGAACGAATGCGACGCCAAGTACGGCGAGCGAAACATAACAGCGCATGGAGCGGTCGGGCAACAGCATAGGTGCTGATGGCGCAGCGTTTCGCGCCCGCCGCTCATGCATTCGTTATCCGTCTTTTTGATTTCTGAGTTTCAATTGGCGCTACGTTTCCGCCGGCTCGTGCTCTGCGTCGGTCACATCCGTACTCGCACCAAAAGGATCTAGGTCGCCGCTCTTCGATCGTACGAGTCGTAAGCGACCGGGTAGCCAGGCGCAGGCGTCGCAAAAGCAGCCGTCGGTGGCGGGCGTCATCTTCCAATGCCGCCGCCCGTAACCGTGCCGGTCACCCGTATCCGCTATCCGTTGCGGGTGCCGACCGGGAATCGACCCGTGAAGTGTCCACTCGCCAGCGCGTGCCAGGTGTTTCAAAAGTGGCAGCCCGTTCTCGTTTGGCCTCGCCGCAAACCGGCGCGGCGGCAGTCGTCCTGCTCTTGCGGTCGTTGCTCCCTGGCTCTGGATTCAAAACAGCGCGGCCGTATTCGGCTCGGCGGCTTCGTTGTCAGGTTGCCGGCCGGCGGACTGGGGACTCCTGAGCTCGCGCCAGAATGGGAACGGCGGCGTGCAACAGGTGCGTCGCTCGGCTAACTACGCATGGAACGGACGGGCAGGACGGTTGCAGATCAATGCGATCGCCGCGCGCCCGCCGTTCATGCAATCGTTGGACAGTATGACAGTTCGATATGAAGAGTACGTCCAAGCGCTGGTTCCGTTAGAAGCGATGGACCCCAAAGTGTTCATTGGCGGCGAAGACGCTTCGCAGAAACTGTGCAACTTCATCCTCGCCCTCGCGCTCGTGTACAACGACTTCAAAGTGGTCATCGTAGGCCATCACGCGGTCGATACGGTGGAGCCGAAAAATCTCATGGTAAAAACGCCAGAGGTCGGCATGTTCAACGCCGTACGAATCGGGATGTTTAGACTGCATGCGGGAATTTTCCGTGAACTGTTTGATCTTATCTACAACAACGCGGACGTGCTTGCTGAGCCTTTTTTCTCGCGGCTGGAGCGTAAGCTGACTTCCGAAGGCCGCGCTCATTGGCAAGCTCTTTGCGACATCGCGTCCTCTCGACCCAAGGACAATCCTGAGTTGAAGGCGCTCCTTCTAGTTCGTAACAAAGTAGCTTTTCATTACGATCCCGCTGCGCTCTTTGCGGGTTATCGCATGAGCTGCGTGGACGACGTGACCAACCCACCCCTCGTATCGCGGGGCAATACGATGCAAGCCACTCACTTCTTCTTTGCCGACGCGGCCGCGATGTCCTACATGTCCGAGGCTGCTGAGCAGGATGCCCTAATGGACATTCTCTGCGGCCGGTCGCCTCTCACCCATAGGATCAATGTCGCTCTTTACGAGCTCGTGACCAAGTTCGTTGCAGAACGCGGGTTCGCCTGGAAAACCGCGAGTGCGTAGCTCGTCCAACAGTGCATTCAGCGGACGGGGATGTGCGGTCGGTGGCCGTGGTGTAGGGCCGCGCGCCCGCCGCTGATGCTATCGTTGGGCAGAGTCGTCGCTCTAAGAATTTCGTTACGGCGCGTCATCGCAATGAGACCAAGTCCTCTGCAAATGAACGAAGGGTAGGGCCACCTTGTTGCGCGTGCGTTGGGTCGGCAAACTCGCTAGATCTCGTTGGCGCGGGGG
>DASPNH010000224.1:0-2185 GCA_035626675.1 Binatia bacterium
GAACGATGGCGAGTATTCGCGACAGCCCTTCGCCATACAGCGACAGAATCAGCTGCGCGAGCCGTTGCGACTCGGCGGGCGAACGCATCCCACCATCGAGGTCGTTCACGGCGGAGATCAACCGCTCGATCTCCGCCGCGATACCGGTTGGATCGACGGCGCTCATATCTGGTTGAGCATTGTCGGCGAGTGGCGACGTTCGAGGACTCGGCCGCCGCCAAGATACATATGCACGCCGCAGGGCAGGCACGGATCGAAGCTGCGGACGGTGCGCATGATGTCGATGCCCTTGAAATGCTCGCGGTCGCTTTCCTCGAACACTGGCAGCCCCTGGATCGCGTCCTCGTAGGGGCCGGGGGTGCCGAAGTCATCCCGGGGACTCGCGTTCCAGGGCGTGGGAGGATAGGGGTGGTAGTTCGCGATACGGCCGTCGCGAACCACCATGTGGTGCGACAGCGCGCCGCGCACCGCTTCCGTAAAGCCGCATCCGATCGCGTCTGACGGCACGGTGAACGGCTCCCACGTCTTGACGCGTCCTTCCTGCACTTCGGCCATCGCACGCTCAACGAAGTAGAGCGCGCAGGCCGCCGCGTACGCCTGGAAGTAGCTGCGCGCGCGGTTACGTTCGAGCGTGTTGCTCCACTTGGGAATCGTCCACTCGAAGGTCTGTTCCGGCGAGCTGCCGGTTCCCGGCAGCGTGATCTTGACGCTGTGCCCGGTGGACTTCACATATCCGATGTCCACCAGGCCGGCCAGCGCCGTCACCCACAGCCGCGCAAGCGGCCCGCCGCCCGTATCGAGGGCGAGAAAATCCTTGCCGTCGAACCAGCGCGGCGCCATGACCCACGTGTACTTCTTGTCGAAATCCCGCTTCTGCGGGCGCGGCAGCGTGTGCTGGTTCCACGGATGCCGCCGATCGACTGGATTGCCGAGCGGATCGTGCGTGACAAACAGCGGCTGGTCGTCCCAATCCTGGTAGAACGACTGGCCGAGCAGGATCCGGATGCCGAGATTGATCTCGACGAGGTCGGACGTCACCAGCTTCCCGTCCACGACGATGCCCGGGCTGACGTACATTGCGCGGCCCCAGTCGGTCATCGTGCGGTAGTCGAAAGTGCAGCGGTACGGATCCTGGAATCCTCCCCAGCACGCCAGGAGCACACGACGCTCGCCCACGTGCTCGTAGCCGGGAAGCGCCTCGTAGAAGAAATCGAACAGGTCGTCGTGCATCGGCACGACGCGCTTCATGAACTCCACGTACTTGATCAGGCGAATCAGATAGTCGGAGAACAATTGAACGGACGGAACCGTGCCGACGCCGCCCGGCTGCACTGTGGACGGATGGACGTGCCGCCCTTCCATCAGGCAGAACATCTCGCGGGCGAGACGGCTCATTTGCAGCGCTTCGAGATAGAACTCGCCCTCGAACGGGTTGAGCGACCGCATGATGTCGGCAATCGTGCGAAACCCATGCGCCTCCGCGCGCGGCGATTGTGTCGTCTGCGCGCGCTCCCACACCCCTGGATTGGTTTCGCGCACGACCTGCTCGCAGAAGTCGACGCCGACCAGGTTGTCCTGAAACAGGTTGTGGTCGAACATGAATTCGGCGGCTTCACCGAGATTCAGGATCCAGTCGCTGATCGGCGGAGGGTTGACGCCGTAGGCCATGTTCTGCGCGTAGACCGAGCAGGTGGCGTGGTTATCACCGCAGATGCCGCAGATGCGGCTCGTAATCTGATGCGCATCACGGGGGTCTTTACCCTTCATGAAGACGCTATAGCCCCGAAAGATCGAAGACGTGGAATGGCACTCCACCACCTGCCTTCGCTCGAAGTCGATCTTCGTGTGAATGCCGAGGCTGCCTATGATCCGGGTAATCGGATCCCAGGACATCTCGACCAGATGAGAACGGGTGTCGGTAGCCATTCTTTTGGGGGGCCGCGCGCGCACGCGAGTGCGTGCGTGTCCAACGTGAACGTCGTGGACGAAGCACTTGTATCATGCAGCGTGCGGCCCACGCTACAAGTCTGGCTTCGTACACCAAAAGCTCATCCGTAGCGTCGCTCCCTCCCTTGATGCTTTATGCATGAGTTATCGATCGCCGTTGATCTGATCGAAGCCGCCACCACCTACCTGGATCGGGTGGAATCGGCGCAGGTCATCGCGGTGCATCTCAAACTCGGTC
>DASPNH010000225.1:0-18424 GCA_035626675.1 Binatia bacterium
TGGAGTCCGTTTTGCGCAAACAGATCATCATCAACTCCAATCCCAACGAAGTCCGGGTGGCGCTCCTCGAGAACGGCATCCTGGCCGAAGTCCATATCGAGCGCGCCTCCGAGGAGGCCGCAGCCGGCAACATCTACAAAGGTCGCGTGCTGCGCGTACTGCCCGGCATGCAGGCGGCCTTCGTCGATATCGGCCTGGAGAAAGCGGCTTTTCTTCACGCCTCGGACGTCGTTACCGGAGAGCCGACCGCGGTCGATGAGGCCGCCGACGATCCGGGCTACGACAACGAACGCCCGATGCGTGGCAACGCACCCATCGAAACGCGCCTTCGGCGCGGAGACGAGGTCGTGGTGCAGATCGCCAAAGAGCCGATGGGGACCAAGGGCGCGCGCATCACGATGCACGTCTCGTTGCCAGGGAAATACCTCGT
This sequence comes from Binatia bacterium, assembly GCA_035626675.1. GTDB lineage: Bacteria > Desulfobacterota > Binatia > UBA1149 > CAITLU01 > DASPNH01. The sequence continues at coordinate 431 of DASPNH010000225.1, forward strand.
GTACATGCCGTTCGGCGACCTGGTCGGCGTCTCCAAGCGAATCGGTGACGACCGCGAGCGCCGGCGTCTGCGCGAGATCATCTCGAGCGCGCAGCCGGGAGCCGGCGGCATCATCGCGCGCACCGCGTGCCAGAACCTGCCCAAGAGCGACATCGTCGACGACATTCGCGGGCTCGAGCAGACCTGGCGTGCCGTTCAGGAGAAGGCGCAGAAAGCCAACGCCCCGGCGCTCCTGCACGCCGATCTGGACCTGGTGCTGCGCAGCGTGCGCGACATGCTTTCGGCCGACGTCGATCAGATCGTCGTGGACTCGGACGCCGATTTCGACCGTACGCGCGACTACGTCGCAGCGTTCATTCCAGCCCTTGCCGAGCGCGTCGAGCGATATCGCGAGACCGAGCCGATCTTCGATCGCTACGGCGTCGAAGAACAGATCAGCCGAGCCATCGAGCCCAAGGTCTGGCTGCGATCGGGCGGTTATCTGGTCATCGATCAGGGCGAGGCGCTGACGATGATCGACGTCAACACCGGACGGTACGTCGGCAAGAAAAGCCAGGAAGAGACCGTCCTGAAAACCAATCTGGAGGCCGTCGAGGAGATCGTCTGCCAGCTTCGCCTTCGCAACATCGGCGGCATCATCATCCTGGACCTCATCGACATGGACGACGCGGGCCACCGCAAGCTCGTGTCGGACACCTTGGAGACCGCGCTGGCGCGCGACAAGGCGCGCACGAGCATCCTGCGTATCTCCGAGCTCGGCCTCATCCAGATGACGCGCAAGCGAACGCGCGAGAACCTGGAGCGGCTGCTGTCGGCGCCCTGCCCCTACTGCGATGGCAGAGGGCGCGTGAAGTCCGTGCCGACGATCGCCTCGGAGATCCTGCGCGCGATCCAGCGTGAGGTCGCGCGCACCCCTTCGTCGCGAGCACGCGTGACCGTGCGCGCCAATCGCGACGTGATCTCCTATCTCTTCAACGACGAAGAGGACTCGATCCGTACTCTGCAGGATCGCCTCGGTCGCGGCGTCGTGCTCAAGGTGGCGGAGAACTACCACCAGGAGCAGTACGACGTCATGCCCGCCTGAGCCAGGTCGATGAATTCGTCGCGCTGGCTGGCAGGATTGCTCTGCGTGATTGCGGCCGCCTCCGGCGTGCCGCCGCACGCGCATGCAGGAACGATCGGCTTTCGCATCGACGCCGAGGTCACCGCCGGCGAGGAAGTCGCCGTCAAGGTGACCGCCACGCATACCGGAGACGAGGCGGCTACGGAGGTCTATCCCGAAATAGCCCTTTTCGAGCGCACCCAGCTCGGCGAAAAGCTGCCTACGATGGCGGCAGGTTCCAACCACGTCTGGAACATGAAGCTTCCCGGACCACCCTTGCCGAAGGGAGCCTACGTCGTGACGATCCGACTGAAGTATGCCGACCTCAACGGCTACCCGTTCGAAGCACTCAGTACCGTCAACGCGCTCGTCAGCGCCAAAGCAGGCAGCAAGGTCAGTGGCGCATTCCGCGTTGCCAAGATGACACCGAACGGGAAGAGCATCGGCACACTGACGCTGCGTCGCCCTGCGGCACGCAAATCGAGCACGTTCGAGGGCAGCATCCTCGCCCCCTCGGGTCTGGAGGTGTCACCGTCGACTTTTCCGGTGGCCTTCGATGACGCCGGCAATGCCTCGGTCGAACTGTCGCTCCACAACCGCAAGCTGCTCGCCGGCACCTCGATCAACGTCTTCGCGTTGATCACCGGCAACGACAATGGACTGCGACAGACCGATACCATCCGGGGAACCGTCAGCGTAGGTGCTGCGCCCAATCCCGTCAGCAAAGTGACATTCTATGGTGCGGCTGCAGTGGTGGCAGGATTGGGACTGCTGCTCGAAATCGCCACGCGCCTTTACGATAGAACCAGGAAAGCGACATGAGAGGCCGTCTCTGGCTGGGTTGGCTCGAAGCGTTGCTGGTGTTCAGCAGCGCGGCGTTCCTCCTCTACATCTACCCGTGGGAGCATCTTCTGGCCAAGACCATCACCGCTGGCGGTGACACGGCTTCCCACTTTTATCCCGCGCTGCTGATGCGCGACCAGTTGCTGCCCGCCTTCCAGTGGACGGGCTGGACGATGGGAAACTACGCGGGCTTCCCCATCTTCCATTTCTACTCGACGCTGCCTTTCGTTGCGATCGCGCTGCTCGGCTACGCGTTTCCTCTCGAGCAGTCCTTCAAGCTGGTGAGCCTGCTCGGTCCGACGACGCTCCCGCTGGCCGCCGGCTATCTGTTCTGGGCCTTTGGCTACCGCCGCGGCGGACCAATCCTGGCCGCGGCCTCCGTGCTTCCGTTTCTCTTCCAGCAGGGCAATTCCATGTGGGGCGGCAACATTCCCAGCGTGCTGGCAGGCGAGTTCTGCCACGCCATAGGGCTGTCGCTCTCCCTCGTGTTCCTCGGGCATCTGCACCGGCTCTCCAAGGGCATGGGCTCGTGGATCGTCAACGGACTGCTGCTGGCTGCCATCGCGCTGTCTCATGCCTTCGCGTTCATCGGCGCGTTGTGGTTCGCCCTTTTCTACCTTCGCCCACGGACCGACAGCGTCAGGATCATGGCGCGAGTGGCGCCCGCCTTCGTGCTGGCGGCAATGCTGGTGGCGTTCTGGGGCTTTCCGCTCCTTCCACGCGTCAAGTTCACGACCGAGTGGACCATGATCTGGCGCATCAACGACTGGAAGGAAGTCGTCCCCGAACTGCTATGGCCGGCAGCCATCCTCACCGTCATCAACCTGGCGTTGATGGCGATACGGCTCAAGAAGTTTTCGGTCGAGCGCCACGGCCTCATGATCTTCGCGTTGTTCGGAAGTGCAGTGCTTTACGCGGTTTCTCCCGTCACCGGCTTTCCCGACATCCGCTTCGTTCCGATCGGCCAGATGTTCCTCGGCTTCCTTGCGGCAGACCTGCTGGTGTGGCTCGCGACCCCGATGCGCTTTCCCCTCGTGCTCTCGACGGCCGGAGCACTGCTGTGCATGGGTTGGGCCTACCAGCACATCGGGTATCTCTCATCCTGGCTCGACTGGAATTATTCCGGCTATGAGCGCAAGTCCTCGTGGGGCTTGTTCAAAGCGATCAACGATCACGTTCGCGGTGACATCCAGTCGCCGCGCATGGTCTTCGAGCACGCCCAGACGCACAACAAGTTCGGCAGCTCCCGTGCATTCGAGAACCTGCCGTTGTTCGCACAGCGCGCAACGCTCGAAGGCGTGTTTCACCAGGTCTCGCCGAACTCTCCATTTGTGTTCTACATCCAGTCGGAGGTTTCGGAGAAGACTTCCGGCCCGTTCCATCAATACTCGTACATGCGTTTGAATCCCGAAGCCGCCCTGCCGCACCTGCGTATGTACAACGTCGGAACGATCGTCGTCGCCAGCGAGAAGGCGCGGGCGGCCTACGACGCCAACCCGGCATACGAGCGGACGTTCTCGCAGGGCGGCTACGCGATCTACGACATTCCGAGCGGCGTCACCGGCTATGTAGTGGCCGCGGCAAGTCAGCCGGTTCTCTATGACGGCCCCGACTACCTGACGGCGTTCTACCGGTGGTTCAAACACCCCGAATTGCTCGACATCCCATTGGTGCCGAAGGACATCATCGGCGACGAAGCTGCCGAAACGTTCGAGCTTCGAACCGACACGGTCCGGGACATCCCGCGACGCGCGTACGACGGGCCATGCGAGGTTCGCACGGTGATGGAGCAGCAGCGGGTCTCGTTCGATACGTCCTGCCCGGGACGGCCGCACATCGTCAAGGTATCGTACTTTCCGCGCTGGAAGTCGGTCGACGGTTCCCCGATCCACCTGGTCTCGCCCGGCTTCATGCTCGTGTATCCGTCGTCGGGTCATTTCGAGATGTACTACGGAAGGACCCTGCTGGACTACGTGGCGATGGGGACCACGGCACTCGGCGTTCTCTGGCTGCTCGCGGCCAGTGTCAGCCCCAGGGTTTCTCGCGCGTCGGTCACCGCAGCCGGAAGGATCTTCCGCCCGATCTATGCGCCCGTCTCTCGTTACCCCCGGTCGATCTTCGTGGCGTTCGTCGTGATCTGCATAGCCGCGGGCGCCCTGGTCCGGTACGAGGTACGGGACGACGACGTCCTTTATCGAGAGGGACAGACGGCCTACAGGGAGCGCAAGTTCGAACGGGCCATCGAAGTCTTCCGCGAGTACGCGGCCGACGACAGGGACACGTTCAAGAACGCGACCTCCTTGTCACAGATGGGAATCAGTTATTCGGAGCTGCAGAAGTTCGAGCTTGCCGTCGATACCCTCGAACGATTGCGTTTCAATTTTCCGAACATCGACTTTCACGCCTCCACTCTCTTCCATCTCGCTCGCAGCTACGCCGGGCTGGGCAACCTGGCGCTGGCCATCGAGCGCGCGAAAGAGCTGAGGCAGAAATACGCCGACACGCCTTATCCGCAGCGGCTGGACAGAGAGAACAAGGAAGTGTTTCAGGCTGCTGCTCCGCCACCTGCGGCCGCCGAGCCGGTGGCCGCACAGCCTTCCGCTGCCGCCCCGCCCGATCCGGCCGCCGTCATCAAAACCGAGTGACGCCAGGCCCCGTGCTGCTGCCGATCAGTTGCTGAAGCGTTTCGACGCTCCAGCGCTGCTCCTGCGCAGTGTCGGCGGCAGCCACCGCACTGCTGGCGCCGCCGCGTACGGGGAAGCGAGCCAGGATGGCCGGCGGCATGGCGCGGCGCTCCTCCACCGTCAACGAGCCGCCGAGAAGATACCGCAGCAGTGCCCGCAGGGACGGTGCCTCCAAATCCAGGTCCGCACCGGCGCCTTGCCCGTCCGAAAGGAGATACCACGCCGGCGCGCCGCTCGTCCGCGTCAAGGAGGGCCCGCCGACCAGCAGAATCGTGCTGCGCCCTGGCGACGCGTCGCGGACGCGCGTCAGCGTACGGTCCAGCTCGTCCCGGACCATCTGGATCGTTCCGCCCGGAAGCGGCTCCGGCGCGGACATCGCGGCCAGCGCACCGGGTAGACCGTGGAAGTACACCACGGATCGGACATCGCGACTGGGAGCGAGCATGCGCTCGACTGCAGTCACGCGAGTTCGCTCGACCTCGACCAGATGCGAGGTGAGACGCGCTCTCACGTCCACGTCGACTCCGCGCACGAATGGATCTCCGAGCAGGACGTCGGCAGGAGCCGCAGCGCCAAGATCCACGGATTTGTAGACCGGCGACAGCCACGCCTCATCTTCGGAGATGCGTCCGATCTGGAAGCGGCCCTCTCCGCCATCGATGGGGAGCCAGGGACTCCACTGTCCGTCGGCCAGAGTCTCGGCAGCGCCGACGACTGCCTCCGCGGCTCGATCGTAAGGGGGCGGTACCTTGCCCGTGGTCAGGTCCTCGAGCTCTGCGACGACTCCGGCACTATTTCCGATGAAGCCGCTTTCGGCACCGCTCGTCAGGACGGGAGGCTGCTGGCCAGACTCGCCGAGAAGCTGCCGGGGTGCCGCTATTGCCGCCACTCGCCCGCCGAGCGGGCTCCAAACCGGCTTCGATGCGGCAGCCGTCGATCGCGCCTGCTCGAGGAAGAGCTCGCGCCAGAAGCGTGTATGCTCTTCCTCGCGGCCGGTACGGACCTTCCCCCCGATGCCTGTGTTGCGTAGATCGTGCAGCACCGCGTGTCGCTCATCGTTCGAGAAGGCCGCAAACCACTCCTCGCGTGCGGCCGGTATTGCCACTACGATCAAGCGCGCTGGCGGCTCGGGGAGCCGGAACACCGACAGTGCTGCGATGACGGCAAGAACCGCGACCACTTTGGCCAGCGTCGCGACCGCATCGGTTTTCATGGGCTTCTCTTGCATGACGGAAAGTTGGACTTCCCCGAAAACGGTCTCTACACTACCCTTCGCTACCCGCTAGCTCGAACGCCTGATCGAGATGAACGCATCTTCTTCCACGCGACCCGACTCGCCACTGGTGTCCGTGGTGGTGCCTTGCTTCAACGAGGAAGGATGCGTGGACGAGATGCTGCGACGGCTGATCGCCGTCATGAACGGTCTGGCGTGCAGGTGGGAGGTCGTGCTCGTCGACGACGGCAGTCGCGATGGTACGCTCGCGGCGATGCGCCGTCACGCGGCCGCAGATCCACGCATCGGTTTCGTCTCGTTCTCGCGCAACTTCGGACATCAGATGGCGCTGTGGGCCGGTATGGAACGGGCAAGAGGCGATGCGGTGCTTTCCCTCGACGGTGACCTGCAGCATCCGCCGGAGCTGATTCCCGAGCTCTTCGAGCTGTGGCGCAAGGGCTACGACGTCGTCTACACGGTCCGGGTGGGCAACCAGGGACACGCCCTGAAAGAGGTCATCTCCGCCGGCTTCTACTGGCTGCTGCGAAAGCTGACGGGGGTAGAGGTGCCCACTGGCGGTGCGGATTTCCGCCTGCTCGATCGCAAGGTCGTCGACGCGCTGCTGGCCTGTGACGAGCGCTTCATCTTCGTTCGCGGCCTGGTGCCGTGGCTGGGCTTTCGACGCAAGGCCGTGGCATACGAGGCGCGCGAACGCTTCGCCGGCAGCACCAAGTACGTCGTCACGCGCATGTTCCGCTTCGCGCTCGATGGCATCTTCTCCTTCTCGACCGTCCCGCTGCGTCTCATCTCCTTTCTCGGGGTGGCCACCATCGCACTGGGTATCCTGTACGGGCTGTATTCCATCTGGGTCCGCGTCTTCACGGACTCCGCCGCTACCGGATGGACCTCGCTCGTCGTACTGGTGCTGGTATTCAGCGGCACCCAGCTACTCAGCCTGGGCATCCTCAGCGAGTATGTCGGACGCATCTACGAAGAAGTGAAACACCGACCGCGATATATCGTCGCCGACGCGCAAGCACCGGCACCACACTCCAACCAACCGGAGGTCCTTCCGTGAGCTACCGCAATCCCTTCGTTGTCGCCTGCACCCTGTTCGTCTCGACCATTCTCCCCGGCTGCGGATGGGGAATTCTCGGAGGAGGAGGAGGAGGCGGAAACAACGACCGGGTCACCGTCGTCGGCAGCCTGACCGACACCTCGGCCAACGACATCATCGTTCTCGTCTACAACGTCGGGAGCGGCGGCGGGAATGCCAGCGGCGGCAATGGCGACGAGGGCGGAGGGTGCGCGTGCCCTGGACTGCCGTGCCGGCTCAGTGCAGGCGACGCCGTGGTCATCGACAGCGGCGAGGACAGCTTTTCCGTGGAAAGGATCAAGCCGGGCGCCCTCCGCATCGTCTTCCTGATCGACAACGGCGACGACAATGCACAGATCGACGAAGGCGACTTCGTCGCCGTTCTCGACGACATCGACTGCGTGCTGGACGACGTCGACAATCGCAGAACGGTGACGCTCGAGGACGTCGAGCTCGATTTCGACGAGGTGACCGAGGCGGATCTCGACGAGCTCGACGAGCGCTGCGGCGACGGCAGCGACGACAGCACGACCTCCACCACCGAAGACCTGTTCTGCGATGACGATCCGCCGGCACCCGGCCGGGCACGCGCCGACGACATTCGCATCAGCGTCTCCAACGACGACGACGATGACGACGAGAACTGAGCGTCACATGTAGGAGCCCCCGGTCACCAGGATCACGTGGCCAGTGACGTAGTCGGACAGCGGTGAAGCCAGGAACACCACGGGGCCCGCGGCTTCGCGTGGCGTTCCGGGGCGTCCCAGTGGGATTGCCTGGATGGCACGGTCTCGCATCTGCTGGGGGATGCCGATCTCGACCTCGTTGCCATCGACGACGGCCTTGACGGACTTGTCCTTGGCCGCCGTCAGCCGCGTATCGATGAAGCCGTAGGCCACCGCGTTGACGTAGATGCCGAGGCGTCCCCATTCCTTGGCCAGCGTCTTCGTCACGCCGACGATTCCCATCTTGCCGGCAGAGTAGTTGGCCTGGCCCGCATTGCCGGCCACGCCGCTGGTCGAGGAGACGTTGACGACCTTGCGAGGTTGGCGACGGCCCGTCTCGGCTTCGGCCTTTGCCCATTCCCGCCAGTACTTGCTGGCTTCACGAAGGATCCGGAACGGGGCGGTCAGATGACAGTCGATCATCGCCTGCCACTGGTCGTCCGACATCTTGTGGATCATCGCATCGTGCGTGTAGCCGGCGTTGTTGACGATGATGTCGAAGGTTCCGAACGCGTCCATCGCAGTGGAAATCAACGCTGCCGGCAACGCCGGGTCGGTGACCGAGCCCGGGCATGCCACGGCCTTTCCACCGGCTGCGGTCACCGCCTCCACGGCTTCGGCGGCGACGGCGCCGTCGAGGTCGTTGACGACGACGCGCGCTCCGTTCTCGGCCATGAGCTCGGCAACGGCCCGGCCTATGCCCCGGCCTGCACCGGTGATGATCGCGACCTTTCCGTCCATGAGTCCCATCGAAGCTCTCCTTTTCCGTCACCGCCGACGCTGCAGCGGACGAGCGTGCTCGGGCGAAGCTAGCGAGGCCGCTACCGAAAGGCCAAACGTGCGAGTCGTTGACTCCCGGCGTCGAGGCGGTTACCGGTCGCCTCCATGCGTATCGACATCGACGACTTCTGCATGGAGGTGGACATCTACGGCGGCGATGGGCCCGAGATCATGCTCGTCCATGGCCTCGGAGGCTGCGCGGCAGTGTGGACGCCGGTCGCTCAGCTCATTGCGCAGCAGGCGCGCGTTTACGTCCCGGATCTGCGCGGCTGCGGCCGCTCCACGCCAGGTCGGGCAGGATATTCTCTGGCGAGAATTGCCGATGATCTTGCCGAACTGGTGCGAAACGTCGGAACCAGGAAGATCGTGGCGGTCGGCCATTCGCTTGGCGGTGTTCTGGTCCAGGAGCTGCTCGTGCGGCATGGCGGACTGTTGGCTGGCGCCGTGCTCGTGTCGACGTCGAGCCGTCTGAACGAAGCCGCCTCTCGCAACTGGAGGAAGCTCGCCGATATCGTCGAGGCCAAGGGCGTCTCGACTTCACCCGATGCGCAGGCCCGCAGCTTTTCGGAGAGTTTCGCCGCCGCCCATCCCGAAGTGCTTGCAGCGCACGCCGCGCTCGGCGCCTCTGCCGACCCGCACGTCTACGCAGAGCAGGCACGAGCGGCGAGTGAGTACGACTACACCGACGCGCTGGCGAGCGTGACGGTTCCCGTTCTCGTCGTGCAGGGCCTGGCCGATCGCCTGACGCCGCCCGGTGGGTCGGTCCTTCTGCATCGCGCACTGCCGGGCGCACGTCTGGAGATGATCGAGGGAGCCGGACACAACCTGCCGGTGGAAATGCCGGAGCGCTTCGCCTCGATCGTGGTCGATTTTGCGCGCGAGATCGCGTCGCCCGCATGACCCGTTCGGCCGTGCGGGCGACCCGAAGGCGTGCTCTCAGTTCGTGACGCTGTTAGCAGGCTGTGCCTGCGCGGTGCTTCCTGGGGGAGCCACGTGTCCGCCCAGCCAGGCGCGAGCCTTCTCCGGGGTCAGAGGCGTCTTGGCGACATGGTACTGCGAGGTCGGCGTCACCGTGCCCTTGGCATGACATGCGAAGCAGTCGTAGGAACCTTGCGGTAGCTGCGAGACCGTCTCCAGCGTGGCCGGTCCCGCTCCGGCTCCGCCTGCCTCCAGGATGACCGGACCGAACTGATAGCCGTCCAACGCCTGGAAGTAGTCGATGATCGCCGTCGCATCCTCATCGCTCAGCGGGAAGGTGGGCATGCGAAGGTCCAGCCATGGACGCAGCTTGACCGGCTTCATGATGAAGTCGAAGAACCATTCGGCCTGCACCTTGGTGCCCTCACCGACGAGGATGGGCGGTGCGTACTCGATGTTGTCCGTGAAATAGCGCCGGATCGCGCCTTCCTTGCCATCGAAGGAATGGCAACCCTGGCAATTGTAACGTGCGACCAGCTCCCGACCTCGCTTCAGCGTCAGCTCGCGCTCGTGGTCAGGCTTGTACTTGGGGTTGATCACGTGCTCGGTGCGGCTGGCCAGGAAGATGGTCAGCGCTCGCGCATCCGCCGGGTCGAAACCGAACTGCGGCATGACTTGCTCGATGCGCTCGGTGGCGTAGGTGCGAGGAGTGAGGATCTTGTTGATCGTCCAGTCGTCCCACGTCGGCGGGATGTCGAGCCGGTCGCCGAAATACAGCTCCTCGAAATGCTTCCCGCCGAACGACGACAGCTCGACTCCGATGCGCGACTCGGCCTCCATCCCCGTGACGGTGTGGCAGCCGAAACAGCCGTACTTGCGCATCAACTTCTCGCCCGCCTTGACCGTGTCCGCCGAAGCCAGCGTCTTGCGCAGCGCCTCGTCGGGTTCCGGCGAGGGGCCCTGTCGCAGCGTCAGCAGATAGCTCGTGATGGCTGCGGCTTCCTCTTCGGTCAGCCGCAGGCTCGGCATGCGCGGATGCTCGGAGAACAGGCGGGGATTGCGAATCCACGGGTAGATCCAGCGCGCGTCGGTCTTCTCGGCGATGCGCGAGAGATTGGGTGCGGTGTCCTTGCCGATGGCCACCTGCGAGGCGAACTCTTCGGGCGCGAAGCCATGACAGCCGGTGCAGCCGAGGCTGCGCGTCAGTTCCTTGCCCTTCTCGACCAGAGCCGTGTCGGCAGAGTTGACCCCGGGCGGCTCGACCTGCCCCGCGATCCACGCCTTGGCGTTCTTCTCCGAGGAGTGCAGGAGGTAGGCTGCAAGGCTGACCGCCTCCTCGCGCTTGAACATGTAGTTCGGCATCCGCGTACGCGGACGGAAGCCCTGAGGGTTCTCGATCCATGACACCAGCCATTCGGGCGAGACCTTGGCAGCGATACGCGTCAGCGACGGACCGACCTTCTCCAGATCCTCGAAACCGTTGGTGAGATGGCAACCGTGGCAGCCCATTTCCTGGAAAAGCCACTCGCCTCGCGCAGCGTTCTCTGCGCCGGCAACATTCTGTACCGACGCGTGACACGTCAGGCATTTGGCGTCCAGCTTGTCGTGGACGTTCAATAGCGGATCTTCCCAGAATGCCACCTTGCCGTGGGCCAGCTCGACGGCGTTGATCGAGGCGCCCTGCCCGCCGTGACACGGCGTGCATCCGAAACGGCGCACCTCGTGCTTGCCCAGATAGTAGTTGCGGTCTGGGTGGGTCTTGAGCGGATTCTGCTCCTCCTCGAAACCGGGACGGTCGATGGCGACGTGACAGTTCTGGCAGCGTTCGACGCGATCGACCCAGTTCTCGAAGTTGTTGCGCTCGAAGCCGACCAGCACCACCTGGTCGATGGTTGGTACGGCTGCCACGCGCCGGCCGAAGATGTTCAGCGAAACGCCTTCCATCTTGGTCGCGATGGCCTCGGTCTCCTTCTCGAACGGCCGCATCTTCTCGACCAGCTCGGTCTCGCGACTGCGCACCTTGTCCATCGCGGCTTCGACTTCCGCGATCTCCGCGGTGACCTTGTCGACGCGCGCGATGTAGTCGGCGGTCCTCTTCTGAGTCTCCTCGAGCTTCTTGTGCTCTTCGGCGCCGGTGCCTCCGTGGTGCTGCGCGTGCTCGAGCCAGTACCACGCCTCCTCGACCTCGCCTTTGACGATGCGGACGTCCTGGTCCGCTTCCATGTACTCGATGTCGAGCTCGTCCTTGCGCGCCTGCAGGCGATCCAGCTCGGCCTTGGCCTCCCCGCTCTCCAGACTCTGGCGCACCGCCGCCAGCTCGTCGCGAAGCTTGACGTACTCCGGATCCTTGTCCAGGCGCGCACGCTCGGCCGCGTGATCCTTGTCGTACTTGTCGATGGCGAGGCGATAGAAGTCCGTCTTGTACTTCTTCCAAAGATGCCGCGAGAACGAATCCTGCCAGAGCGCCCACACCATGCAGGCCACGAGCACCCCGATCGCGAACAGGAATACCGCCCCGTAGGACCGTTTTTCCTCTTGTTCGACTAAGCCACGTCCGGTCGTCATTTCCCCGTTCTCCGGTCCCGCCCGGCTATGCCGCAGCGGCAACCTGCTGCATCATCGCTCGATTCTTCGTCCCAGGTAGAAGAGTGCAGCGCTGGCCGAGGCGATCAGCAGCTCCTGCGCCATCGACTCGCGCGTCACGCCCACCCAAAGCGCCAATCCGATTCCCGAGAGCCCCGCCAGTTGCAGTCCCTTCCCGACGTAGAACGCCACGCCGCCTCAGACGTTGATCCAAGGCGTCACCATGATGTACTTCACGTTGAATCCGAGCCGCAGGATCATCTTGAACACGACCGCCCACATGTTCAGGAACAGGAAGGCCGTCAGCTGGAACCTCGGCTGGCCCCAACGCTGCATGAACTCCTTGCCTTTGACCCGGACGATAGCCCAGTACAGCGCCAGCGTGCCGATCACGAAGTAACCGACCACGACCGCAAGCCCGAACGCCGCCGACGCCCAGTAGTCGCGCAGGCCGAACAGGTAGGGCAGATCGACGGCGGTCATCGCCACCACCTTGTGGTTGTCCCAGGGATCCCAGGGCCAGAACCAGTTCCAGCCCGGCCCGCGGATGAAGGTGCCGATGACGATGAGCACGATCCACAAAATGTGGAAGCCGACGAAGAACGTCAGCAGCTCCCACTTCCGTTCGGCGTAGGTGTAATAGCCGTTGCCCTTCGGGTTGATGTCGATGAAGGGCAGAACCATCAGCCCGACGATGATGAACGACGGAAGCACGACACCGGCGTGCCAGGGATCGAAGTAGACGAGGATCTCCTGGAGTCCGAGGAAGTACCATGGCGCCTTCGAAGGATTCGGTGTCCGCGTCGGGGCGGCAGGCTCCTCCAGAGGTGCGTCGACCAGCAATGACCAGATCAGCATCCCGGCGACCACGATCAGCGTGCACAGGAACTCCGCGCGCACCAGATGCGGCCACGTGTGGATCTTGTCGTCGCCAGGACCCTTGGCCTTGCGGATGGTCTGCTCGACCCGCTTTGCGGGCGTCAGCTGGGCCGGCGCCCTTCCTACTTCAGTCAGTACCTTCGGCTCTGCCATGTCATCCCTCAGAGCGATGGGCCCGAGAGGCCGTCACGCCGAATGCGCCAGAAATGGACGATCAGGAAAAGCGTCGTGACCAGGGGAATGAAGATGCAGTGCAGGATGTAGAATCGCAGCAGCGTGTGCGGACCGATCTCGCCGCCTCCGAACAGGAACGCGCGCGCGTCGTAGACCGCATTGACGCCCGTGAACTCGCGGAACGGACCTTCGTGGCCGAGCAGCGGGGTGGCGCGCGCCATGTTCGAGCCCACCGTCACCGCCCAGATCGAAAGCTGATCCCACGGCAGAAGGTAGCCGGTGAAGCTCAGCAGCAGCGTCAGCACGAGCAGCACCACTCCCACGACCCAGTTGAACTCGCGCGGCGGCTTGTAGGAGCCGGTCATGAAGACACGGAACATGTGCAGCCACACCGCGATGACCATCGCGTGAGCCGCCCACCGGTGCATGTTTCGCATCAGCATGCCGAATGGCATGTCGAACTCGAGATACTTCATGTCCGCGTAGGCGTATTCGGCCACCGGACGGTAGTAGAACATCAGGTAGATGCCCGTGACCACGGTGATGAGGAACATCAGGAACGTGATGCCGCCCATGCACCAGGTGAACTTCAGGCGAACGCCGTGCCTGCGGACCTTGGAGGGGTGCAGGTGCAACCAGACGTTGCCCGATACCGCCAGCACGCGGTTTCGAGGCGTGTCGTCGTAGCCGTGCCGGAACATCGATTGCCAGACCTGGCTGGCGATGATGGACTCCTTGAACTCGTCCCACTTGCTCATGCTGATCCTTGCGTCCCCGTGATTCCGATCAGGCTCGCAGATAGGCGCCCGGCCGTTCCCAGTCGCCTTTTTCGTAGCGGTACTTCACGCCCACGTCGACGACGAGCTGGCCGTCCTCGGCCTGGGTGATGCGGACGCGCTCGAGCGGGCGCGGCGCAGGGCCCTCGAAGTTGATGCCGGTAGGATAGAAGCCGCTGCCGTGGCAGGGGCATTTGAACTTGTTGTCGGATTTGAGCCAGCGCGGCGTGCAGCCGAGATGCGTGCACTTGGCGAACAGCGCGTAGATGCCCTCCGGCTCGCGCACGATCCAGACTCGGTAGTCCTTCTTGAACTTCTCGCTGACCTCTCCGATCGGATACTCATCGAGCATGCCGGCCTTGAAAGTCGTGTCGGGAGTGAACAGCACTCGCGGGAACGCCGACCGCATGGCGGCCAGCAGCGACACTGTCGATACAATTCCGAAGCCCATCCAGCCGAGGCGCCCGAAGAAGTCGCGACGCGACCACAGGCTCGGCATCACCGTCTTCTGCTGCACGCGTCGCGCGCGTTCGTCGACTTGTTCCTGGAGGCGGCGGTTTTGCAGCTCCGCCACCTGTTCTGCCGTCAGCTCGTCCTTGACCTTTGCCATCTGGTCTCCCTGAGGTCGCGGCCCGCTCCCGGCGCCCGACTACTCCGCTTTCCGCCGCGAGCCCGGTATCAGCTTTGCCGCAAGTCCCGAAACGGCACCGACCGCCATCATGCCCGCGCCAATCAGCACGAGTGTGATGCCGACCGGCGGAAACAGCAGCGACACCAGCAATCCCACCGGAAGAACGAGAACACCGTAGCCGAACGCGACCTTGGTCAGTCCGCCTTGCGCCGTCTCCTTCGCATTCTGTGCCGTGCGGGTCCCCTGAAAACGCGAATCGTCGTGCGCGACCGGCAGCCTCTCTCGCACGAGACTGACGGCGTAATCGTGAAGGGACTCTCGGTCTGCCGCCGGCCCCGCCTCGATCACACGCGCAATGTCGTCGGCAAGCTCCTCCAGCCGCGCCTCGGCCACGGCTGCGGCAGCTGCCTCGGAAGCGTCCTTTGCCGCATCATCGGAACTCGCCGGGTCGTCCTCACGAATTGCCAAATCTGAACACCAAGTCGGCATGAGTATGCCAAACTCCGGCTACCGTCAAATCTGCACAGAACAACGCAAGTGTCCGGAATTGAAATGAAAACTATGTCATTGCGGTGCGGCTAATACGACCGTATCCCCTCGCTAATGAGGCTGCTTTCGCAGACGATCGCGGGCCACTTCGGCGCGTGGTCCTGCGGCTCTTGCCGCCAACGCCAGGAACTGCCGATCTGCCTTGGCTGCCGGCACGCCAGCGGAATGAACACCGTGCCCAGGATCGCTCGTCTGGGAGCCTGGCCCCTTCTCTTCGCGGCTTCGTACTGGGACCGGCGGCGGATTCCGGTGCCTTCGACAGTGGCGACTTGCCTGCTGCGCTTCAAGCACGCCGGAGACCGATACGCGGGTCGATGTCTGGCCAGCGCTTTCGGGGCGATGCTGGCGGCGTTCGACCTGCGCGTATCGGCCGTCGTGGCCATCCCTCCATCGCCCGAGCGCGCCCGCGCCCGGGCCCTGGACCCGGCGGCGTGGCTCGCGCGCTCGGTCGCGCATCACAGTAGCCTCCGGTTTCGCAGCGACCTTCTGGTCCGTTGCCGCGCTGCGCCGACGCAGCGCGGTCTGGGCGGGATCCACAGGCGACAAAACGTCGTAGGCGCATTCTCGGCCAGGGATCGCTTGGCAGACGGCAACCCGGTTCTGCTCATCGACGATGTCTGCACGACCGGCTCGACATTGTCGGAGGCTGCTCGCGTCCTGGAGGCGGCCGGAGCGACGGTGCACCTGGCCGTGCTCGCGTGCGCGGATGCAGATATTTGTCGGCAATGTCCCTCCAGGATCGATTGAGGTGGGAGGCGCGCCACCAGCAGGCTCGGCTTCTGGCCCCGCGTCGGTCGCTGTCCCTGATCCCGAAGCCGGCCCAGGCGGCCGCGCCGGCGCTGGACGTTGCGTGCGGCCAGGGGCGGCACTCGCTGGCGCTGGCAGCGCGCGGGTACCGGGTCGTCTCGGTCGACGTTTCCCGCCACGCCCTCATGCACCTGCGGTCGAGCAGCATCGGGGGCGCGCCGGCGATCGTTGCGGTGCAGGCCGACCTCGACCACTGGCCTTTCCGAGCTGCGGCGTTCGACGTCGTGGTCCAGATCGACTTCCTCGATCGCCGTCTCCTGCCGGCACTGGCGGCATCGCTGCGGCCGTCAGGGACGTTGCTGATCGATACGTTCCTGCTGGCGGGACATCGAAACGAGGACGGGCCGAACAACGCCGATTTCATGCTGCTACCTGGAGAGTTGCCGCTCGTCTATCGCGACCTGGACATCCTGCACTATGCCGAGGAGGACGCGGCGACGGCACGGGCGACATTGCTCGCACGGCGACGATCCTGAAGCTGCCGCAGCCACGGCTCGTGAGCGCAGCGGTTTCGTTGACATGCGTACATCGGTCGGTTAGTCGCCACTCGTGAAAGCCTCCCCTGTCACCTACCGCAAGGCCGGCGTCGACATCGACGCCGCCGACCGTTTCGTCGGCCGCATCGGCAAGCTGGCTGCAGCAACGAGGCGACCCGAAGTGCTGGCAGGCATCGGCCCCTTCGCGGCAGCAGTGGCCGTTCCCAAGGGGATGCGCCAGCCCGTCATGGTTTCCTCCAGTGACGGCGTCGGTACCAAGCTTGCCGTTGCACGCCTGGCCGGCCGTCACGATACCATCGGCATCGATCTGGTGGCGATGAATGCCAACGACCTGATCACCGCCGGTGCACGGCCGATGTTCTTCCTCGACTACCTCGCAGTAGGCGTGTTGGCATCGGTGGATGCCGAAGCGATCGTGCGCGGCATCGCCAACGGCTGTCTGCAGGCGGGCATGAGCCTGGTCGGCGGCGAGACCGCCGAGATGCCCGGCTTTTACAAGGAAGGTGAATACGACCTTGCCGGCTTCTGCGTGGGTGTTGTCGAACGCAAGGAAATCCTCGACGGCAGCAAGGTCCGGATCGGCGATGCCGTCCTTGGACTGGATTCGAGCGGCCTGCATAGCAACGGCTACAGCCTGGCGCGAAAAGTCCTCAAGGCCACGACCAAAGAAAGTCTGATGCGGCACGTTCCCGAGCTCGGACGAACGCTCGGTGAGGAGCTGCTCGAACCGACGCTGATCTATGTCCGTCCGCTCCTGGAAATGATGGGACGGATGGAAGTGCGGGCGATGGCACACATCACCGGCGGCGGTCTTTCGGGCAATCTGGTTCGCGTCCTGCCGCCGCGAGTCCGCGCCGTCATCTCACGCTCTGCCCTTCCCGATCCACCGATCTTCCGCATGATCCGCGAGCGCGCCCGCATCGGCGCCGACGAGATGGAGCGCACCTTCAACTGCGGGACCGGCTTCACGGTCATCGTACCCGAGGTGTCGGCAGACAACGCTCTGCGCTTCCTGCGTCGCAGGCGAGTGCCGGCGCGCCGCATCGGCCGCATCGAGCGGGGCGAGCGCGCGGTGGTGTACTCGGATGATTGAGAACGCCGTGACGCGGCCGCTTCCCATCGGCATCCTCGCGTCCGGCAGCGGTACGAACTTCGACTCGATCGCCGATGCCATCCGCGGCGGCGAGCTGGACGCCGACATCCGTATCGTCGTGTGCAATCGGCCGGCGGCGCCGGTGCTCGAGAAAGCGCGCGCTCGCGGCCTGCAGACCCGCGTAGTCGAGCACCGCCTCTACGCGAGCCGCGAAGAGTTCGACGGTGCGGTAGCCGATGTCCTGGAAGCGGCAGGCATCGAGCTGGTCGTCATGGCCGGGTTCGACCGGGTGGTGACGCCCGCTTTGCTGCGACGCTTCACCCATCGCGTGCTCAACATCCATCCTGCCCTGCTGCCGGCCTTCCGCGGCTCGCACGCGCAGAGCCAGGCCGCCGAATATGGCGTGACGATCGCGGGTGCCACCGTGCACTTCGTCGACGAGGCCGTCGATCACGGCCCCATCGTCATGCAGGTCGCCGTTCCGCTGGCAGCCGGCGAGGACGCCGAGACCGTGCGGCTTCGCATCCTGGAACAGGAGCACCGCATCTATCCTTACGCCATCCAGCTGTTTGCCGAGGGACGGCTGAGCATCGAGGGCCGGCGGGTGATCGTGCGCGGCCTGGCCCGCGCCGCCGGTGAGCCAC
>DASPNH010000226.1:0-9517 GCA_035626675.1 Binatia bacterium
CGGCGCGCTCAGGCCCAGATGCTTCTGCGCGACCGGATCGTTGACGCAGATCTTCCAGCCCGCGCGGGGCATTCCCTGGCTGCGAGCGGCGCGGTAGCGCGCGAACTGCCGGGCCACGGCTTGCTCGAAGGCGCTCGTCACGCGATCAGCGCCAGTCGTCCAGGATGAATGCGCCGCTGCGATTGAAGCCGGGAGCGTTGGGCCGGTGCATCGCCACGCCGACGATCTGTGCGCGGTAGCCGCGACGCCGAACGACGTCGTGCGCTTCGGTGCGGGCGGTGTTGACGCCCGCGGCGACGATCTCGATGCCGATGTCGCGCGCATACGCCTCGCAGGCGCCGAGCAGATTGTCCATGCGCACCGCTCCGCCCGGACCGGGACGCGCGGCGCCGAACTTGATGTAGCAGAAGCCGCTGCCCGCCTCGGTGCCGGGGCCGTGGTGGCAGACCGCGAAGGCCGCGATGCCGGCTTCGTCGGAGAGCAGCAGGGTTTCTCCCAGCCCATGCGCCAGCACGGCCTCGATCTCGAAGGTGACGTCGAGCCCGACCTCGGTGGCATCGGTGATGGCCCGGCACTCGGCGAGCGCCGCATGCCTCTCCTCTTCGGATAGACGCGAGAAGCGCAGGTACGAGGGCGCGGGCTCTTCGGCCGAGATCACCGCCGCACGCGCGAAGATCGGGGTCAGGAAGCGCGTGTGGAATCCGAAGCGCTGATACAGCGCGTGATGCTTGGGGCTGTGGGCGAACGTGTAGAGACCGGTGTTGCGACAGCCCCACATCGCAAAGCGCTCCAGCACGGGCTCCAAAAGGCGAGGCGAGAGGCCCTTGTTCCAATGAACCGGATCGATGGAGAGAGGTCCGAAGAACCCGAAGCTTCCCCAGCGAGTGGCGATGTTGGAGCCGGCCACCACGCCGTCCACCTCCATGACGAAGGCGCGGGTCGGGTCGGCTTTCCAGCGCGAGGTGACGAAGTCGGTGTCGCCGCCGAATGCCAAAGGGTCCGGCATCGCAAGGAAGGTTCCAAAGGCCTGTTTCATGATGCGCGCGGCGGCAGCCAGGTCTTCGGCGCGCATCGGCCGCACGGTGACGTGGGGAGCAGGTGCGGCGCGGTCGCTGCGAGGCGCTTTCAATGGAAATTCCTCGCGCCGCGTACGGGTTCGGGGGCCATGTCCGGGTTCGGTTCCAAGGCAGCCATCATGCGGTCAGCGGCGTTCTGCGTCCACTTTCGTTGCGGCACCGCCGCGGGCTGCGCATCGCTCGGACGTTCGGACGCCCGGCGCCTTTCCAGCCATCGGTGTCCGTCAGCTCGCACCGTGCTGCGCGCCGCCATGCGTGCGTCCAGGCCCGTCCTGGGCGAGCCCTCCGTGCGTTGCGCCGCATGCCCGCGTAGGATGCCGCCCCATGATCAGCCGTCGCCGCCAGCCCCTCCTTTCCGTCGCCGGCCTGCTCGCGTTAGCCGTTGCTGCCGGCTGCAACTCGGCGCCCGAAAAGCCGCAGGTCAGCATCCATACGGCGGCGGAAAAGGGCGACAAGGCCGGTGTGGAGGCCAACCTGGCGGCGGGTGTTCCCGTCGACGCGCTCGGCCGCTCCGAAGCCACCGCCCTCCATTACGCAGCGTGGGGCAATCATGCAGAGCTGGTCACCCTTCTGGCCTCCAAGGGCGCCACGCTGGACAAGGTGGACGGCAAGGACCTGACGCCGTTGCACTACGCCGCGCAAAACGATTACGTCGAGACCGTGGACGCGCTGCTGACCGCGGGCGCCAATCCCAATCAGAGGAACGCCTTTGGCTACGCACCGCTGCACGCCGCCGCGATGCAGAACCGGCTGGCGGCGATGGACCGTCTTCTGGCCAAGGGCGCCGACATCGACATCAAGGATCTGAAGTCGAAGACGCCGCTGCACATGGCCATCAAGATGAAGCGCAGCGAGGCCGTGCAGCGACTGATCGAGAAGGGAGCCGACCTGAACGCCGTCGATGGGAGCGGGCGCACGCCGCTGGATGAAGCCAAGGCGGTGGCGGAGGCCGAGATCGTCGCGGCTCTGGAGCGGGCCGGCGCCAAGCCTCACCGTTAGCCGGCTTCGGCCGCAACGGTCACCGCAGCGGAAGGCGGCGCGGCTCCCAGACGGCGTCGGTGACGCGGAAGATCAGCAGCCGATCCTGCGTGGTCACGCTGGCATGGCTGGCGCGCATGCTGAGCGACTCGAGCTTTTCGCGCACGCCGAGGTCGGTCTCGAAGAAACCGCCGCGCAGCGCGGCAAGCCCGAGCGCGCGTTTATTGGTCACCACCACTGCCACGTTGACGTCGGCGACGGCACGCACCACGCGCTCGCGCGGCGAGATCTCGGCCTGCACGAGCGCGCCGCTGACGCCCTCGAATCCGATGACGCGCTGGTCGGTGACGATCAGGGCCACGCGGTCGCCCATCAGCGCCTGTGACGGGTGGTCTTCGGACGGACGCAGCCACACCTCGGCCCAGCGCGGCGAGTCCGGAGTCGCCGCCAGCACGCGCTCGTCGGTGATGGCCACGGCCACGCGGCCGCGAGTGCCCAGCCACAGCACCTCTTCGCGCACGCCGAGGCTCTCGCGCAGCGCGCCGCCGGTGAAGCCGGTGACCGCAAGAAGCTCGCTGTTGCGAACCACGACTTCCAGCAGATCGGGGAGGGGACGAAGGTCGAAGGGGTCGTTCAGAGAGATCCAGCTGCCGGTACGGGGATCGTAGAGATGGCCCGCCAGCGCCGGCATGGCGATGAGCGACAGCGCCGCAGCAGCCAGCACCAGGCCATCTCGGACGGTGCGCAGCGCGGAGCGAACGGGGACGTGCGACGCTATTCCTTGCGCGTTCCGGGCGGGTCCGAGATCAGCAGCGTTCCTTGCGCCACGCATACGATGCGACCGTCGTTGGTCACGTCCACTCGTACCACGGCCGAGCGCCTCCCGCACGAGACAACCTGCGACTCGGCGCGCAAAGTGCCGCCCTTGACCGCCGCGAGGTAGTTGATCTTGAACTCGGTGGTGGCCGCCCACTGGCCGGCCTTCATGAGCGGATACAGAACGCAGCCCAGGGCATGGTCGACGAAACCGGCCATGACACCGCCGTGGATCGCGCCCATCACGGTGATCAGCTCCTCACGAACCTGCATCGTCGCGACGAGGCGGCCAGGAGTGATCTCCTCGAGAACGACGCCGAGGTAGCGAGGAAGGCCGGGCACCTTGTCACCGGCAGCGACCATGGCCTGCGCGATGCGGTCGTTGAACTCGGGCAGGTCGGGGGAAGCACTACTCACGATGGCACTCCTGGCGCGGCGGCCGCAGCGGCGATGGGTCGCGGCAAGCTAGCGGTCGGATGCTCGCACGACAAGTGGCGCGGCGGCGGCTCGCAGGATCGGAGGCCGCGCGGCGCAGATGCCGGCGATCAGGTCTGTGCAGGTAGCCGTTTCATCGCCTGAGGAAGCCGCGCTATGAATCGGCGGTGCGCACGCCGGTCGTCCTGTCCTGCTACTGGCTGGCGTGCCTTACTGCGCTCGGCACCTTCTTTCCGATCTACAGCCTCTACCTCTCCGACAACCTGCGACTGAGCGGGTGGCAGATCGGGCTGGTTCTGTCGGTGATCCCGCTGGTGGGCCTGATCGCCCAGCCGCTGTGGGGCGCAGTCGCCGACCGAAGCGGGTCGCGAACGCGCGTTCTGACTCTCCTGCAGATCGGGACCGCTCTCGGCTATGCCGGACTGCACGGGCGCACCAGTTTCGGAAGCGTGGTGGTGGGCACCGCGATGCTGGCGGTGTTCTCGACCTCGGTCATGCCGATGTCGGTGTCCGTGACGCTGGCGCTGCTGCGCGAGCGCGGCCGGCGCTCCTTCGGCATCGTCCGTTCCTTTGGCACGATGGGATATCTGATCGCCGTCGTGGCGTTTCCCTTCGTGCTGCATGCACTGCATCCGCCCGATGCCGCCTTGGGTGCCGGCGCGCCAGCCGAGCCGGGCCTCGGCATGTTCCTGTGGGTTGCGGCCGGCGCGATGGTGATCGCCGCGCTCATCTCGCTGTTGCTGCCGCGCACCGGTGCCGTGGCGCTGCGCGCGCAGCCCGGCGACTGGAAGCGCCTGGCGCGCAATGGTCCGTACGTCCGCCTGCTGCTGGTGATGATGGCGACCTACGCGTTCCTGCACGGGCCGCTGGTGATGTTCCCGATGTTCGTCTCCTCGCTCGGCGGCGGCGTCGACGTCGTCAGCCGGATGTGGATCTTCATGATCCTGTTCGAGATCCCGCTGCTGGCGATGATGGGTGCATCGCCGGCATGGCTCGGCTCGCGCGAGCTCATCGCGCTCGGCATCGGCGCCGACGCGGTGCGATGGCTCGTCTGTGCGATGTCGCCGGCGCTTGCGGTGATCTATGCCGTGCAGGTCCTGCACGGCGTGGCGGTGGCCGGGGTCGTGATCGGATGCGCGCAGTACGTCGAGGCTGTCGTACCCGGCCGTCTGACCTCGACGGCGCAGGGCCTGGTCTACATGATGGGCATCAGCCTGGGCGGCATGCTGTCGACGCTGATCGGCGGCGCGCTCGTCGATGCTTTCGGCCCCGCATCGCCTGCCATGTTCGGCGGAGCCGGCGCCCTGCTGCTGGCGCTGTCTCTGCCGTGGATCCTGCCACCGGCAACCGCGCGCACGACCGGCGACGCCAGCGTTGCCGCCGAAGCCACGTTGCCGGCGGTGTGACCTCAGCTGGTGAGGCGCCGTGCCAGTGCGCCGCGCGTGTACAGCAGCAGTACCGTGCTGACGACGACGATGTAGGCGACGTCCCAGAGCACGAGCATCGGGTCGGCGTGGCCGCTGAACGCCGCCCGCGACAGCCGCACCGGATGCAGCAGCGGCAGCACTTCGGCTACGCCCAGCCAGAAACCGTCCAGGCGTTCCTCGAGCGGAAAGAACACGTCGGCGAACAGGAACAGCGGCGTCAGGAACATCGTGAAGTAGTAGCTGAAGAAATCGATGGTCTTGATGTGTACGCAAAACGTCAGGCCGAGCGCGGCGAACAGCAGCCCGGTCAGCGCGATCACCGGCAGCGCCAGCAGCGAAGAGGGAAGGGGCGCCAGTCCCACGATGGCGACGATCAGAAAGAAGCAGCCTCCGTAAATCGCCGCTCGCGTGATGGACCACGTCACCTCGCCCACCAATACGTCGTCGGGCTCGATGGGCGTGGTCAGCATCGCGTCGTAGGCCTTTTCGAAGGACAGACGGATGAAGAAGTTGTAGGTCGACTCGAAGCTGGCGCCGTTCATCGCAGCCACGCACACCAGCCCCGGGGCCAGGAACTCGACGTAGCGCATGCCGCCCATCTGCTGAACGTAGGCTCCCACGCCCACGCCGACGGCGGCCAGGTAGAAGACCGGCTCGAAGAAGTTGGGCAGCAGGTTCCATTTCCAGGTTCGCGCGTACATGGACGCATTGCGCTGCCAGACCGCCGCCGCATGCCGCACCGATACGCTCACAGCCCGCCCTCCAGCTTGTGTCCGGTAAGGTGCAGGAACACGTCCTCGAGGTTGGTCGAGCGCACGATCAGCTGGCGCTTGCTGTCGGGCTCGCGTGCCCGCATGTGCGTGACCAGCGCCGCCGCGTCCTCCAGATGAACCACCGTGCGCTTGCCGGCGCGCAGCCGCCGTACACGCGGCGTGAAGCCTTCGAGCAGACGCGCCGATTCGTCGTTGCCAGCATCGAACTCCACGGTCTGCGGCGCCAGCATCCCGCTGATGAGATCGCGTGGAGCGCCGTCGGCGATGACGCGTCCCTCGGCCATGATGGCCACGCGGTCGCAGAGACGCTCGGCCTCGTCCATGTAGTGCGTGGTCAGAAGAACGGTGGTGCCGCCGTCGCGCAGCTCGCGCACGATGGTCCAAAGGGCCTGGCGCACGGCCGGATCGAGGCCCGTGGTGGGCTCGTCCAGAATCAGCAGCTTGGGCGAGTTGACCAGCGAGAGCGCGACGGCCAGGCGCCGGCGAAAGCCTCCGGACAGCTCACGAACCGGGACGTTGCGATGCGACTGGAGCGCGAGGAACTCGATCAGCTCTTCGATGCGGTGCTCGATCAGCAGCGGCCGCATCAGATGATAGCGGCAGAAGACGCGCAGATTCTCTTCGGGTGTCAGCGCGTCGATCAGCACGTTGTCCTGGAGCGTGACGCCGAGCTGGGCCCGAATCGCGCGGCGCTCGGTAGCGATGTCCATGCCGAAGATCTCGATGCGTCCCGCGCTCGGGCGCGTCACTCCGAACACCATGCGCAGGCTCGTCGTCTTGCCCGCGCCGTTCGGCCCGAGCAGGCCGAAACAGGAGCCAGGCGGGATGTCCAGGTCCAGACGATCGACGGCCAGGCGCTGGCCAAATCGCTTGGACACGTCGCGCATGCGCACGATGGGCTGTTGATCCTCGACTCTCATTTCGGATTGGTCGTGCCTGTCGTGACCGCCGCCGCCGCTAACCCGTTGCCGCCGCACGCTGGACCGCCGCCGTCTCCGCAGCGGCAGAGGGCGCCGCTTCTCCCATGCTGAAGAAGAACGTGGCGCCGCCGCCGGGCGTCGCTTCGGCCCAGACCTTGCCGCCGTGACGCTGGACGATACGCCGAACCGTAGCAAGACCGACGCCGCTGCCTTCGTACGAAGCGTCGTTGTGCAGGCGGTGGAATTCCTCGAACAGGTGTTGCGCGTGCTGCATGTCGAAGCCGACGCCGTTGTCGCGCACGTAGCAGGTCGGGCCGGCCGAGGTCGACGTCGTGCCCAGCTCGATGCGCGCAGCCGGCTTGCCGCGCGTGAACTTGTGCGCGTTGGCCAGCAGGTTCTCCAGCAGCATGTGCAGCAGGATCGGATCGCCGTCGGCGCGAACGCCGTCGGAGATGCGCCATTCGACGTGCCGGTCGGGGTCGCCGGCATCGAGCTCGTCGGCGATGGTCTTGGCCATCTTGGTGATGTCGACCGTGCTGCGGCGAAGGGGGCTGCTGGTGACCCGACCCATCGTCAGCATCGCATCGATCATGTCGCCCATGCGGCGGCTGGCGGCTCGCACGCGCTCGAGCAGGATCAGGCCGTCGGGCCCGAGCGTACCGGCGAAGTCCTCGGCCAGTGTCTGGCTGAAGCCGTTGATTCCCCGCAGCGGTGCGCGCAGGTCGTGCGAGACCGTGTAGCTGAACGTGCGAAGCTCGGCGATGGCCCGTTCCAGCTCGGCCGTGCGCGAGGTGACCCGTTCCTCCAGGCTCGCGTTCATGGCCAGGAGCGCGGCCTCGGCGCGCTGGCGGCGCAGCTCTTCGCGCCCCGAATCCAGCCGCGTGCGATCGAACTCGAAGGCGATGTAGAGCGAGGTCGCCGCCATCGCCAGGACCGGAATGCTGACGAAGTAGCCCGCCGAGAAGAAATACCCTCCGCTGACGGCATGGACGTTGGCGATGAAGGCGAGCATGGATCCGAACACCAGCACGCTCTGACGGCTCAGCCCCCACGGCATGAGAGCTGCGGCGCCGAGCAGATAGCCGGGAATGAGCAGGGCGGTACTGATGCTGTGTCCCGACATCGTAGCGCCCCACGCGATGATCCAGCTCGTGGCCACGCCGCCGACCACCGGGACCCATTCCAGGATCTCGCTGCGGCGAGTGCGCGTCAGCACCAAATAGAGCACGCCCTGCAGCAGCGCATGCGCGACGTGGCTGACCACGACGCCGCGATTTCCTGGCGGGAGGACCCACAAGGCCGAGGCCGTGAAGGCGGCGGTCGCGCCCAGAAGAATGCCGATCGTGGCGCGGGCCCGCCGTACCAGCAGCGGCATCCACTGGGCCCGGACGTAGCGGACCACCTCCTGCTCGGACGGCTCGGCAACCGAGGTCATGGTCTCGGTCGCAGCCGCAGGCTCGGGCGTGGTAAGCGGAAGGCTCGGCATTCTCAGCGGGCGAGTATCGCCGTGCATCCTCGGGTGTGTCAACGCGGCCGGACCGTTTGAAACCCGCTTCGGCCGCTGGTTTGAACCTCGCCCATGGTGCGCGTCCTGTTCGTCTGTCTCGGCAACATCTGCCGGTCACCCACTGCCGAAGGTGTCTTTCGGGCGCAGGTCCGGGACGCCGGTCTCGAGCACGCGATCCAGGCCGAATCGGCGGGCACGCATGCCTACCACGTCGGCGAAGGCGCCGATCCGCGCTCGGTGCGTGCGGCGCGCTACCGCGGCTACGACCTGAGCGCGCACAGCGCGCGGCGCGTGGCTCCTCGAGACTTCGAGGATTTCGATTACGTCGTGGCCATGGATCGCGAGAATCTGCGCAACCTGCGCGCGATGCAGGAAGCTGCCGGCGGAAAGGCGCGCGTGTGCCTGCTCAAGGAGTTCTCGCCGCAGGTCCAGTTCGAGGAAGTCCCCGATCCCTACAGCCGCGCCGAATCGGGATTCGAGCTGGTGCTCGACATCATCGAGGAGGGCGGGCGCGGACTGCTCGAGCACATTCGCGCGAACGATCTGGCGCGGCCTGCCTAGGACGCCTGGCGACATGAACGCCACGGCGCGGCAGCGGATCGAGCTGGGGCTGGGCGCGGCGGTCACAGGTGCCAGACCGCTCGGCGGCGGCTGCGTCGCCGACGTGCACCAGGTCACGCTGGCCGATGGGCGCGCCGTCGTTGCCAAGGTTGGCCAGGGGCTGGGTCTGGAAGGCTGGATGCTTCGCTATCTTTGCGAGCGAACGTCGCTGCCGGTGCCGGCCGTCCTGCTGTGCGAAGACGACCTCCTGGTGATGGAGCACGTCGTCTGTGACGGGCGAGGAGATGCCGGCATCCACGCGGCCGAGTTGCTGGCCGCGCTTCATTCGATCCCCGGCGACAGTTTTGGCTTCGAGCGCGATACGCTCATCGGCTCGCTGCCGCAGCCCAATCCGTCTTCGCCAGATTGGATCGAGTTCTTTCGCGACCATCGGTTGATGCACTTCGGACGCCTGGCCGTCGAGCGCGGCAGGCTCGATCCGGCGGTGCTTCAGCCGCTCGAGAGGATGTGCGCGCGTCTGGAGACGTGGCTGGTACCGGCTGCGATGCCGAGCCTGATTCACGGCGACGTCTGGGGCGGCAACGTGCTCGTGCACGGCGGGCGCGTGGCGGCCTTCATCGACCCGGCGCTGTACTTCGCCGACGCCGAGATCGAGCTGGCCTTCACGACCCTGTTCTCGACGTTCTCGCAGGCGTTCTACCGGCGCTACGACGAGCTGCGGCCGATCGCGCCCGGCTTCTTTGAGGAGAGGTGTGCGATCTACAACCTTTATCCGCTACTCGTGCACACGCTCCTGTTCGGCGGCAGCTACGCGCGGTCGGTGGAGGCGACGGTGCGGCGGATGATGGAGTGAGCGTGCTGGGCTCAATTAGGCCAAGCTGGTAGCGGTCCGGGCGGAGCTATCGTCCGATGACTGACCACGCTGCCATGCCGCTGCCCGTTGGAACTCTGCTACACGAGGGAAGATTGCGGCTAGGAAGAATCAGCAGCCCCCTCGGCATCGGCACCGCAACGATCAGAGCGC
>DASPNH010000227.1:0-19329 GCA_035626675.1 Binatia bacterium
CGACTTCCCCCCACCGACTTCCCTCCACCGACTTCCCTCCACCGACTTCCCTCCACCGACTTCCCGCGACGTCGCTTGCCCGCGACTTCCCTCCACCGACTTCCCGCGACGTCGCTTGCCCGCGACTTCCCTCCACCGACTTCCCGCGCCTTCCCCTCCAGCGAACTGCTCCCGGCCAGCAAACTGCTCGCCCCTAGCCAACCACTGCCAAGCCCAGCGGACCGCCGCCATTCCGTGTCGACCTCCGCCGACTCTCTGGAGCCATCCGTGGAAGCGCATCGGGAAGGATCGCCGCACCTGAAGCGATCACCCGCTTCCCACACCGTCAGCCAAGCCGGCCGGATGGAAACGTCCGCACGCGGAGACACCGCAACACGAACTACAGACGCAAGTGAGAAATATTTCATTCGGCCATCCTCGGCGGAGACATTCCATCTTTCTGCTCAATGTTCGGTTTCTAAAATGAGGTTCGGGACGGGCACTTCGATTCGCTGGCACTCGCCGGCAAGGAGGTCTCGCAATGCTGGCTCGTGTGCTGCCGATCTTGGCAGCGTCGCTCTCGTTTGCCTTGTTTCCGTCGCCGGCGATGTCTCTGGTGCTGCCGTGCCAGAGCAACGCGGATTGTGTCGACGACCTGTTCTGCACGATCAATGAGATCTGCGACCCGGTGCTCGGCTGCCTGGCTCCAGGTGTCCGCACCTGCGAGGACGAGTTCCTGTGCACGGTCGATCTATGCAACGAGGTCACTGACACATGTGTGCATACGCCCAACGACCTGCTGTGCACCGACGGCAACTTCTGCAACGGCGCCGAGGTCTGCAACGCTCTGCTGGGCTGCCAGAACCTGGACTCGACCCCTTGTGACGACGGCGTTGCCTGCACCACCGACAGCTGCAACGACACGCTCGACATCTGCCTCAACGTCCCGGACCTCGATGCGTGCGGCGAAGGACAGATCTGCACGCCGGCCGGCTGCACGCCCCAGCTAATTTGCGATCAGGACAGCGATTGCGACGACGATGTCGACTGCACGCTCGACGACTGCAACGAGCAGTTGGGCGTCTGCACGAACCTGCCTCAGCTCGATGCGTGCGACGACAGCGACGGCTGCACCACCGACCTCTGCCTGCCGGTCCTGGACTGCCAGCACATCACGCTTCCCGACCTCGACCTTGATGGAAAGTGCGACGTCCTCGACAACTGCCCCCTCGAGGCCAATCCCGACCAGGCCAACTCCGACTGTCCCGACACCGCCTTCCTGGAAGCGGGCGGCTGCCTGAGCCTCGACTTCGATCCGCTGCAGGACCCGCGTCGCGGCTGCTGCGATGGCGGCGACGTCTGCGATCTCTGCCCGGCGCGCGCGATCGGCACCGACGGCGCTCAGCTTTGCAACATCACGCGCTCGGGCGGCATCAACTGCCCTGCCGAGACAGGCTGCACGCTGACCACCGTCGACGGCTGCATCAGTGTCAGCGTGCCTCCCGGTGCGCTCGGGGAAGACCGCAGCGTTTCGGTGACCGACCACATCGACGAGGTGCAGAACCTGCTGCTGCGCGATGCCTTCCTCTACCAGATCGGCCTGAGGCCCGAGGACATCTCGCCGTCGCTCCCCATCGACGTCAGCATCTGCTGGCTAGACCGCGATGAAGACGATCTCGCCGATGAGGGGACGTGCGGCGGCAACGTCTCCAACCTCGACCTCGGCCTGACCTGCGACCACAACGAGGACTGTACCGCCGGCTTCTGCTCGCGACGCTCGACCACGCCCGAGACCAACCTGCTGCTCAAGCGAAACTCCGAGCCCATGTCGCGCAACGGCGCGTTCACCGGCGGCTTCTCGTGCGGCGAGCACGATGCCGCCGATGCGCAGGACAACGCCTGCAACGCCGTCGCCGCCGACTGCTCCGGTGACGCCGAAGTGGACGCTCGCACCCTCGCCGGTTGCTGCGACATGGAGAACAATCGGTGGAAAGTCTCTACGTGCCGCTTCAGTGAGCTCGTCTTCGGCGAGTTTGCCGGCGACCTGCTGTCGGGCGGCGGCACACGCCAGACCGATTGCGTGGCCGAGTTCAACACCGTCAACCCGCACAACGACCCGCTGCGCGATGCCCAGGGCCTGCCGAGCACGCATCAGATCTGCCGCGACGGCGATCCTCTTTGCGACGCCGACGGCGAGGCCGACGGAACGTGCACGTTCTCGGTCGGCGTCTGCTTCAACCTGACCGACCGTCGCATGACCGACACCAACGCCAACCGGCTGTGCGCGCCGACCTCGGTCAACGAGTGGCGCGTCGACGGCGAGGGCGTCAGCATCGCGTCGCTGCGCAACGCGGTCGCCGATCTCGGAAATGGCGAGAAGAACGGTCAGAGCGTTACGTTCGGTCCGGCATTGGCGCTGTCGAATGCGTGCAGCCGTCTCGTTCCCGTCAAGGTCGATCTGGACGACGGACAGGAGACGACCGTGGCGCTTCGCATGTCGGCATCGACGCAGCTGTCGACGGACGAGCCGACATTGCCGTCGCCGACCACGACGCTGCCGCCGCAGGATCCGCTGTGCGGAGACGTCGACGGCAACGGCACGGTCTTCGCCTCCGATGCGCTCTCGACGCTGCAGTCGGCCGTGGGCTCGCGCAGCTGCGATACGGTCCTATGCGACGTCGATGCGGATGCGCACGTCACCGCCACCGACGCGCTCGGGATCCTGAACACGGCCGTCGAGAACGAGCTCGAGCTGACTTGCGGTCTCGGTCCGCTGCCTTCGGACCGGGATCGCCTCGATCTGACCTGCAAGCCGGCGCTGGACCCCTCCCAGCCTTGACCTGCAGGCCGCGCGAGGCCGGAAGCGGACGGAAACTCTCTCCTCCCTGCCCGCTTCCGGCTTCGCGAACCCGTAAAAGGGGTCAGGCACCTTTTCGTAAAAGGTGCCTGACCCCTTTTTTCGTTGTGCCTGTCCATTTTCTTGGTTAGGTGCGGGCCTTTGCAGGAGGTCGACGTGAGCGACAGGCCGTTTCGTGTTCTCGGGATTCAACAGATTGCCGTGGGCGGGCTCGACAAGGGAAAGCTTCGCAGGCTGTGGGTCGACACGCTCGGGCTGACGGTCACCGGCACATTTCAGAGCGAGCGTGAGAACGTCGACGAGGACATCGCGGTGGCCGGCTCGGGGCCGCTCAAGGTCGAGGTCGATCTCATGCAACCCATCGACCCCGAGAAAAAACCGAAGGTCCAGGATCCTCCGCTCAATCACATCGGCCTTTGGATCGACGATCTGCACGCGGCGGTGGCCTGGCTCGAGAAGCAGGGCGTTCGCTTCACGCCTGGCGGCATCCGCAAAGGCGCAGCCGGCTTCGACGTCACCTTCATTCATCCCAAGGGAAGCGACGATGCTCCCATCAGCGGTGAGGGTGTCCTGATCGAGCTCGTGCAGGCGCCGGACGAAGTCATCGCCGCCTTCGCCAAAGTCGCCACCGGTTGAGATCGAGGGTTCCGTCCCCTCGAGCCGTCAGGGGACTGTCCCCTTGAAAACACGGGCCGCTCGGCGAGGCGACTGCCCGTACGATTTTTCAATAATTCCCGAAGCTTTGGCGATTCCGGGGGCCGCGCGCCCTGGCTGACCGCAGCTCGCGTTGTCTACACTCGTCCCGGACCCGGTACCGCGCGGCATGGGACGCCGCGCGGTCAGACAAAAGGAAGGGAATCATGAACGTCCGCCCCGTTCTTTTCGCGGTCGCGATCACCGCCGTCGCATTCGTCCACCCGACACCGGCCGTCTACGCCGGCATCCCCCAGTGCACCGGCGCCGAGCAATGCGACGACGCCAACTCCTGTACCGCCGACAGCTGCGTCGCCAGCAGCTGCGTCAACGACCCCGCGCCGAACCTCGGTGCGGTCTGTTCGGCCGCTGCCGGATGCTCGGTGGGCCTGTGCGATGCCGCCGGTGCCTGCGTAACGGCCGACCTGCCCGACGATACTCCCTGCCCCGACTCGACCTTCTGCGACGGTATCGAGACCTGCCAGGACGGGACCTGCACCGACTCGACTCCAGCCTGCAACGACGACGTCGCGTGCACGGCCGATTCCTGCAACGAAGCCGAAGACACCTGCTCCAACGTGGCCCTGGACGCGGCCTGCAACGACGGTCTCGCCTGCAACGGTGTCGAGACGTGCAGCGTCACGCTGGGATGCCAGAGCGGGATGCCCATCGACTGCAGCGACGGCGTCACCTGCACCGACGACGTGTGCAACGAGGACACCGACTCGTGCGTCAACACGCCCGACGACGGCAACTGCGACAACCTTCTTTTCTGTGATGGCGACGAGACCTGTCATCCGACGATGGACTGTCAGGACGGCCTTCCCCCCTGCACCGACGCCGTGGCCTGCACCGTCGACACCTGCAACGAGATCGCCGACACCTGCAGCAACGCGCCCAACGACCTCGCCTGCGACAATGGCGATTTCTGCGACGGCACCGAGACCTGCGACCCGGTCTTCGACTGCACGCTCGGTGACGATCCGTGCGAGGACAACGTCTCGTGCACGAACGATACGTGCGACGAGACGCTCGATTCCTGCACCAATGTCCCTGACAACGGCGCGTGCGACGACTTCACGTTCTGCAACGGCATCGAAGTCTGTACGCCCGCGGTCGGCTGTCAGCCCGGCCCCGCCGAAACCTGCGACGACGGCATCACCTGCTCGATCGATTCGTGCAACGCGGTCACCGATTCCTGCGACCACACGCCCGACGATACCGCGTGCAGCGACGGATTGTTCTGCAACGGCGAGGAAGCCTGCGATGCGAGCACCGGCTGCATGGACAGCACCGATCCGCCCTGCGGCGACGCTTTCACCTGCACCACCGACTCGTGCAACGAGGACACCGACGCCTGCGACAGCATCCCGGACGATACGGCCTGCGACGACGGGGTCTTCTGCAACGGCGAGGAGGCATGCGACGCCAGCAGCGGCTGCATGGACGGCGAGGATCCCTGCGCCGACGGCGTGGCCTGCACCGTCGACGGCTGCGACGAGAAAGGCGACACCTGCACCGGCAACGTTCCCGACGATTCTCTGTGCGACAACCAGGCCTTCTGCGACGGCGAGGAGGCGTGCGACGCCAACAGCGGCTGCACAGACGGCGAGGATCCGTGCCAGGATTCGGTCGGCTGCACCACCGACACATGCATCGAGCTGTCGGATTCGTGCCTGAACCTTCCCGACGACTCGCTGTGCAACGACCAGGACCCGTGCACCATCGATTCGTGCAGCGTCAATCTGGACTGCCAGAACGGGGAGCTGCCCGACTTCGACGGCGACGGCGCGTGCGATGGCTTCGACAACTGTCCGCTCGAGGACAATCCCGACCAGCTCAACTCGGACTGCCGCGACGGCGAGTTCCAGACCGGTGGTGGATGCGTCGAGCTCGGCTTCGACCCGCTCACCGACGAGCACCGCGGATGCTGCGACGGCGGCGACGTCTGCGACCCCTGCCCGGCCCGCCAGGTCCAGGAGGACGGCAGCGAGCAGTGCAATCCGGAGCGCTCCGGCGGCATCACCTGTCCGCCCGAGCAGGGCTGCCAGCTGACCACCGCGGACGGCTGCATCACGGTATCGGTGCCCGCAGGTGCGCTGGACCAGGAGCGCAGCATCTCGGTAACCGACAGCATCGACGAAGAGCAGAACCTGCTGGCCCGCGACGCCCTGCTCTATCAGGTCGGCCTGCGCCCCGTGGGCATCGACTTCGACGAGCCGGTCGAGGTGACGCTTTGCTGGGACGACCGCGACGACGACGACAACGCCGACGAAGGCATCTGCGGCGCCGGCCCCGGCCTCGGCCAGACCTGCGACGACGACCTGGACTGCGGCGTCGGCGGCGAATGCGACCGCCCCTCGACCACGCGCGAAGAGGACCTGGTAATGAAGCGCAACGCGGCGCCTTTCAGCAAGGACGGCATCTTCGATCCGCCCTATACCTGCGATGCGCACGATGCCGCCGACGCCCAGACCAACGCTTGCGACTCGGCGGCGCCCGACTGCTCGCAGAAGGCGGACGAGGACGACCACACCGTGGCCGGCTGCTGCGACACCGAGACGAATACCTGGGACCTGCGGACCTGCGCCTTCGGCGAGCATTTCCTGGGCGAGTTCGCTGGCGATCTGGTACCGGGCAACGGCTCGCGTCAGACCGACTGCACCTCGGAGTGGTCGGTGGTCCATCCGCAGAACGAGCCCTATCGCGACGACATCGGCATGCCTTCGCTGGATCAGACCTGCCGCGACGGCGATCCGCTGTGCGACTACGACGGCGACGCCGACGGCAAGTGCACGTTCCACGTCGGCGTCTGCTTCAACGTCCTGGATCGGCGCCTGACCGACGCCAACGACAACCGCCTGTGCACGCCGACCGACGTCGACGAATGGAACCTCAAGATCTCCGGCCAAGGCGACGATACCGGCGACCTGGCAACCATGGTTGCCGCCCTGGGCGGCGGGACCACCAACGCCGACAGCGTCACGTTCACCGACCCGCTCGACGAGCGCGAGGCATGCACCCGTCACGTTGCCATCGAGGCACCGCTGTCGCAGCCGAACATGCTGGTCGCCGGCGGCGCTTCCGGGCAGCAGAGCACGTCGGGAACGACGGTGCTGCGCATGGCGACCTCGCGCTCGGACTCCACGACCGAGCCCGACATCGGCGCGACCTCGACGACGACGACGACGCTGCTGGAAGACGGCCCGAAGTGCGGGGACGCCAACGAAGACGGCGACGTGCTCGCCAGCGACGCGCTTCTCACGCTGCGCACGGCGGTAGGTTCCTCCACGTGCGACCCCGTCCTGTGCGACGTGACCACGGACGGCAACATCACGGCCAGCGATGCCCTGGCCATCCTGAAGACGGCCGTGGGCCAACAGCTCGAAACCGCCTGCGGCCTCGGCGAGCTGCCCAGCGACCGCGACCGCCTACGCCTGACCTGCACACCCTGACGGAACGGGGCCAGGTACGGAAAAGCGCGGTTTTGAGGTCCGGTACGGAAAACCACTTCCCGGGCCCTGGCCCGAAGCCATTGCCCCGAAGCGGCAGGAGCCATAGACACTCCGCCGTTCCCGACGACAGCGTCGCGGACGGCGGAGTGGCGTTTGCACGAATCCGGCAATGACGGCCCCGAGCCGACACGGCGCGCCCGCGACCGCCATGCTCTCTTCACCAGCGCGTTCCTTCGCGCGCTGGCCACCGGACTGATCGGCGTCGAGCTCGGCCTCTACCTCTCGAAGCTCGAGCTGACCGCCGCGGCCATCGGATTCATCATCGCCGCAGGTCTGATCGGGGCGTCGCTGGCAGCGCTGGCCGTCACCCTGGCCGGCGACCGCCTCGGCCGCCGCGCCACGCTCGCGACCTTGTGCATTCTCGGTGCCTGCGGCGCCGGCGCCGCCGCGCTCGTTTCCGCGCCATTCATGGTCGGCGCAGCGGCCTTTGCCGGCATGCTCAACGGCATGGGCCGCGATCGCGGCGCCTCGCTCATCCTCGAGCAGGCGATTCTTCCCGATACCACGACCGACGCGCAGCGCACCGGCGCCATCGCCTGGTACAACGTCCTGCAGGACATCGGGCACGCGCTCGGTGCGCTCGCGGCTGGCCTGCCGAGCCTCGTCGGTGCATGGGCGAACGTTGCGCCCGTGACGGCGCACCGATGGACGATGGGCCTGGCCGCCGTGCTCACGCTCGCGCCGTTGATGGCGATTGCACGGCTCAGCCCCGCCGTCGAAGTCGCGCACGAGCAGCGCGGCACGGCCCTGACGCCGCAGAGCCGAAGCATCCTGGTGCGCATCTGTGCGCTGTTCGCCATCGACAGTCTCGCCGGTGGCCTGCTGGTGACTTCGCTGCTGGCGTACTTCTTCTTCGAGCGCTTCCAGGCCAGCGAAGCCGCCATCGCCACGTTGTTCTTCGGCGCGCGCATTCTCAACGCCTTCTCGCATCTGGGCGCCGCCTGGCTGGCCCGCCGCATCGGCCTCGTCAACACGATGGTGTTCACGCACATACCATCCAGCCTGCTGCTGGTGACCGTGGCGTTCGCGCCGAGCTTCGAGGTCGCCGCGGCGCTGTTTCTTCTGCGCGAGGGGCTGGTGGAGATGGACGTGCCGACGCGCCAGTCCTACGTGCTGGCGGTCGTGCAGCCGCACGAGCGGACGCTGGCATCGGGCGTAACCAGCCTCGTGCGCCTGGGTGCGTGGGCGGTGGCGCCGAGCATGGCCGGGCTGTTCATGCAGACGTCGTCACTGATGATGCCGCTGGTGGTGGGTGCGGCGATGAAGATCGCCTACGACCTCATGCTATGGCGCGCATTCCGCGAGGTCGTGCCGCCCGAAGAGGAATAGCTAGGCGGCCCCGGCGCATTGCAGCTGCACCGGAGCACCTACCGCTCGTCGCAGCGTCGCCAGGGCGTCGGTGGCGGTGATCGTACCGTTGCCGTTGACGTCGCAGACGCATGCGGCGCAATCGATCGTGCCCACCGCCGCGCGCAGGACGCCCAGAGCGTCGCTGGCCTTGGGTACCAGCCCGTCGGTCAATGGCTGGCCGCAGCGCTTGCACACCTGATCGACGTCGGCGCACAGCCCCGCCTCGCATTCCTCTTCGCACGGGATCAGGAAGCGCAAAGGGTTCTGCGGACATTGGTCGGTGCAGTCGGCAATGTCGTCGCCGTCGCTGTCGACGTCGCTCATGCCGCAGCCGCAGACGCCGGCATCGCTCTCGAGCGGATCGTCCGGGCACGCGTCGGGGTCTTTGCCGTTGCGAGGGTCGCTGCCCGCCTGCATCTCTTCGACGTCGCTTCGGCCATCGTCGTCGTCATCGGCGTCGCACGCGTCGCCCAGGCCGTCGCCGCCGTGGCCGTGCTCGCCGCCTCTACTCGTGACCGCCCGCTCCTGCCATGCCCGGGTTTCCGCCGCCCCGGCATCGGAGCCTGCTGCCTTTCGTGATGCCAGATGATCCGGCTCGTGGCCGCCACCATACTGCGTGTCGAAGAAGTGATTCGCGTCGGTATTGGCCTGCGTCGGATTCTGCGTCAGCGGACAGTTGTCCACCGAGTCGGCGACGCCGTCGCCATCGGTATCGGCCTCCAGCGCGACCGCCCATGAGTATCCCGCAAAGGCCTCGCCCTCGCCGTCCTCGATCTGGCCGGGCAGAAGCTGAATGGACACCTGCCCGACCCCGGGCGGCGCGAACCCGGTGAACACGTGATAGCCGTCGATCACCTCGATGTCGGTTGCCACCGAACCATCGACCACGAGATCGGCGGCATCGACGCCGCTCACCTCCTTCCAGAAACGCACGACGACGGTGGGCAGCGCCGTCACCGGACGGTCATGCCGCGGTAGCGCGACGCTGATGCCGGGAGGTCCTTCGGCCTGCTCCAGCTCCCATGCCAGATAGACCGGCACCGTCCCGCCGTCCTCATCCGCATCGGCGCCGCGGCGCAACGCGCCTGACACGCGGGGGCCGCCGCGAACCGTGCCGGATACGGAATCGCCGCCGCCCGTCGAGCCCATCCCACCGCCAACAGTGCTCGATACGCCGCCGTCCGCGTGCAACGCGCCCGGCACGCCCGGTCCTCCTCCGATCTGTGCGCCCGAGAGATAGTTGTGCATGCGCCAGAACGCCGGATCGAAAGGCGATCCGAACGTGGTGGCCATCGCGCCCGACATCAGCGCATGGATGTTGGCGTGCCACGTCTTGGCCAGGACGCAGCCGAGCGCGACGTTGGTGGTGAAGTCGTCGATGATCGACTGGCCCGGCGGCACTTCGCTGCCGTCGGGGTTGTTGCACGAGCCGTCCTGTACCAGAGGCTCGTCCGGCCGCACGATCGGCATGTTCTCGTCATCCAGCGCTCCGCTGCGCGTGAACCACGGCGGTAGAGGACATAGCGACCCGGCTGGCGCATAGGTCGGCTCGCACATTGGCGCATCGGTGAAACGCGACGGCTCATCGGTGTGATAGCCGTTCTCGGCCGCCGGCATCGGCACCGAGGCGTCCCACATGCCGACCACCGGATACCCGAAGTACTCGCGCCATGCATCGAAGGCGTTGAGGATCACGCGGTGGAAGTTGATCCAGCTGTCGCCAGGAAAGATCACCTGCGCGTCGTCCTGCATGTGCAGGCTGTCGTGCAGGTTGGCCACACGCGCGCGGCCGTCGGCGTCACCGCCTCCCACGGCCTTCTCGCAGCAGCTGCTATAGAACTTCTCGGCCTGCCGATCGCTGCGGTTCGTGTTTCGCTCGACGTCGAACTCTACCGTGGAGGTGCAGCTGGTCGGCTGGGCCTGGTCCTTGAAGAAGAGCTCGGCGCGAACGCGGTGGCGGCCCGTCTGCTTCCAGAAGAACCAGACACGGTCCCAGTCGGCCTGGTCCGGCATCTTCTCGACCACGCGATTGGTCGCCAGGCCGTCGGCGCGGAAAAAGACGACACCTTCCATCCCCCGCGCGTACGCCGAGAAATCCTGATAGCTCTCGATCGTCTCTCCATCGATGGTCCAGCGCAGCTCGTCGATGTCGCTCTCGGTGCGGCCCTCCGGAAGCTGAATGACCGCGCGCAGGACCACCTCCTGTCCGACGTTCTTGATCTGCCCTGTCACCGGCAGCTCGACCTCGGTCAGGCGCTCGGTGTACTCGCGCACGTCGTCGAGGATCGTGCACGTGCCGCCGCCGCCGCATGCCACGATCACGTTGCCCTCGCGCTTGACCGGAATGTCCGTGGTGAAGGACCGCACCGGCGGGCTCTCGTCGGTGATGGCGATGCAGTCGCCGCCCACGCCGAGCACGATGCGGCCCGTTTCGCGATCGCAGCCGGGCTGCCCGCTGCCTGCCGGCGCGGGCGTCGTGTCCTCGCATCCGATCGTCGCGCGCACACGCTCGCCGCCGGCGTTGGTCGCCTGCACCTCGACGCGCACCTCGAGGCGTCCCGCGCCTGCATCGGCCTCCATCAGCGTAGCCTGAATCGTCATGCTGACCGGGGCGGCATCCAGCGCAGCGATGCTGCCAAAGTGGAGCGGCGCCGGATCGGTCGAAACCACTTCGCCGGTGGCATTGCCGGCCGCATCGATGGCCACCAGCTCGACGGTCACGTCGACGTCGGTGAACGCATCCTTCTCGCTGCGGTTGCCGATGACGCCGCCGATGCTGAGGCTGTCCCCGTCGGCGACCAGCACGTCGGAGACGTCGAGGAGCAGCACCAGGTCGGGAGCGGTGACCAGGACCGCAACCGAATCGGGCGAGCAGGACGCCGGCTCTGCGGCGGCGTTGCCTTCGCCCGCAGCGTTGGCAGCAGGAACGGGGCACTGCGCGGTCGCCGCGGCCGTCAGCTCCATCCCATCCTCGTCTTGCGCGGTGACCTGCGCGCTGACCTCGAGCGCGCCCTGGCCGGTGGCCTGGTACGCGAGCTCGAACGCCGTGCTCTTGCCCGGCGCGAGCGTTCTCGGCGCAGTATCCGCCTCGCCAAACAGCTCGGCCGCGGCGCTCTCGTCACCGGCGGCGATCGTCACTTCCGGTCGAATGTCCGAGAGCACGCCGTCGCTGGTGTTGAAGACCTCGACGCGAACCGTCAACAGCTCGCCGTCCTCGACGTCGCTGGGCTCGACCGACAGCCTGGCGGTCATACGCGCGACCAGACCGCGTGAGAGGAAAGGCCGCACCGGAGCCGAGCTCTGCCAGCCGACGAAGAGGTGATCGGCATTGGACGCGACTCCCGTAACCGACGCGCCAGCCGTGTCGGGAATCGACGAGGGAACATCGAACCTCGCGCCGCCGTCCAGGCTGCTCTGGACCTGGATCGAGCCGACGAATCCGTTGCGTACCGTGTGCACGTGCCGACCGTGCCCCGTCAGCAGGCTGTGCAGGAAGTCGACTTCGGCTGCCGGCGCGAAGCTGCGGCCGCCGTCGGCCGAATGCGAGACGCGGATGGACTCGTCGCGCGCCCAGCGCACCCAAACGTCCTCGCCCTGCATCTGCATGTCGCGGAATGCGGTTGCGGTCCCGACGCCGCCGCTGCCGCTTCCATCGTTGCGCTCGCAGACGATGGGAAACGGCACGACGTCCAGGCCCGGATGGCAATGCACCAGAGCGGAACCGTCCGTCTGTACCAGGCCGCCGAGCAGCGGTCCTTCGCCCGTGTCGTACTCGGAGATGGAAAGGCTTTGGCCCGCGTTCGCGCTTTCGACCAGGACACGCTTGCCGGTGGGCTGATCCTCCTCGTCGGGAACGACCTTGGTGTACTGGAAGAACAGGTGGTCGCCGGAGCCCGACACGTTGAACGGGATGTTGATCTGCGGGCCTTCGTCGATCAGCTGCGCCGCCTCGAAAGTCTGGCCGTGATCCGTGCTGCGCAGCAGCCACAGGCTGTAATGAAGCGACTCGTCGCCGGACTGGCGGTCCAGAGCGAT
Organism: Binatia bacterium; assembly: GCA_035626675.1. GTDB lineage: Bacteria > Desulfobacterota > Binatia > UBA1149 > CAITLU01 > DASPNH01. The sequence goes on from DASPNH010000227.1 coordinate 12,430, forward strand.
CACGTAGAGGTTCGATCCCGCCGCAGCCAGGGCGGTGGCCTGGATGTGCGCGGCGCCCGCGATGAGGGCCTTCAGGTCCCGCGGCGTCTCGAAGCTCGATCCCTCGTCCTCGCTGCGAAACAGATGCGCGCCGTCGGTGAAGGAAGGCGCACCGGTCGGGCGCGACCGCAGCAGCGCGTAGAGACGATCGCCGGAGGCCGCAAGGACCGGCGCCAGCAGACTGTGGCCTTCGAGGGCGAACTCGTAAGGGGGATCGAACGAAAGGCCATGCGGCGATTCTCCTGCCCTGGCCGCCAGCGGACCTGCAACCATCGCCGCCAGGCCGGCGGCGACGAGGGCGGCATGCGTCCGGGACGCACGTACTCGAATGGCCTCGGGCACGGCGCGACGGTTATCGCGTCGTGCTCGTCGATGGAAGAGCACGACGCGCCGTGCGTGCTAGAAGCGGCCGGCGTGATAATCGGCCACGGCCTGCTCGATCTCTTCGCGCGTGTTCATGACGAACGGACCCTGCTGGACGACGGGCTCGCCCAGGGGTCGTCCGGCAAGGACCAGCGCATGCGCACCGGTCTTGCCCGCCTCGATCTGCACGACGTCGCCGCTGCCGAGCAGCCCTGCGCTACGCTGCTCGAGCAGCGTGCGCTCGGCGCCCACCATCACCTCGCCGTCATACGGGTAGACGAGCGCGTTGTGGCCGCTCGGAAGCGCGGTTTCGAACACGCCGCCGGGTGGCAGATGGACGTCCAGATAAACGGGCTCGGTGCTGTCGTTCCGCACCGCGCCGGTGGTCAGCTCGCCGTCGTGATCGAGTTCTCCGGCAATCACCTTGACGGTAAGGCCGCCTTCGAGCTCGACCACCGGGATCTGTGCGGCAGGGATGTCGCGGTACGCAGCCGGCTTCATCTTCTCGCGCGCCGGCAGGTTCAGCCACAGCTGAAAGCCGCGCATGCGGCCTTCGGTCTGCTGCGGCATCTCGGAGTGTACGATGCCGCCGGCCGCCGTCATCCACTGCACGTCGCCCGGCCCGAGGTCGCCGGTGTTGCCGCGGTTGTCCTGGTGCTGCATGTGACCGTCCAGCATGTACGTCACGGTCTCGAAGCCGCGATGCGGATGCGGCGGAAAGCCGGCGATGTAGTCGCGCGGGTCGTCCGAGTAGAACTCGTCGAACATCAGGAACGGATCGTGCCGCGCGCCGGCGTCTGCGCCGAGGCTTCGTCGCAGCTTTACGCCCGCACCGTCGCTGGTGGCCATGGACGGGATCACTTTTTCCAGCCGTCGGATCTTCATGTCACTTCTCCTCGATTCAATGCCAGCGCCGTACGCGCAAGCTCTTGCGTAACCGTTCAGGCCGCGGCGCGCGTTCCGCGCGCCAGCTCGTGGATCACCGTGCGTGCATAGGCGATCGCGTCGCTACGGGCCTCGCCGCTGCGCGCCAGCCCCTCCACGTAGATGAAGTCGACGTCGCGCATCCCGAGAAAGGCGAAGAAGTCGCGCACGTACTGCGTCTGCGTATCGAGGGGACTTCCGGCATACCTGCCGCCGCGCGTTGCCAGCACGATCACCTTCTTGCCCGTCAGCAGGCCGACCGAACCGTTGCTCGTGTAGCGGAACGTGACGCCCGCCCGCGCGACGTGGTCGAACCAGGCCTTGAGCTGCGAGGGCACGCCGAAGTTGTACATCGGCAGTCCGAGCACGATCAGGTCGGCGTCTCGCAGCTCGGCGATCAGCACGTCCGAGTAGTCGAGCAGCTTCTGCTGTTCGGGCGTGCGCTCGGTTGCCATGAAGGCGGCAAACCCGTCGCCGGTCAGGTGGGGCACCGGCTCTCGCGCGAAGTCGCGAATGGTGACGCGGGCGCCGGGATCCTGCTTTCGCAGGCTCTCGACCATTTCCGAGGCCAGCATGGTGCTCTGGCCGACGTCGCCGAAGATGCTCGTGTTCAGTTGCAGGATCTTGGTCATGGCTCCCTCCGTGTTCGAGTTGATGAGCCTGTATAACGATTGATCCGGTCGATCGTATAACGGAATAAACCGGCCATCTTGATCGATGGGGTCGATGATGAACCAGCCACAAATCTCACTCGACCAGTGGAAAGTCTTCGTCAACGTAGTCGAATCAGGGGGTTACGCCCGCGCTGCCGAGCGGCTCCACAAGAGCCAGTCCACCCTGACCTACGCGGTCCAGAAGATGGAAGGACTGCTCGGCCTGAAAGTCTTCGAGATCCGCGGACGCAAGGCGGTGCTGACCAGCGCCGGACAGGTGCTCTACCGGCGCGGCAAGGAGCTGCTCGAGGAGGCCGCACGCCTCGAAACCGCCGCCGGTCACCTGGCCAGGGGATGGGAGGCCGAGGTGGGCGTGGCGGCCGAGATCATCTTTCCGACCTGGCTGCTGCTCCAGTGCCTGTCCGAGTTCGGCAGTGCCCATCCCGATACCCGCATCGAGATCTGGGAGACGGTGCTCGGCGGCACCGAGGAGGCGTTGCTGGACGGCCGCGTCGACCTCGCCATCACGTCCTCGATTCCCAAGGGCATGGTCGGCGACGTCCTGACCGCCATCCGCTTCGTGTGCGCCGCCGCGCCAGCGCATCCACTGCATCACCTGGGCCGCGAGGTGACCGCTCGCGATCTGCGCGCCCACCGGCATCTGGTCATCCGCGACACCGGCACCCAGCGCGTGCGCACGGCCGGATGGCTCAACGAGCAGCGCTGGACGATGTCTGCCAAGGCGACGTCGATCCGGGCAGCGGTGATGGGACTCGGCTACGCGTGGTATCCGGCAGAGGCGATTCGCAGCGAGCTCGAGAATGGCCAGCTCGCGCGCCTGCCGCTTCGCGAAGGCTCCGAGCGCGTCGCCAACATGTATCTGGTGTTCGCCGATCGCGAGACGGCCGGTCCGGCAACGCTGCTCATCGCGGAGCTGATTCGTGCGGGGACCGGAAGGGAATGCCTGCAGCAGCGCAGCGACCGAGGCGAGATTTGAGCGGCGCGTTGCCTTCTGCCGAACGTCCGCTTATGGACGAAACTCGCGCCACCGGGCGCCAGGAGCAGTCATGGCCGACTCTGCACCGCTGAGCCTTCCCACCTTCGGCCTCTTCCTGAACGATCCGGATGCGGAGGAAGTGCCGGCGGGAGCCGTCATTTTCGCGCAAGGCGACGAATCGCAGGAGACGATGTACGCGGTGGCCGCCGGCGAGATCGACGTGATGCTCGGTACCAGGGTGGTAGAAACGGTTCCGGCCGGCGGAATCCTCGGCGAGCTCGGCCTGATCGTCAACACGCCGCGCTCGGCGACGGCAGTGGCGCGCGTCGACTCGCGTGTCGTTCCGATCGACCGCAAGCGCTTCCTCTTCCTGACCCAGCAGCATCCATTCTTCGCGCTGTTCGTCATGGAGACGATGGCCGCGCGGACTCTGCGCCTCAGTGAGTCGCGGCACTCGTGATCTGCAGCCTCCGCGTTGGCCATAGCTGGTTGCGAGGGCTACACCGCGGGCGATGCGAAGGCACGACTGGACGGGGTTCGCGGCTCTGGCGGCAATGCTGGCGGCGCCGTACGCCGCCTTCCGGCTCGGCGCGGTGGCTGGGCTGGCACTGTCCGCACTGGCGGTCCTGCTCCTGGTCCTGACTCGGTACTTCAGTCTCAAATACCCCGGTCCGATGCCGCACATCCTGCGCTGGACGCTCCTGCTTCCGCGCGGCAACCACACGCCCGAAAAGCTCGTGCGCGTCCTCCGTCCCAAGCGCGGCGAGCGTATCCTGGAGATCGGACCCGGCACCGGCATCCACGCCGTCAGGGTTGCCGCCGCGCTCGAGCCCGGCGGCAGCGTCGATGCCATCGACGTGCAGCAGGCCATGCTCAACGACGTCATGCGTCGCGCAAACGAAGCTCGTCTCGAGAACGTCCACGTGCGCCGCGCCAGCGCTTCGCGCATTCCCTTCCCCGACCACACCTTCGATGCCGCCTATCTGATCGGCGTGCTCGGCGAGCTGCGCAACGGTGCCGCGGCGATGCGCGAGCTACGGCGCGTCCTCAAGCCGAACGCGCGGCTGGTCATCGGCGAAGTGCTCTTCGATCCCGACTACGTTCGGCTGTCGGCGCTGAAGAAGCGCGCCGGGGCTGCGGGTTTCCGCTTCGACAAGAAGCTCGGTGGCAGCGTTTCCTATCTGGCCCGGTTCCGTTCACCGCCGCGCGAGCGCGGCACCGCAACGGTCCTGGCGCCGATCGACGAAGAGGCCGAGCCGGCCGCAGCCACGGGCTGATCTTTTTCGCAGCCGCCGTCACCGCACCCGCACGATCTCGCCGACGAGCTTTCCCGCGGGCAGCTCCACTTCGATCGAGTCGCCCTCTCGCCTGCCGACCATCGCCGCTCCGAGCGGAGACTGCGGCGTCACGACCAGGATGGCCACGGCGCCGGCAGCCAGTTTTTCGCCGCCGCCAACCGGCGCCACCAGGTAGCTCGTCTCGTCCCCATCCTCGTCGGCCAGGTCGACGAGCGCACCGACGCACACCGGCTCGTCCTCGCCCAGCTCGCGAGGCCTGATCAGCGCCAGGGCACTGATTCCGTCGCGCAGCGTTTCCACGCGCTGCGCGAGCCCGCGGGCCAGGTAGGCGGCCTCGATGGCCCGCGTGTCCTTGGAGTGCTCCTGCTTGTTCTCGGGATGGAACGCGCCTGCCTGCACGTTCTTCTGCGATGCCGTCAGGTCGCGAAGCCGTTCTTCGAGGCGATTGCGTAGCAGCGCGATGAGGTCGGTCTTGGAAAGAATCGTTGCAGCTCAGCCGACGGAGGCGATCTCGCGATAGGCGCCGCGGAAATACAGCAGCGGCATCGCCTCGGGCGACGTCACCGCGCCGCCGACGACCTCGCCGACGAAGATCACATGGTCGCCGCCGTCCAGATCGTCGTAGAGGCGGCATTCGAAGTGCGCGATGGTTCCGTCGATCAGCGGAGCGCCGTTCTCGCCGATACGGTACGACACCCCGCGAAGGCAATCGTCGGGCGGAGCCGACTTGGCGAACAGGTTGGAGATGTCCTTCTGGTCGGCCGCGAGCACGTTGACGGCGAAGCTTTGACAGATGCGCAGCTCCGAGAGCGCGTGCGCCTTCTTGTCCACGCATACCAGCAGCAGCAGCGGCTCCAGCGACAGGCCGGTCACCGAGTTGGCGGTGAACCCGTGCAGGCGGCCGCCGTTGCACGTGGTCACCACCGTCACCCCGGTGGCAAAATTGCCCATGATCTTGCGGTAGGCGCCGGAGTCGATGGCCACGACGGTCTCCAGTTCCATCGCCGCTCGGCCGGCTCCGGCATGGTGAGGCTGGTGCGAAAGGGGGGACTTGAACCCCCACGGCCTTTCGGCCACAGGAACCTGAATCCTGCGCGTCTGCCAGTTCCGCCACTTTCGCGTGAGGCGCGCGGATACTAGCGCAACAAGCTGTGCCTGCAAGCGTTTCGCTGCGTTGCCGGCGTCGCATTGCGATGCGCGGCCCCGTACAATCGCGCCACCGTCATGGCTCGCAGGCCGCGCGAAATCGTTCACGAGGAAAACAGGTCCACGCCTGCATGGACGGGCGTCGTGCTGCTGGCGTCGCTGGTGGGAGTTTTCGCGCTGCTGGCGGTCTTTCTCGCCAACAATCACGCCTGGACCGATGCCCTCGTCCGGCGCCTGCCGGTTCCGGGTCTGGCGACATCGCTCGCTTCCGATCCCGTGCTGGCCAGTCAGATGCGAGTCGTCGATCCCAAGGCCAAGGTGCTCACCCTCGCCGACCGCTCCACCGCCGTCGTCGTCGAGGCCACGGTCATCAACGATTCGCTGATTCCGGTGCGCGGGGTGCGTCTGGCGGCCGAGGCGATGCGCGAAGGCCGCAGCGTGGCGCAGGCCGCGGCGGCGTGCGGCAAGAACGTCTCCGAACGCCTGCTCAAGCGCCTTCCGCGCGACGAGGTCCGCACGCTCATGGACCTGGCGCCGTCGAGCGAGCTTATCCTGGCTTCGGGCGAGCATACCCGCTGCCAGGTCGCGATCTCTTCGATTCGGGGAGAGGTGGACGAGGTCAGCTACCGGGTGGCTTCGGTGGAACCGACCGACGATCACCTTCCTGCGAACTATCGTCCCGTGGAGTGACGTCGATTTCGTCGGGCTTGACGCCCTTGCGGAAGTTCTTGATTCCGCGTCCCAGCCCCTCGCCCAGCTCGGGCAACCTGCCCGCGCCGAAGATGATCAGGACGATCACCAGGATGATGAGGAGCTCGCTGAAGCCGAGGCCGAACATGGAAGGCGACTATAGGGCAATCGGCGAGTGGCGGCCAGCCCGCCAAGGGCTGACCTGCCTATGATTTCGCTGTGATGGCGGCGCTGTGGCCCCTTGCGCCATCTTCATGAAGACGTACACTTCATCGTCATGAGCCGACCGATTCAGGTCTATCTGGACGACGACGAGCACGAGTCGCTGGCGCAGTTTGCGGCGGAGCGCGGCTGGACCAAGTCTCAGGCCGTGCGCGTCGCCGTTCGAGCCCTTACCTCGAAGCGGCACAGCGATCCGCTGCTGGCTGCGAGCGGAATGATCGAGGGGTTACCGCCCGACGCTTCCGCACACATCGATCGATACCTTGCGGAGACCTTCGTTGCCGAAGCCGCGCCAAAATACCGCCGCACGCGCAGGAACCGGTCCAGTCTTCGTCGATAGCGGCGGATGGATCGCGCTCTTCAGCCGCAGCGATGCGCATCACGAAGAAGCCGACGCGCTGTTTCGTACCGCCGCTGCCGAGCGCATACCGCTGGTGACGACGAATCTAGTGCTGGCGGAGGTGCAGCGGCTGATGCTGTTCCGCGTCGGCAGCGCCGCGGCGGCACAGGTGACAGCCGCGCTCGAGAAGAGTGAGCTGGTGACGTTGCACTTTCCCGCCGGCGCCGA
>DASPNH010000228.1:0-5716 GCA_035626675.1 Binatia bacterium
CTTTTCGGGTTGGTTGGATTCGCTTGTGGTAAAGCCGTTCTACCAGTCCGAGAGGCTTTTCTCTTTCTACCTACCGGTGCGTTCATGAATTTTCCGGGTTAAGGGGACAGTCCCCTTAAACGGCTTGAACGGCTGGCGGCGGCCATGGCGACTCCGAAGACGGCCATCATGAGGACCGAGAGGGCCGCACCGAACGGCCAGTTGCGAGCGCCGCCCTTGAACTGGTTCTCGATGACGTTGCCGATCATGTCGACGGTGCCGCCGCCCAGGATGTCGTTGACCGCGAAGAGACCGAGCGCCGGCACGAACACGAACAGAGAGCCCGCGACGATGCCCGGCATCGTCAGCGGAAGGATGACCTTGCGCAGCGTGCGCCACGGCCCGGCACCGAGATCGGAGGCAGCTTCGAGCATCGGTTCCTCGAGCGCCTCGATCGACGTGTAGAGCGGCAGGATCATGAACGGCAGGAACGTGTAGACGAGCCCGAGCAGAACCGCGCCCGGCGTATACAGCATCGCCACCGGTGCATCGATGATACCGATGGCGAGCAGCACGCCGTTGAGCGCGCCTTCGCTCTTCAGGATCGTCAGCCACGCGTACGTGCGGATCAGGAAGCTGGTCCAGAACGGCACCATCACCAGCATCAGCAGCGTGCCTCGCCAGCGTTGCGGCGCGCGTCCCATGTAGAGCGCCACCGGATAGCCGGCGATGAGGCACAGCATCGCGGTCGCGCCGGCCATCACGACCGATCGCAGCAGCACTCGCAGGTAGGTCGGGTCCAGCGCGGCCGCGTAGTTCGCGATCGTGAATTCCCACACCACGCCGCCGAGCGTCCCGCGCTGCGCGAAGCTGTAGGCCAGGATGATCAGCGCCGGAGCGGCCACGAACAGCGCAAGCCACGCAAACAGCGGCGCGGCCGCCAGCCACGCCGCCGCCGGCACCGGTCGCGCCGGCGCGGCGTTCGCGTGCCGAAGCGTCGGAAGCGCGTGCACGCCGCTTCAGCCCGCCGCCTTCAGATTGGTGATGAGCTTGTCGATGTCCACGGCGGCCGGACCGATGTCGAGAAAGCCGACGAGCTGCGGATCGCCCGGTGGGTAGCTGGCCGGATTGGCGAGCTGCTCCGCGCTCAGGAGCTTTCGCGCTTCCAGGTTCGGGTTGGTGTAGGGAAACTCCTCGGAGATCTTCGCGCTGACCTCGGGCCGCAGCACGTAGTCGAGAAACTTCATCGCGCCGTGCGGATTGGGCGCGTCCTTGGGGATCGCCAGCGTGTCGAGAAAGCGGTGCGCGCCTTCGACCGGCAGCACGTATCGGAACTTCGGGTCCTCCTCGTGCAGGATGGCAGCCTCGCCGGACCAGACGATTCCCAGATCGACGTCGCCGTTGAGCAGCGCGGTCTTGGGACTGTCCGAGTCGTATACCTTCACCAGCGGCAGCCAGCGTTCCAGGACCGGACGCACCTCGGCCAGGATCTGCGGTGTCACCTCGTTCGGTCCTCGCCCCAGCGTGGCCATCGCCCAGCTGACGATCTCGCGCGAGTCGTCGACCACGACGATGCGGCCGCGATGCTTTTCCTGGAACACGTCAGCGTAGCCTCTCACGGGCTCGCGGACCTTGTCCGTGTCGACCACGATACCGACCGATCCGGACATCCACGGCACCGAGTATCGCTGCTCGGGATCGTGCGGCAGATTCTTGTACTGCGCGCCGATGTTGGCGAAGTTCGGCACGCGTGCCCAGTCGATGGGCAGCAAGGCGTCCTCGCGGATCAGCGCCTGCACCGTATAGTCGGAGGGCTGGATCAGGTCGTAGCGCTGCGCCCCCGAAACCAGCTTGGAGAGCATCTCCTCGTTCGACGAATAGGTCTCGTAGCTCACCTCGATGCCCGTCTCGGCCGTGAAGCCGTCGATCACCGATTGCGGCACGTACTCCGACCACGCGAAAAGCCGGATCGAATCGGCCTTCGGGGCTCCGGTCTGGCATGCCGAGACCATGGCAGCGAGGACCGCGACGACAGTCAGAGGCAGAAGTCTCACCGCTTCTCTCCTTGCGCGACCGGCTCGCTGCGCCGGCGCAGCACTTCGCTGCCGAGGACGAGCATCATCGAGGCGAGCAGAAAGCACGTCGAGATCGCGTTGAGCGACGGGTCCAGGCCCCTTCGCACGCGACCGAAGATCTCCAGGGGCAGCGTGCGGCTGGCGGCACTGGCGGTGAAGTAGCTGACGATCAGCTCGTCCAGGGAAAGGGCGAACGCCAGCAGCGCGCCCGAGACCACGGCCGGTCGCAGCTGCGGCAGCAGCACGCGGCGGAATGCGATCGCCGGCGTGGCGCCGAGATCCATCGCGGCCTCCTCGAGCGCCGGGTCGAGCCGGGCAAGCCGCGACTGCACCAGCATCAACACGAACGGGAAGCAGAACGTCACGTGGGCCAGGATGAGGCTGGTGAAGCCGAGCTCCAGGCGAAGGAAGACGAAGAGCGCCAGAAGGCTGACGCCCATGACGACCTCCGGCACCAGCATCGGCGTCAGGATCAGCGCGCGCCACAGGCGCGCACCGGGAAAGCGGTATCGATGCAGCAGCCAGCCGCCTGCGGTCCCGAGCGCCACCGACAGAAGCGTCGTCACCGAAGCCACGAGCAGGCTGTTGGCCGCCGCCTTCATCAGCACCACGTCGCTCCACATCGCGCCGTACCAGCGCGTCGTGAAACCTTCCCAGACGATGTTCAGGCGCGAAGTGTTGAACGAGAACAGCACCAGCACCGCGATGGGCGCGTACAGAAAGACCAGCGTGGCGATGGTCCACGCACCCAGAGAGCGGCGCGGCATGAGGCCTATCTGTCGAGTGCGGAGCTTGCGGTCAACGATGCCTTGCCAGTCCCACGGCGGTCTGGCACAAGCGCGCGGCACCTGGAGATCGCTTCTGAACGATCCGGCTCATCCCGACAGCGGCGAGATCACACCCGTCATCGAGCTGGACGCGGTGTCGAAGCGGTTCGGCAGCGTCACTGCGGTCGACAGCGCGAGCCTGAGAATAGGCCGCGGCGAGTTCTTCTCTCTTCTCGGCCCTTCTGGCTGCGGCAAGACCACCGTGCTGCGGCTGATAGGCGGCCTGGAGCAGCCCGATGCCGGCCGCATCCTTCTGGACGGCGCCGACGTCGCCGGCACCCCGCCCCATCGCCGCAACGTCAATACCGTCTTCCAGCAGTACGCGCTCTTCCCTCACCTGTCCGTCTTCGACAACGTCGCCTTCGGGCCGCGCACGCGCAGGCTCGCGGCGCAGGAAGTGACGCGCAAGGTCGCTGCGATGCTCGAGCTCGTGCGCCTGGGGGACCTCGCCTCGCGCCGGCCGCATCAGCTCTCCGGCGGTCAGCGCCAGCGCGTTGCGCTCGCCCGGGCGCTCGTCAACGAGCCGAGCGCGGTCCTGCTGGACGAGCCGCTCAGCGCCCTGGACCTCCAGCTACGCCGCGAGATGCAGGTCGAGCTGCAGCGTCTCCAGCGTCAGACCGGCATCGCATTCGTTCTGGTGACCCATGATCGCGAGGAGGCCTGGACGCTGTCGGACCGCACCGCCGTGATGCGCGGCGGCCGCATCGAGCAGATCGGCACGCCGCGCAAGCTGTACGAGCGGCCCGGCGGCGCGTTCGTGGCGGGATTCATCGGCGACGCGAGCTGGATCGGCGTTCGCGTCGTTGCATGCAGGCACGAACGAGCCGAGGTCGTGCTGCCAGGCGGTCGCCGCGTCGTGACACCCGCTGCGGAGGGTCTTCGAAGCGACCAGAATGCGCTGCTGATGGTGCGGCCGGAGCACGTACGGCTCACTGCAACCATACCGGCTGCGCAGGGCGGCATCGGAGCCGTGGCCGTGACGGTGGTCGAGACGGCGTTTCAAGGCGGCAGGACTCTGTGCCGAACCCGAGACGATGAGGGCAACCAGATCGCCGCGCTGATCGATGCGGGTCCCGTGCCGCAAGCGCTGGCGCGCGGAACGCGCCTCATCGCGACGTTCGATGCCGAGCGGGCACGAGCACTGGTGCCCGGCAGCTGATCAGGAAGGCCGCTTTCGTTGCGACTCGCTCGCGTGGAGCAAGGTTGGATACATCGTCAGCAGAACCGTGATCGTACGACCGTCTGCAAGATCGACGCTCATCGTATCGTCACGGAAGTGGACGTCGACGACCTTGTCACGGGCGTCAGCTACCGAACTTGTCATACCATGCTCAGCCCAGCAGATCCTCGCGCAGCGCCGCTCTCTGAGCGTCCGTCAGGCGGGCGCGCACCTGCATGGATGGATGATCGACGATGATCTCCATGGCGGCGCCGTCGCGTACCGCGCCCGCGCCGGCGTCGCCGATGCGGAACTTGACGTAGTGGACCGAGCTGACCTTGCGATCGTCCATCTGCCGCATGTCGAAGATGGCGGGAAACACGCCCGCTCCCCCGATCTCCATCGATACGTGCTTCTCGATGCCGACGAGTTCGCGAAGTCGCCGCGCGCGTACCTCGGCGTCGGGATACTCGAGGAGCAGCGTCGCCGACAGCTCTCCTTCTCCGGGTACCAGCTCGTTGTAGGTCTCGATCTCGTGCTTGATGGCCTCGAGGTCGGTGATCTGCTCGACCCGCACCATCTCCTGCACCTGGTAGAGCATGGTGTCGTGATTCTCGAAGAGCAGCGTCATCTCCTGCCCTACCTGCACGCGGCGTGCGGCCTTGATGGGCAGGATGCGCTGGCGAACCTGGTCGCGAACGCGCTCGTAATCGGCGTTGGCCTTGATCTCGGAGGGCTGGATGGGTCGCATGATCTCCTCTCTACTCGCTCTCGCGCGGCGGGGGCGGGGTCGGGAACCCGTTCTCGCGATAGGACAACGCCAGGACCTGCACCGGGTGCAGCGGGCGGGTTCCGGTGGCCTGCTCGAACTGGATGGCGGCAAGCGGACAGTCGGTGGCCATGACGCCGCCCTCCTGCATCGCCTCGAAGGTCGGCTTTCCCACCTTCATCGACATCGCGAAGTTCTCCGTCTTCATCGCCCACGTCCCGTCATGCCCGCAGCAGCCGTCGACCATGCGGATCCTGGCGCCGGGAATGGCCTTCATCGCATCGCGCGAGCGGTAGCCGATGTTCTGCGCCTTGAGATGGCAGGGAATGTGGTAGGCGACGTTGCCGGGCGTGCTCCGAAAGGTCGTGTCCAGATAACCGTCGCGGCGCAGCTGCTGGACGTACTCCATGAGGTCGCGCGTGGCGGCGGCAACGTTGCGCGCGGCCTCTTCCATGTCGCGACCGACCAGCTCGGCGTACTCCTTGCGCAGCGTGTAGGAGCACGTCGGATTGATGGCCAGGATCGCGCATCCACGCTCGGCGTACGGCGCCAGCATCGCGACGTTTCGCCGCGCCTGCTCACGCGCGAAGTCGACGTCGCCGCCGTCCAGCGCCGGCATCCCGCAGCAGGTCTGCTCGGGGACGAGCACGCGCACACCGCTGCGCTCCAGTACCTCGACCGCGTCGATGCCGAGATCGGGATTGTTGTAGTTGACGAAGCAGGTGTGGAACAGGACGACCTCGGCCACCTGCGTGGCCACCGCAGGCCTCTCCCCGCGTCGGCTCCACCACTTCTGGAACGTCTCGCGCGCGAACTCGGGCAGGATCTTGTCGCGATGGATGCCCGCCATCTTCTCGAGCACGACGCGATGGAAGCGCGTCGAGTTGGCCCAGTTCGCCAGCCCTGC